>JAPLKD010000123.1 GCA_026388245.1 Pseudomonadota bacterium | reverse complement strand
ACGAGATTGGTAAGGGGCTGTTCAAAATCAAATTTTGTCTTTGAGCCATAAAGGGAAGAGGTGATGCCTTTATTGATGAAATATGAAACAAGGGAGGTAAGGATCATAAGAATACGCATTGCAAATATCCAGATGATCAGGATTCCTGACATGATGGGATTTGCTGCAAGGGCAAGGGCGAGGAAGGCGATTAAGGCAACACCGGTAACGCCGTATGTTTCGAAACCGTCTGCGGTGGGGCCGACGCTGTCGCCGGCGTTGTCACCGGTACAGTCGGCGATAACACCGGGGTTTTTCGGGTCGTCTTCAGGAAGCTTGAAGACGATCTTCATGAGATCGGAGCCGATGTCGGCAATCTTCGTGAAGATACCGCCGGCGATTCTCAAGGCGCTTGCGCCCAGAGACTCACCGATAGCAAAACCGATGAAACTCGGACCGATAAGTTCTTTCGGAAGAAAACAGAGGATGCAGATCATGAAGAAAAGCTCCACGCTTACAAGGAGGAGTCCAACGCTCATCCCTGAGTTGAGAGGGATGGTCACTACATCAACAGGCCTGCCGCGCAGGGATGAAAAGGCTGTCCTGGAGTTGGCCCATGTATTTATCCTCATGCCGAACCATGCCACACCGTATGAGCCGAGTATACCGAAGATAGAACAAACAAGGATGATGACCGTATTACCGAATGGCACGTGGCTCAGGCCCATGAAGTAGTAAACCATACATATTGCGATGAGTACCCAGAGAATGACCAGGAACTTGCCCTGCTGTGCAAGATAGGACTTACAGGTTTGCCAGATGATCTCTGATACATCTAACATGGCCTTGTGGGCAGGGAGGTTCTTTGTCTGGCTCGCCTGGACGATCGAGAAGACAAGGCCGACAAAACAGATAAAGATACCAAAATACATGATGGACAGGCCGCTCAACCCACCGAAGATATTAAAGGATACCTGGGAGAGATCCGGCAGCACGATGTCTGCTTCGCCGGCAAGGGCGAGTGGTGCTGTCATCAAAAGCATGGCAGCAAAAAGAAACAACGAAAAAAACATATTGCGTTTACTCATCTATAACCTCCTTAAAAATTTTGTTTATAACTATTAAAACTCAGCTTAGCCATACGTTGTCATATACACTTAGCCATATGCGATGCTAAGCTTAAGGACTGTTTATTGTAAACCACTTTTTTGGGGAATGTCAATGAACTTTAGGAAAAAATTCACAATATGGTTGAGCAGAGAGCGAAGAGCATAAGGAGCGGTTGAGTAAGTTGAGTAAGTTAAGTATGGTGAAAGGCAGGCTGAAGGCGAGAAGAGAAGAATTAAAGGTGAACAGTGCTGACTGCTTACTGCGTAGTGTTTAGACATAATGCAATGAAAAGTCTCTCCGTTCAGGGTCATAAGAGAGACATGAATTTTTTTGCCAGTTTAAATTGTCTTCATACGGGAAATCTTTACGCTGAAAACTGCCGCGGCTTTCCTTCCGGCCGAGACTTGCAATGAGTATTGTTTTGAGGACAAAAGAGGCGCTCAGAAGATCTTCCTTCAGCCTCATTTCGGGAACATTGCGTGGAACAGCTGCGTAAAGCTGTACATTGATCTTATCAACGGCGTCCAATCCCTCTTTCAACCCTTTTTCAGATCTTTCAACCCCTGCATTATTCCAGGCAATTTCCCTGATGCTCCGGCGGAGTTCCCTGAGGGATGTCTTGTTGGGGGAATGAGCATTGTCGTTGTAAATATCATTTTCTCCCATGGCTGTTGCACCAGGTTTTCCCTTGCACATGGTAATCTTACTTTCAGATAATTGTGCGGCGTTCTGTCCCGCAATTTTTCCCATGACAAGGCATTCCGTGAGAGCATTGCCGCCTCTTCTGTTTGCCCCGTGGAGCCCCCATGCAACCTCTCCGCAGGCAAAAAGACCGGCGATAGCCGTCCTGGCACCCTCATCAATTTTTACTCCGCCCATGAAAAAGTGCACTGCAGGGGAGATGGGAACAGGTTTTGTGCGAACAGGGAATTTTAATTTTGCAAGGAGAGTCTGGGGGTATTCATCCCAAAGCAATAAAGGTACATCACTGAAGTCCGCATATACGCCCCCCATGGAAGTTTCTTCAAAGAGGAGGATGGAAAACAGATCTCTTTTTGTATGGATAGCTTCGTTCAAACTGCCGAGGGAATGTTTTTTCAGAATGTCCTCTCCAGAGGAATCAAGAAGGCGCACTTCCTCGGGGAATGGAGGGTAGAGAATCATTGATGGCAGGTGTTTATCGGCCAGCACGAGAGGGTAGAACTGGACAAACTCCATATCAAAGAGTTCAAGGCCTGCCTTTGCTGCAAGCCGGTAACCCTGTCCCATGGTATTTTTCTGGTTGTCATTAACGAGATAGATCGCCCCTGCACCACCGGCAGCAATTATAACAGCATCAGCTAAAAGGGTTACCTCCTCTCCCTTTTTGTTGAAGCCTTCTACACCGCATGCCCTGTTGCCGTCTTTGATAATATCCGTGACATAAAACCCGGGGAATATTGTAACTCTGTCGAGTTTCCTTGCCTTCTCAGCCATATTTTTTACAAGCAGAAGCCCTGGAATCTGATCGAGGTGTGGCGTTCTCACCGCCGTGATGCTGTGGAAATCCATCATGGGAAGCCCGGAAGAACGGAGGAAATCGAATGCGTCTGAAGACCTTTCTGCAATGAGTTTTACCATGGATGTATTATTAATCATTCTCCCGATCCGGATCGTATCCTTTATGTATGCTTCAGCGTCATAGCCTCCCGTGGGTCCGGTAAAAACACCGCCGGCTAAGGCTGTGTTTGTCCCGAGGCCAATGGAACCCCTGTCAATCAAAATGACCTGAGCCCCTTCTTCGTGGGCTGCTATGGCTGCGACCATCCCGGCAAGCCCGGCGCCTATAATGATTACCTTTTTCACTATATCTATTCCTCAATCCCTTAATCTCTGAATCGGGTTTACATCCCGATCCCGTCGATTGCTGTCCCGCAGAAAGTACAGGCGCTGTTTTTAATATTATATTCTGTAATGGTGTATCCGTAGCGCCTTATAACAGGTTTATTGCAATGATAACAATAGGTATTTTCACCATCTGAACCGGGGATATTCCCTTCGTAGACGTACCGCAACCCTTCTTCGAGACCGATCTCGCGAGCCCTGTGAAGGATTTTTGGCGAAGTTCTGCTCGCATCGAGAAGTTTGTAGGTAGGGTAGAAGGCGCTCACATGCCAGGGGGTTTCTGCGCCGAGTTCATCCTTTATGAATTTGGCTATACCCTGCAATTCTTTCTCGCTGTCGTTGTGGCCGGGGATGATGAGTGTCGTAAGCTCAATCCATATACCAAGTTTCTTGTAAAGTCTTATCGTGTCGAGGACGCTCGAGAGGTCAGCGCCGCAAACCTTTTTGTAAAACTCTGCATTGAAGCCTTTGAGGTCTATATTTGCCCCGTCCAGGTAAGGCTGTATGGCCTTCAGAGGTTCCTCCTGAATGTAGCCATTTGTGACGAAATTGTTGCGGATTCCATTCTCTTTTGCGAGTCTTGCAATATCAAGGGCATATTCATAAAATATTGTTGGTTCGGTGTAGGTATAGGATATGCTTTTGCATCCTGACCTCTGTGCCAGCTCCACCGCCTCTTGGGGAGACATTTTCTGTCCAGGAACATGACCTCCGTTCTTTGGCATCTGAGAAATTTCATGGTTCTGACAGTGAAGGCATCTAAAATTGCATCCCACTGTGGCGATGGAAAAGGCCTTTGAGCCGGGGAAAAAATGGAAGAAAGGTTTCTTTTCAATGGGGTCTACATGCCAGGAACAGGGCATACCATAAACCAGAGAATAGAGGATGCCGCCCCTGTTTTCCCTGACGCCGCAGATACCGCGCTTGTCTTCGGCGATTAAGCAGTTATGCCGGCAGAGATGACAATGTACCTTATTGCCGTCAAGTTTTTCATAGAATAAAGCTTCCCTTAACGTCAGTTCACCGTTCACAGTTCACCGTTCACAGCCATTCATAGATGATTAGAGGGTTAGAAGGTTAGCTAAACCTCGAATCATCCAACCTTCCAACCTTCCACTCTCCAGCCATTGCTCCATGCCGCCTTCATCCAGTATCCAGCACCAAGAATCATTTTATTTTTCTCCGAAAATAGCCTTTACCACTTCATCCATATTTTTCACAGGCACGAACTTGATTTTTTTCTTCACATATCCGGGTATTTCAACGAGTTCGCTCATATTTTCATCGGGTAGAATGATTGTCTCCATTCGTGCCCGGAGGGCGGCGAGCGTTTTCTCTTTCAGGCCACCTATGGGTAAAACCCTTCCGGTGAGGGTAATCTCTCCTGTCATGGCAATCTTTCTGTTCACATGCCTTTTTGTAATGGCGCTTATCATGGCAACGGCCATGGTGATACCTGCCGATGGACCATCTTTAGGGATTGCACCCTGAGGGGTGTGCACGTGCATCTCAAGCGTATCGAAGATATCTTCATTGATGCCGAGCGCTTCAGCTTTGGATTTGATGTATGTCAGGGCTGCCTGTACGGATTCCTTCATTACGTCACCCATATTGCCGGTGAGGGTCAGGTCTTTTTTCCCTTTTCTGCATGATGCCTCGATGTAGAGGACATCACCGCCGAATTCTGTCCAGGCAAGGCCACTCACTACACCGATAGAATCGAGTTCTGAATCGCTTTCAGGAAGATATTTTGAGGGTCCTAAGAATGTATGGAGGTTTTTCGTTGTCACCACAATTTTTCGTTTATCACCTTCTGCAATTTTTCGTGCTGCCTTTCTTCCGATGGCGGCAATCTTCCTTTCAAGACTTCGCAAGCCGGCTTCACGCGTATAGTCCAGTATGATTTTTGAAATGCCATGGTCTGCAAATGCGAGGTTTTTTTCCTTCAGTCCATTCTCATTGAGCTGTTTCGGAATAAGGTATTTTTTAGCGATAACAAGCTTTTCCTTCTCCGTATACCCCGCTATATGTATGACCTCCATCCTGTCTTTCAGGGCAGAGGGTATGGTGTCAATCCTGTTTGCCGTTGTGATGAACATGACCTTCGAGAGGTCAAAGGGCAGATTAAGGTAATGGTCGCTGAATGAATTGTTCTGCTCAGGGTCGAGTACTTCAAGCAGGGCGCTTGCAGGGTCTCCCCTGAAGTCGTTACCAAGCTTGTCAATCTCGTCCATCATGAACACAGGATTATTTGCGCCGGCCTGTTTGATGCTCTGGATTATTCTTCCCGGCATGGAACCCACGTATGTCCTCCTGTGGCCCCTTATCTCAGCCTCATCTCTAACGCCACCCAGAGAGATTCTCGTGAATTTTCGCCCTACCGCCCTGGCAATCGATTTTCCGAGAGAGGTCTTTCCCACACCGGGCGGTCCCACAAAACAGAGAATGGGCCCTTTTATTTCTCCTTTCAGCTTCAAGACGCTTAAGAACTCAAGGATCCTCTCCTTTACCTTTTCAAGGTCATAATGATCTTCGTCGAGCACTTTCTTTGCCGGTTTTATATCAATGTTGTCTTTTGTTGATATGCTCCATGGAAGCTCTACGAGCCATTCGACATACGTCCTTATCATGGAGGATTCCATGGCGTCAGGGTGCATCATGTCGAGCCGGTCGAGCTGTTTCTTTGCCTCTTTTTCAACGTCTTTGGGCATCTTTGCCTTTTTTATCCGTTTCTGCAGGTCTTCTATCTCTTCAGTCCTCTCGTCGCTTTCTCCGAGTTCGTTTTTGATTGCCTTCATCTGCTCTCTCAGGAAATAATCCCTCTGACTCTTTGTCATCTCGTCTTTTGCCTGTGAGAGTATCTTAGCCTGCATATTCAGGAGCTCTATCTCTTTCCCGAGGATTTCCGAGAGCTTTCTCAGGCGTAAAATCGGGTCTATTATTTCGAGGATTTCCTGGGCCTTATCGACTGCAATCCCGAGGTTGGCGGCTGCAATGTCGGCAAGTTTTCCCGGCTCATCAATGGTGTCGAGAACCATGAGTATATCAGGTGGTACCATTCTGCCCATTGAAACAACCTTCTCCATCTCTTCCTTCACATAGCGCATAAGCGCTTCGATTTCGAGGGTAATCTCGGTGATGATAGGCTCCTCAATGGGTTCTATCCTGACTAAAAAAGTAGGGGTTTCCTGGACATATTCCTTGACCGTGGCCTTTTTTAATCCCTGAATAAGGACTTTTACCCTCCCGTCGGGGAGTCTCAGCATCCTCATGATCTGTGAGACCACACCCACGGAGTATATCCTTTCCGGCAGTGGGTCTTCGTCGGTCAAGTCCTTTTGCGCGGCTACAAGGATCAACCTGTCCTTGGATAAAGATTTTTCCACGGCGTTGATAGACATGTCTCTCCCCACAAACAGAGGGAGAATAACTGAAGGATACATGACCATATCTCTTACAGGGAGTAAGGGTATTATCTCGGGTATATCAAATGTTTCGCTTTCCATCATAATGTTTATGGTGCCTCCATATGGTTTAGATACGATTTGAAAAAGACATGAAAAGCCCTGTATGTTTCGTATACATCGAGCTTGCTTGATACTTCAAAGGGGGAATGCATGGTGAGGATCGGGGTGCCGCAGTCGATAATATCCATGCCGTAAACGGCAAGATGCTTCGCTACTGTTCCACCTCCACCCTGATCGATTTTCCCGAGCTCGCCGGTCTGCCAGAGTATGTCCTCTCTGTCAAAGAGCCTTCGTATCTCACCGACATACTCTGCATGGGCATCGCTCGCGCCACCCTTACCGCCGTGACCGGTAAACTTTGTCACGCAAATGCCGCGGCCGAGATAGCAGGCGTTCTGTTTTTCGTGTACATCCTGGTACATGGGATTTATGGGGCCATTCACATCAGCCGAAATTGCCCTTGATTTAAAGAGTATCTTCCTCACCGTTACCTCATCTGCTTTCAGATCCATACCTTCAAGGATGTTGTATAAAAATATCTGAAGGGCATTGGACTGCATACCTGTATCGCCTTCTGAGCCTATTTCTTCTTTATCCGTAAAGATTGCAAGACATGAACGGCCCGGGTCGCAGGTGTCGCAGAACGCTTCGAGGAGTGTATATGCACAGGCTCTGTCATCCTGGCCGTAAGCGCCAATCATGCTCAGGTCGATGCCTACGTCCCTTGCCTTAAAGGCAGGCACGACCTCCAGTTCGGCGCTGATGAAATCATCTTCCACGATGCCGTACCTGTCATGCAAAAGCTTGAGTATGCCTTTCTTTACTCCCTCTTTCTCAACGCCCACGAGGGGGATGCTGCCGAAGAGGACTGCAAGTTTTTCCCCTTCTATTGCCTCTGATAGCTTTTTCTCATCCTGGGCTTTTCGTGAAAGGTGCGGCAGCAGATCGTCTATAACGAATACAGGGTCGCTGTCTTCTTCTCCTATGGAGAGCTCGATTTTTGTTCCGTCTGCCTTTATAACAACCCCGTGGAGGGCTAAGGGTATTGCAACCCACTGATATTTCTTGATTCCTCCGTAGTAATGGGTACGAAGGAGGGCAAGGTCAACGTCTTCAAAGAGCGGATTCTGTTTCAGGTCAAGCCTCGGTGCATCTATATGGGCTACGATGATATTCAATCCTTCAGTGAGTGGGGACTTCCCTCTTATAAAGGCAAAAACAGTCTTACCTTTATTGACCATGTATGTATTCTCATGTCTGTAATCATTGTTGAAACCTTTTTTGATGAGGGTGTTTTTTATCAGTTTTGCCGCTTCCCTCTCTGTCTTAGCCAGATCGAGAAACACCTTATACCCTTCGCAGAACTCGAATATTTCTTTTATGTCTTCCTTTGATCTTCGTTTCCAGCCCGATTGTTTTGTCATGGTTTTTAGATTTCCAGGTTAACATTAACAGAATTTATATGGTGAGTCAAGGCAGCATCCGTTCTTATATAGCTCAATAATCCAGTTCCTGCCGGCACTTTATTTATGTTGCAATTACCACTCTATTTTTTCCCTGCTCTTTTGCTGCATACATAGCGGTATCAGCTTTAGAGAGGAGCTCGCCGGCCCCGGCTGTCCCGTTGACCTCTACGAGGCCGATGCTCAGGCTTAAAGGGAATACCCGGTGGTCCAGTTCTAAACGATATGTTTCAACGGAAGCACGCAAACGTTCTGCCGCCAGGAGAGCTTCCCTGCCGTCTATCCCTTCGAGGAGCACGGCGAATTCATCGCCGCCTAAACGGAAGACGATATCTTCGGTCCTCAACGCTTCCTTGAGGATGCCGGTAAGGGTGATGAGAACTTCATCGCCGGTGCTGTGTCCTAACGTATCGTTTACATCCTTGAAGTTGTCGAGGTCCATATAGAGAAGGGAACTGATATTACCCCTCTTTGCCCTGGCAATAGAACGGTTCAAGGTCTCTTCCAGAGAACGCCTGTTTAAAAGCCCTGTAAGCACATCGTGCATAGCTAAATATGCAAGGCTTTCCTGATATTTGTGAAGCTCCGTGCGGTCTTCAAAGGTGACAAGATATTCCCCTGATTCAAGCTTTACGTTAATAATATCGGCAGATTTTTTTGTCCCGTCCTTGCAGGTGACAGTAAAAAGCCGAGGGGTTTTCTCTCCGGGTGTTGTTCCTTTCATATCGTCTATCCATGCAGAGATTACGCTTTTTCTGTATTCTGCATCAGGATATGCCTTCTTAAACCATGTTTTTCCATCAGGAATTTCATCCGGCTCATAACCGAATATCTCTGTAAATTTTGGATTGACATATGAAATCAAACCATTCTCATTAACCAGTATAATGCCGAATGGCGCACTCTCCAACAGCATTTGAAGCCGCTTATGTTCGTAGATGATTTTTTCTTCAAACTGCTTGCGCTCGGTGATGTCACGTATAATGCCTATTGCAGACCACATGTTTTGCATGTGTACTGAAGAGAGGGAAAGCTCAACAGGGAACTCCCCTCCGTCCTTTCTGATGGCCGAGAGTTCCAGGGTTTTTCCAACAGCATTCCCTTCCCCTGTTTTCTTAAAATGGTCAAATCCCTTTAAAAAGGGTTGGTAATATTTTTTAGGTACAAGCAGTGTATGGAGTTCTTTCCCGATAACTTCATTGGAGGTGTAGCCAAATATCCTTTCAGACGCTTCATTCCAGTAAGTGATGATTCCATCATTGTCCATCATGATGATTGCATCATTGGCCGATGTACTGATAGCTAGGAATTTTTCTTCACTTTGCCGGATGTTTTCTATTAATTTTACTGTCCTGTAGTGGATGATAAGAGGTATAGCAATTAGAAGAAAAATAAACCCTGCCGTCAGAACACCTGTCAGGCGGTATACATTGATTCTATCTCTGGGTGTCATCAGGACGATAAACCATCCTTCAAGGTTGATGTGTTTTCGTGACACAATAAAACCCTTTCCGTCAAGGGTTGCATCCATTCCATCGGTTATCTCCAGATCCATGACGGCGTCAAAGCGCCTTTCGCCGAACTGTTTTGAAGCAAGGAGCTTTTTTTCAACCTCCCCGTTTACTGGCCACAGGCTCTTGAAGGTCATATCAGGCTTGCCGGAAAGAAAGATGATCCCGTTTGCGTCAATGAGAAAACAGTGAGGGAATTTTCTCATATGGGCTTCAATGCCATGGAGTTCTTTTTTAACCGTAACAACACCAAGGATGTTCTTCTGGTCATCCATAACCGGTGCGCTTGTATAAAAACCATTTTTTCGGGATGTAATTCCCGCAGCAAGATAACTGAAGGTATTGCCCAGGACAGCCTCCTTGAAATAAGGCCGGAAGGCGTAGGAATGACCGACGAAGCTGTCCGGGTCGTTGCGGTTCGATGATGTGACGGTTGTTCCCGCGCTGTCCATGAGATAACTCACTGTGGCATCTACCGCCGTATTATATCTTACCAGCACCGAGTAGGCATGTTCAATATCGCCTGTGCGTTTTGTCATCAATGCAGGGGCGATCCATGGGGAACCGGCGAGGGCTTTCACGGCTCCCTCCATGTTACTGAATTCGGCGTTCAGAAGTATAGATAAAGTATTTGCAGAGGCCTCGTTCCCATCAATAATTTCCTTTTTTGCTATGTTCCCAAGATAATGTGATACATACCAGCCTGCGGCTACGCTCATGACGAGGAGACACACAAACCATATTAACCAGCTATGCTTTGCAGGAATTGCCTTTTTCATCGAAAAATTAACTCATGGATATTATTATAAAATAATGGTGGAGGCGGCGGGAATCGAACCCGCGTCCAGAAAAGAAGACTTCAAAAAGCCTACATGCTTAGTCAGTGGTTTGGGTCTCGAACGGTGAAACACCCGCTGACAGGTTTTCCATCATTCCAGCCTATTAATTTCATCCCGCCCTATAGGCTTCAGGCTGGACTATCCTGCTTGCATTACACCATACCGGACTTAAAGCAGGCAGAAAGTCCGGATGATGTAGCCGCGACTAAGCGGCTAGTGCGTACTCGTTAGAGTCTGCAGTTATGTTAGTTCCGCTTAATTTCGGGTAAGCAGTAACCCGGCATGCCTCTTTGACCCTTGCAACCCTGTCGAAGCCAGTCGCCCCCTTGTTATTAGTGTTTAGTTTCACCTGAACCTCATTTCCCGTTCAGTAAGTCGCTTTTCGTCCTTCCGCTTTATACTTTCCCTCTTGTCATAGAGGGTTTTGCCTTTCGCCAGGGCGATTTGCATCTTTGCCCTGTTCCTTTTATCGAAATACATGGAAAGGGCTACCAACGTGTAGCCCCTCTCCCTAACCTTTCCGAAGAGCCTGTTGATCTCCCTCTTGTGCATCAGCAATTTCCGATCCCTTTTCGGCTCATGGTTGTAAATATTACCACATGAATACGGGCTTATATGGGCATTGACGAGGAAAAGCTCCCCGTCCTTGATTTTTGCATAACTATCCTTCAGGTTGGCCTTTCCTTCGCGGAGCGATTTCACTTCTGTTCCTGTAAGCACAAGTCCTGCCTCAAAGGTTTCTTCAATATGATACTCATGATATACCTTCCGGTTTGTGCAAATCGGTTTCATGTATTAAGTATAGCACAAATTTGGCCGTTTTTAAAGAACCTCTGAAAATCAGGGATACTGAGGTATGATTTTCAGGCCGAGGGTTTCATCAATCCCCAGGGCCACATTCATGTTCTGAATGGCCTGGCCTGATGCGCCTTTAATGAGATTGTCGATGGTGGAAACAATGACGATTCTGCCATCTTCGAAGGCCTTAAGGCCTATATCACAAAAGTTTGAGAAGCGGGTAAACCTTGTGTCCGGGTATACTCCTTCGTCCATGATCCTGACAAAGGGTTCATTTTTATAAGTTGCCTTGTATAATCCCAGAATATCCCCGGTTGTTTGAGGGCTTTCCAATCTGCTGTACGCTGTGGAAAGGATACCCCTGTTCATGGGCAAAAGATGTGGTATGAACATGATCTGCAGGTCCTGAAACTTCCTTACCTCTTTCTGTATTTCCGGCTCATGGCGGTGTATGCCTACGTTGTAAGCCCTGAAACCCTCAGATACCTCGCAAAAGAGACTCCCAATCTTTGTCTCCCTGCCTGCGCCGCTTACCCCTGATTTTGAGTCAATAAAGATGTCTCCGGTCAGAAGACCTTCTTGTAAAAGGGGATAGAGCGCCAGTATGGCAGAAGTGGGGTAGCAACCAGGATTGCCGATCATCTTGGCGCCTTTTATTTTATCCCTGTAAAGTTCCGGGAGACCGAAAACAGCCTGCCGGGCAAGTTCCGGTGCGGTATGTGTCACATAGGCCTTTTCATAGATGTTGAGGTCTTCGAACCTGAAATCGGCGCTCAGATCGATAATGACTGTTTTATCATTATAGAGGGTTTTTGCCGTTTCCATGGAGGTCCCATGGGGAAGACACAGGAAGTACACATCGCATTTACCCCGATGGTCTTCATCGGTTGGGACAAGCGTTTCCTCGAAAAGGCCTTTCAGGAGCGGGAATATATCCGATACCTTCCTGCCTTTGTATGTATTCGATGTGATGAGCGTTATTTTTACCAGGGGATGGGTAAGGAGCAGGGAGATAAGGGTAACCCCTGTATATCCGGTTGCCCCTATAATACCAACATTCCACATGGGAGAGATTATCTCTTTGAGAACTGGAAGCTTGCCCTTGCGGCCTTTTTGCCGTATTTCTTTCTCTCTTTTGCCCGTGGGTCTCTTGTGATGAGCCCCTGCTTTTTGAGAGTTGTTCTCAAGCCTGCGTTAAACTCCAGCAGTGCTTTTGCGATGCCGTGAGCCAATGCCCATGCCTGGGCAGGAATGCCACCGCCATAGATATTTGCAACAACATCAAATTTTCCTGCATTGCCGGTGAGCATAAGCGGCTTATTCACCATAATCTTTAAGTTTTCAACAGGAAAATAGTCATTGAGAATTCTTCCATTTATAACGAAATTTCCTTCACCCTGTTTTATCCACACTCTTGCTACTGCAGTTTTTCTCTTGCCGGTAGCATAGTACCTCTTTTCAGGCACCGGTTACCTCCTTTATCTCTAATTCCTTTGGCATTTGGGCTTTATGGGGATGTTCAGCCCCCTTATACACCTTCAGTTTGCTTAACATCTGTCTTCCAAGACTATTCTTCGGAAGCATGCCTTTTACCGCGATAATGATAACATCTTCCGGTTTTTTTTGAAGCATAGTCTTTGCATTTACAACCTTCAACCCTCCCGGGTAACCGCTGTGTCTTTTGTACGTTTTTTGAGACAGCTTGTTGCCGGTAAGCTTCACCTTTTCAGCATTTACAACGATAATAAAATCACCTGTGTCGGCATGTGGTGTATATGTAGGTTTGGTTTTTCCTCTTAATATGGCAGCAACGTGTGCTGCCAGTCTGCCGAGAACTGCCCCCTCTGCATTTACCAGATACCAATTCTTAATTAATTCGCCTTCTTTTGGAAAATATGTTTTCATTCGAACGTCACCCTGTTAAAAATTTGCTTAAATTAATACATTTTACCCGCTCAAGTCAAGCAAAACTTTGGTATCTGTTTAAATAGGTTGATAGCAAAGGGGTTTTGTGGTAAAAAGATGCGTGACGAAAAATCCTAATACCAATCCATTAAACAGGAATCTTTTCATATGGTTATTTATTGTCCTTTTTGGTCTTTTTATATATAACGTTTACTATAATAAACCGAAAAAGGTCTACGAAACCATCATATTCAGTGACTTTGTCGAGGCTGTACAATCCAACAATATAATCTCCGTAACAATTCAGGGTAAAAATATCCTGGGGACATACAAAAATGGTAAGGAGTTTAAGAGTTATGCCGCTGACGACCCTGAGCTGATGAAGATGCTGAGGGAGCACGGTGTGAAAATCAACGCCAAACCGGACGATGATTCGGGCATGTGGCAGAATATATTTATTTCATGGTTCCCCATGCTCCTCCTCATAGGTGTCTGGATCTTTTTTATGAGACAGATGCAGGGCGGCGGGGGCAAGGCCATGGCCTTTGGAAAAAGCAGGGCCAGGTTATCCACAAGCAAGGAGAATAAGGTTACTTTTCAGGATGTGGCCGGCGTTGAAGAGGCCAAGGAAGAACTTGAGGAGATCATCGAGTTTCTCATAGATCCAAAGAAATTTACAAAACTTGGCGGGAGAATACCAAAAGGCGTACTTCTTGTCGGTCCGCCGGGTACAGGAAAAACCTTGCTTGCTCGGGCAATTGCCGGAGAGGCCAACGTGCCTTTCTTCAACATAAGCGGTTCTGATTTTGTGGAGATGTTTGTCGGTGTCGGTGCATCCCGTGTGAGGGACCTCTTCAATCAGGGCAAGAAGAACGCACCATGCATCATATTCATTGATGAGATAGATGCCGTTGGAAGACACAGGGGCGCAGGTCTCGGTGGCGGGCATGACGAGAGAGAGCAGACATTAAATCAGCTTCTCGTTGAACTGGATGGTTTTGAGTCTAACGAAGGCGTTATCGTTGTGTCGGCAACGAACAGGCCCGATGTCCTGGATCCGGCATTGTTAAGACCCGGACGGTTTGACAGGCAAATTGTCGTCTCTACTCCTGACGTGAAGGGGAGAGAGGCGATTTTAGGTATCCATACACGTAAAATTGTCCTTGCAAAAGACATTGATCTTTCAATCATAGCAAGGGGAACACCCGGTTTTTCAGGGGCAGACCTTGCAAACCTTGCCAATGAGGCTGCCCTTGTAGCAGCAAGGCGCGAGAAAAAAGAGATTGAAATGGATGATTTCGAACATGCCAAGGACAAGGTCCTTATGGGTGCTGAACGGAGAAGTATGATCATACCGTTACAGGAGAGGAAAAACGCTGCATATCATGAGGCCGGACATGCCCTTGTCGCGAAAATGATACCCGATGCAGACCCGATCCATAAGGTTACCATAATACCGAGGGGGAGGGCTCTCGGCATTACACAGCAGCTCCCTATCGATGAAAGACATACCTACTCAAGGGAATACCTCCTTGATAATGTTACTATCCTGCTTGGCGGGAGGGTAGCTGAGGAACTTGTTCTCAATCATATGACCACAGGGGCGGGTAACGACATCGAAAGGGCAACTGTGATTGTACGAAAAATGGTATGTGAATGGGGTATGAGTGAAAAGCTCGGACCCCTCAATTACGGGAAAAATGAGGAACATATCTTTCTTGGAAGGGAGATCGGGAGGCACAGGGATTTCGGTGAAAGCACCGCCCAGGAAATAGATGAAGAATTGAGAAAGCTGGTAACGAATTGTTACGATAGGGCAAAGGGGCTCCTTGTCGAAAAAATAAATGCATTGCATACTATAGCAAATGCCCTTCTGGACAAAGAGACGCTCGATGGCCAGGAGATAGATACCATAATTAAGGACAGTATGAATGGAGAGGGAGATAGCGTGGAAAGATAGACCGCTTATCATGGGGGTCTTGAATGTTACACCTGATTCCTTTTTTGACGGGGGGAAGCACAATACAACTGAAGAAGCAATAAGGCATGCCCTTTCAATGATCGATGAAGGGGCTGATATTATTGATGTTGGCGGCGAGTCCACACGGCCTTTTTCCGAGCCTGTTTCAATTGAAGAAGAATTGAAAAGGGTAATCCCGGTTGTCGAGGGCATAAGGGCCCGGTCTGATAGCATTATTTCCATAGATACATACAAGGCAAAAGTTGCCAGGGAAGCCTGCAATGCAGGGGCTGATATAGTGAATGACATCAGCGGACTTTCATTTGACAGAGACATGGCAGACACTGTGTGTGAATTTGGGGCGCAGACCGTTATTATGCATATAAAAGGGACACCGGGGAATATGCAGAAAGATCCCCATTACGAAGACGTCATTTCTGAAATAAAGGCGTTTTTCAGAGAGCGGATCGAATTTGCGCAAAAACATGGAATAGTCAATGAACGTATTATCCTTGATCCAGGTATCGGTTTTGGAAAGAGAATCCAGGATAATCTTGCAATTATAAAAAACCTTAAGGCATTCAAGGAGCTGGAAATGCCTCTCCTCATCGGTACTTCAATGAAATCTTTTATCGGACATGTTACTGATTCACCACTGGAGGAGAGAATGGAAGGCACGCTGGCGAGTGTTGCCATATTGATATGGAACGGTGCAGACATAGTAAGGGTACATGACGTTAAAAGTGCACGGAAGGTAGTGCGGCTTGTAAGTGCAATAATGAAAAGTGAAAAGTGAAAAGAAAAGAGGCAGGCTGAAGGCAAGAAGGCAAGAAGGCTGAAGGGTGAAAGGTTAAAGTTATGATCCAATCACTGAGATGGCAGGACATTTTAGATATATTGCTCGTTGCGTTCATTATAT
Organism: Pseudomonadota bacterium; assembly: GCA_026388245.1. Lineage (GTDB taxonomy): Bacteria > Desulfobacterota > Syntrophorhabdia > Syntrophorhabdales > Syntrophorhabdaceae > MWEV01. The sequence goes on along the minus strand of JAPLKD010000123.1, from coordinate 8,091 downwards.
ACCGGACATTTGTCTTTATAAAAGGGACGAGGGCGGTACAGATTATTATCGGGTTCATCATCGTGTTCTTTTTCTTTTATTTTTCAAAAAAATTCGAGCTTTTTACCATCGGATGGATACTTAATAATTTTGTAGGCTCTATCGTACTTATCATAGTGGTTATCTTTCAGAGCGACATCAGGAGAATCCTCCTTGCTATCGGAAGAAGCCCCTTCTTTAAAAGGATCAGTTATGTTAAGGAAACGCTGTTCTATGATGAACTGTCAAATGCATGTGTTGCGATGGGGCAGAAGAAGACAGGTGCATTGATTGTTGTTGAGCGTGAGATTGGCCTCGAAGAGTTTATGGAGATAGGTATTATGCTTGACGCAGAGGTGAATGCAGAATTGATAATAAGTATTTTCCAGCAGAAATCACCGTTGCACGATGGCGCAATGATAATAAGGGAGGGGAGGATACGGGCGTCAGGCTGTATTCTTCCACTGGCGTTAAAAGGCGATATTGATAAGCGTTTTGGAACGAGGCACAGAGCGGCCATAGGTATTACTGAAGTGACAGATGCCCTTGCGGTTGTTGTTTCAGAAGAGAGCGGGAAATTGTCGTATGCCTTCAGGGGAGATATTTTTACGAACATGAGTGGTGAAGAGTTGAAGAGTGCGTTGAAGGAACATCTGGGATGAATAAAATGGGGAAGGGGTCGAGAAAAGCAGGGGTCGAGGGTTCGAGGATTCAAGGGGAATAGGGACAAGTGTTAGACTTACTTAAAAAATACATATTCAAGGATTTCAAACTGAAGGTGCTCTCCCTCGTTCTTGCCACCATGCTCTGGTTTGCAGTGTCATATATGGGTGAGTCAAAGATGGGTTTTTCTGTAAAAATTGGTGTCGATAAGCTTGGCAAAGAGTTTATCATTAAAAAGATTGAAAATGAAGAGGTACTTATTACGGTAGATGGCCCTGTGTCAATACTCAAAGGCATTCGTGCACGTGATATAAGATTAACGTTAAACCTGAGTGATGTGAAAGAGGGTCGCCATGTGTTCACATTGCAGGAAACCGATGTTCAGACACCGAAGGGTGTTAAAGTTGAAGCATTGAAACCGGACTTTGTTGCGATAGAATTGGACAGGATTATGGAAAAGAGATTGCAAACCATTATAACATTAGACAAAAAATGGACAGGAATTTATAAAATAAAATCGTGGTCACCGCAATATGCCCTTGTGGAGGGATCAAAAGAATCGCTGGAAAAAATACATTCTATAGAAACAATTCCAGTGGACGGGAATTTCGTGGCCGATGAAGAAATCATTGAGATTCCTCTGGATATAAAGGATATGCTGGTAAGGAAGGTAAAACCGGAAACCGTTAAGGTTGTGTTAAGGAGGCAGTGATGAAAAAGCTCATGGTGAATATAGATCATATTGCAACGTTGAGAGAGGCGAGAGGCATATATTATCCCGACCCTGTATATGCCGCAGGAATTGCCGAGATGGCAGGGGCATCAGGGATTATCATCCATTTGCGCGAGGACAGGCGTCATATAAAGGACAGGGATGTGAAAATTCTGAGAGGGGTAGTTAAGACAAAACTCAATCTTGAAATGGCTGCAACAGACGAGATGGTCGGTATCGCGAGGGAGATTAAACCGGATATGATTACCCTCGTACCGGAAAAGAGGGAGGAACTGACAACAGAAGGCGGGCTTGATGTGGCCGGTCTTTCCGGAAAGATAAAGAAAGTTATAGAAAAGGTCAGAGAAAAGGGCATCAAGGTAAGCCTCTTTATTGACCCCGAAGAGGAACAGATTATTGCATCCCACAAAATCAAGGCGGACATGATTGAAATTCATACAGGTGCTTACAGTGATGCTAAAAACGAGATGATACGCGATAAAGAGTTAAAAAAGGTTGTAAATGCTGCAAAAAGAGGGAAGGAACTGGGGCTCGGAGTAAACGCCGGCCATGGATTGCACTACCATAATTTAAGCGAAATTGTTGCAATACCCGAAATTGACGAGTTAAGCATAGGTCACAGTATCATCGCGCGTGCCATTTTCACAGGGCTTGATAGGGCGGTAAGGGACATGCTGGCGTTGATGCACTGTTAACCTTTTGTCTTTTCAAGTTAATCACTTGATGATAAAATATGTCGTTTAAAAACCGACAGTATGTGTGGTATTTTATCGGAATGTAATTGACGAATTGGTGGAGAGTGATGGTTGGCATTGATATAGTTGATGTATCACGGATAACAGATGTAGTGGAAAAATACGGGGACAGGTTTCTGGATAAGGTGTTCACCCGGGAAGAAATTGCATATGCAACACAAAGAAAGAAGGCAGACGAATCCTTTGCAGGGAGGTTCGCTGCAAAGGAGGCATTCATGAAGGCCATTGGCAGGAGGCTGGCGTGGAAAGATATTAATGTGCTACAGAGCAAAGGAAGGCCATATATAGAGTTTCACGGAACACGGTATGACGGGATAAGCATATCACACGAACGGGCATATGCGGTGTCGGTGGTGGTGATAGCGGAGAGCGTGATGAAGGCAGTGAATAGTGAATAGTATTTAGTGAATAGTAAAAACAAGAAGATAAAAAATGGAAGATATGATAAAGAATTTCAAGTTCAAGGATTTGAAGATATAGCAAAATAGTCCTGTCCCCGAACGGGGGAATGACAATGGGCTTGATAAAATGTCTTTTACTGTTCACTATTCACTAACGACTATTCACTGAAGTAACTGTGAACAAACAAGAGGGGAGTAGTTATGAAGGTGTTGTCACCTGAACGGATGGCAAAATTTGATAAGTATGCAATTGAGACATGGGGGATCCCATCGGCTGTACTTATGGAGAATGCAGGCCGGAACACATACAGGCTCATCAAAGAGCGTTATCTTGCCGGAAAAAAACGCATCGTAATCGTCTGCGGAAGGGGAAATAACGGCGGCGACGGGTTTGTAGTCGGCAGATATGCCCTCAGGGACGGTTATCGTGTCAGGGTTTTTCTTCTCTGCAAGAAAGGCGATCTGAAAGGAGACGCTGCCCTGAATATGAGGCTTTACGTATCACTTCAGGGGGAGATTGTTGAGGTTGAAAACGATTTTGATGCCATAAAAATGGGTATTAAACATGCCGATATCATAGTGGATGCCATATTCGGGACAGGCCTTTCGAAGGCCGTAGAGGGGAAGGAAAAGACTGTCATCGAGGAGATTAATCGGTCAGGCAAACCCGTTATGGCCATTGACATTCCGTCAGGAATCGACGGAAAGACAGGAGCTTCCCTGGGGTGCGCCATCAAGGCAACCCATACGTTTACCTATGCCTATCCGAAGCTCGGCCAGATTCTTTGTCCGGGCGGGTATCATACGGGAAGATTGACGGTCATCGATATTTCTATACCGGTACTTGTAGAGGACGTACTTGGTGTTGATGCACAACTTGTTGATGGTGATATGCTGAGAAGATTTATAAAAGAAAGGCTTCCCTGGTCACACAAAGGTACCTATGGCCATGCTGCTGTCATCGCGGGCTCGCCCGGTAAGACAGGCGCAGCCTATATGGCTTCACTGGCTGCCTTGAAGGTTGGTGCGGGGCTCGTAACACTTCTCATACCGTTAAGCCTCAATGACATAATGGAGGCGAAACTTACGGAGGTTATGACATATCCTGTTGAGGACAAGGGAACAGGTTTTTTCACAATGTCTTCATATGAAAAGGTAAGGGAGTTTGTGGAAGATAAAGATGTGATCGTTATGGGGCCGGGTCTTTCACAGAACCCGGAAACAATGGAACTGGCAAGAAAGCTCTATACTGAAATTGATAAGCCTTTTGTGATTGATGCCGATGGAATAAATGCATTCCAGGGTCACATGGATGTTCTCAAGGGTACAAAAAGAAATACTGTGCTGACTCCACACCCCGGGGAACTCGGCCGCCTTATTGGCCTTTCTCCGAAAGCGATAAACGAAGACAGGATGACCGTGGGCAGGAGGTTTGTTGAAGATACTGGCGTATATCTTGTATTGAAGGGTGCCAGGTCGATTCTTTTCAATCCTGACGGGGAGATATATATAAACCCTACGGGCAATCCGGCCCTGGCAAAAGGCGGAAGCGGAGACATTCTAACCGGTTTTATAGGGGGATTTGTTTCCCAGGGATACACCCTTGCAGAGGCATCCCTGCTGAGCATGTACCTTCACGGGTATCTTGCGGATAGCTGGGTTGAATCAAATACGGATATGGACCTCCTCGCCGGTGATTTGCTTTCCGGATTGGGTGACACAATAAGGGCGATAAAGGATGGAAAGGAAAGAATTTATATCGAAAAGTCCCTCTGAAACATGGGATATAGGCGAATACACAGGTAAAAATGCAAAACAGGGCGACCTTTATGCGCTTTACGGTGAGCTTGGCGCCGGGAAAACCCAGTTCGCAAAAGGTATTGCAAGGGGAATAGGGGTAAAAGACTGGCAGTATGTGGTAAGCCCTTCCTACACCCTCATGAATAACTATGAAGGCTCAGCCCTTGACATGTGTCATGTTGACCTTTACAGGATTGAAGGGGGTGAAATTGAGGCCCTTCAGATAGAAGAATTTCTTCAAAGCGGCATAGTTGTGGTAGAATGGGCTGAAAGGGCGACGTGGTGGAATGGTGTGATAAGGGTTGAGATTGAAGTGATAGGGGAAGAGGAACGGAGAATATTGATTGCCAATTTATAATGGAGGTAAAAAATGCTTATTGTGCAAAAGTATGGAGGGACATCGGTAGCTGATCCTGAAAGGATAAAAAACATAGCAAAACGGATCATCAAGTACCGGGAAGAAGACAATGATGTCGTCGTGGTTGTTTCTGCTATGGCCGGCGAGACAGACAGGCTGCTCAACCTGGCGCACAGTATTAATAAATTCCCTGATGAAAGAGAGGTTGATGTACTGATTTCTACCGGTGAACAGGTGGTTTCTGCGCTTCTTGCCATTACATTAAAGACTATGTTCTGTGATGCCGTTTCACTGCTCGGGCATCAGGCAAAAATTGTTACTGACTCCAGTTTTACAAAGGCAAGGATTTCACATATAGACAAGAACCAGATTATGTCAGAGTTAAACAAGGGCAGAGTTGTGGTTGTCCCCGGTTTTCAGGGTGTGGATGAAAAGGGTAACATTACAACCCTGGGCAGAGGAGGATCGGATACATCGGCAGTAGCATTGGCCGCAGCCCTTGACGCAGATCTTTGTGAAATATATACAGATGTGGATGGTGTGTATACGGCAGACCCGAATATATGTGATCGGGCAAGAAGGCTTGACAAGATATCATATGAAGAAATGCTTGAAATGGCAAGCCTCGGGGCAAAAGTTTTGCAGATAAGGTCTGTTGAGTTTGCTGCGAGATATAATGTGCCAATTCTTGTAAAATCTTCCTTCACAGATGGTGAAGGGACACTAGTATGTAAGGAGGTTTTGGACATGGAAAGAATGGAAGTTACAGGTGTTACATATAATAAGAATGAAGTAAAAATAACCGTTGCCGGAGTGCCTGACAAACCCGGCATTGCTGCGCAGCTATTTAGCGCCCTTTCTGATGCAAACATCGTGATAGACGTGATAGTCCAGAACATAAGCCATGATAATTTGACGGATATTACGTTTACCGTTGCAAAGGCAGACGGGAAAAAGGCCTTCAAGATCATGGAAGAAACTGCCCTTGCTATAGGGGCAAGCGGTGTGGCGATAGACGAGAATATAGCCAAAGTATCAATTGTTGGATTAGGAATGAGGTCGCATGCAGGGGTTGCATCAAAAATGTTTTCCGCCCTTGCAAAAGAGGGTATAAACATTGAAGCAATAACTACATCGGAGATTAAAATATCCTGTGTAATTGAAAGTAAATATGGAGAGCTTGCTGTACGTACACTTCATAAGGTTTTTGGGCTTGATGCTGAGTATGTCGCGGAAGAGAAATGAAAATTGAATTTTACGATACCACATTGCGTGATGGGGCTCAGTCGGAAGATATAGCCTTTTCCCTCAGCGATAAACTGAGGGTTACAGAAAGGCTCGACGAGTTCGGCATACACTTCATTGAGGGCGGGTGGCCTGGTTCAAACCCGAAAGACCTCCTGTATTTTAAGGAAATCAAGAAACTCGCCCTGAAAAATGCAAAAATCGTTGCCTTTAGCAGCACCATGAAGGCCAACACCAATCCTGAAGAAGATGAGATTGTAAAGGCTATTTTTGAAGCTGATACAGAATACGTCACCATAGTGGGCAAAAGCTGGGATTTACATGTAAGGGATGTCCTCAAGGTGAGCCTTGACACGAATTTGAAGATGATTGAGAGGACTGTAGCCTATTTAAAGCAACGCGGTAAGGTTGTATTCTTTGACGCAGAGCATTTTTTTGACGGGTACAAAAGGAACCCGGCCTATGCAAAGAAAGTTATTAAGGTTGCGGCGGATGCAGGGGCAGATACTGTAATCCTCTGTGATACAAACGGAGGAAGCATGCCTTTTGAGGTCTATGCTGTTACGCAGGAAGTCCGGGAAATTATTCATACAAAACTCGGGATTCATACCCATAATGATTCGGAGTTGGGTGTTGCCAATACATTAATGGCTGTCCGGGCGGGTTGCAGCCACGTACAGGGCACTGTGAACGGTTATGGTGAACGGTGCGGGAATGCCAATCTCTGCTCCATTATACCAAGTCTGATTCTCAAGATGGGATACGAAGGCATCGAAAAAGATAAGCTTGCCCATTTAAGGGGTTTAAGCCTTTTTGTGGACGAGATGGCGAATTTTATCCCTGATAAACACAGGCCATTCGTTGGTGAGAGCGCCTTTGCCCACAAGGGCGGGATACATGTAAGCGCTATAAGAAAGAACCCCGAGACCTATGAACATATCAAGCCTGAAATGGTGGGGAACATTCAACGAGTCCTTATCTCCGACCTCTCAGGTGAGAGCAGCATCATATATAAGGCCAGGGAATTTAATATCGATATCGAGAAGGACAAAAGGCTTGCAAAAGATGTGCTGAAAAAGGTTAAACAGCTCGAGATGTACGGGTATCAGTTCGAAGGGGCGGAAGGGTCGCTGGAGCTTCTTATTAAGAAGGCGCTGGGTATTCACAGGAAGTATTTTGACCTCATCGGTTTTAAGGTCATAGTGGAAAAGAAGGAGAAGGACCACCCCGTATCCGAGGCGACTATCATGGTTAAGGTCGGTGAAAGGATAGAGCATACGGCAGCGCTTGGTAAAGGCCCTGTAAATGCACTGGATAATGCATTAAGGAAGGCCCTGTATAAATTTTATCCTGAACTGAAGGAGATGGATCTCGTGGACTACAAGGTGAGGGTGTTGTCTGCCAGGGACGGGACACAGGCGGTCACGAGGGTACTTATTGAGAGCAGCGATGGAAAGCGTTCATGGGGTACCGTGGGCGTATCGGAAAATATCATTGAAGCAAGCTGGCTGGCTCTTGTTGACGGGATAGATTACAAGCTGCTCATAGAAGAAGAGAAGGTGAAAGGTGAAAGGTGAAAGGTGAAAGGTGAAGCGGTTCACGGTTCACGGTAAAGGCAGGAAAAACAGAAGGTTAGAAGGTTAGAGGGTTAGCTAAACTTCTAACCTTCAGCGAGGGGGAAATGTGAAAAGGTTATTGAATACCAGAGACGCAACGAAAGAATTGAATATTCTCCGCTCATTGGAAACATACCGAAAACCTTTCGAGGTTGTAGGCACTTACAGGCTTATTGATGATGGGCTGAGACCGGAGGCAACGGTCATCATAAAAACGGATAACAACGAGATGCATGAAGCATCAACGGGTGTGGGACCAGTTGATGCGCTTGCCAATGTACTGAAAAAGTCTCTTTCTTCTGTCTTTCCGGTTATTCAGAGAGTGAAACTTGTTGATTACTCAGCGCGTGTACACGATGCACGGTCGGGTACTTCTGCGAAAGTGGAGGTGTCCATTGTATTTACCGACGGGCTGGAAATATGGAGTGTATCAGAGATTGCCGAGAACATAAACATGGCATCCTTTATGGCCCTCCTCGACGGGTTTGAATATGCAGTATTA
>JAPLKD010000280.1 GCA_026388245.1 Pseudomonadota bacterium | reverse complement strand
TCATCAACCGATTCTTTCATGGTATAGGCATCAGTAACCTCGCCAAATACATCCATTGTTGCATCAATTGGTGTGCCTGTGAATCCAACATACGTTGCATTAGGCAATGAGTCGTGTAAATATTTGGCAAAGCCATATTTGCGTTCTACGCCCTTATCTGTAATTTTTATTTTCTGTTCGAGGTTGATTTGCGAACGATGTGCCTCGTCTGAAATACAAATCACATTTGTTCTTTCGGTCAATAACTCTGTGCTTTCTGTAAACTTGTGAATAGTGGTAAGAAAAACTCCTCCGCTGTTTCTGTTTTGCAAAAAAGTTTTTAATTCGGCTCGGGTTTCAACGCTGATTACATTATCATCTCCAATAAAACTTTTGGCATTGGTAAATTGTTCTGAAAGCTGGTCGTCTAAGTCTGTTCGGTCGGTAATCAAAACAATAGTCGGACTTGCAAAGTGTGTGCTCTTCATCAACAGTCGTGTGAGATATAACATTGTGAAACTTTTGCCTGAACCTGTTGCACCGAAATATGTACCACCTTTTCCGCTTCCTTGCGGTCGCATATTCAGCTTGATGCTTTCAAACAATTTGTTGGCAGCATAGTATTGAGGATAACGGCAAACAATTTTTATATCGTCTTTAGCTGTGTCTGGGAAAAAAATAAAGTTGCGAATCACATCCAGCAAACGCTGTTTGTTAAACAAACCCTTCACCATACTATAAAGCGAATTAATTCCGTCCACTGCTTCATCTTCGGGATTAATTTTTCGCCATGCGTAAAAGAAATCGTATTGAGCAAAGAGAGAGCCTATCTTATTGTTCACTCCATCACTGATTACACAAAAGGCATTGTATTTAAACAATTCGGGAATATCTCTGCGGTATCGAACAGTTAATTGAGTGAAAGCATCTTTAATGGTTGTATTTTCTTTTACCGCACTTTTAAATTCTATCACCACTAATGGCAAACCGTTGATGTAAACTATACCATCGGGGATTCGTTTTTCGTAACCCAGTATTTCCAGTTGATTTACGAAACGATAAATATTATTGCCTGCTGCAAAATCTATCAGGTGGATAAAAAGGTCTTTCTTGTTTCGGTCTTCTCTTTTCAACGCAAAACCATCTGCTACTAACTTAATGATGGCTTTGTTGCTTTCATACAAGGCGGAACTCGGATACAATTCTAACTGGCGAATGATGCCTTCAATTTCTTGCAGGGTAATATCTTCATCGGCATATTGGTTGAGCAAATACTGTTTCAAATCATCACGAAGCAACACATCACTCATTTCTTTGTGAATTGTTTCGCCGTGAAAATGATTAATGCCGTTATCTTGAAATAATTCTATGACAGCTTTTTCTAATGTTTCTTCGTTGAATTTCATTTTAATTTTCTATGGTCGCAAGTTTTGAGAGCAATAACTCTTTCAATTTGACAAAAAGATCCTTCTCCTTCTGATATAATTTAACGTTATTTAAAACAGGGGTAATAACTTCATCAAAATATTTGGCTCTTTCTCACATTGAGTGGGTAATATGAGATATACTCATTCCGATACTTAATACATTCAAAGAGAAAGGACATCGTAACTATGGAACTGATAAGCTCATTATTTGAGAAGGCACTAAATCTGGAATCACCGTGGACAGTAAAGAAAATAGACTTTGACATGGACAAGGGAGTACTTACAATTGCTATCGACTTCCCCAGAGGCAGCATCTTTCCCTGCCCAAAATGCGGAACGCCCTCAAAGGCATACGATTCTACAGAGAAACAGTGGAGGCACCTTAACTTCTTCCAGTATGCCTGTTACCTTACCGCCAGAACTCCAAGGATTGAATGCAAACAGGACGGCATCCTCCAGGTGGAGGCACCATGGGCTCGCCCCGGAGCAGACTTCACCCTCCTCTTTGAATCATTCGCCATGATGCTTTGCAGGGAGATGCCTGTCAATTGTGTCTCCCGTATTATCGGAGCAGACGATAACAAGCTCTGGAGAATGATGCACTACTATACGGAGGCAGCCCGTCAGAAGGAGGACTACTCGGGAGTAACACAGTTGGGAGTCGATGAAACATCCAGGGCAAGCGGACACGATTATGTTTCCCTCTTTGTTGATCTGGAGAAAAAGCGGACTATCTTTGTGGCAGAAGGCAAGGGCTCGGAGACAATGACAGCTTTTGTTCAGGATTTCAAGGAACACCACGGGAATCCTGACAGCATAACCGATGTCTCCATCGACATGTCTCCCGCCTTCATAAAAGGGGCGGAGGACAATTTGCCAAACGCCGCGGTCACCTTCGACAAATACCACATCATGAAGATCATCAACAAAGCGGTAGATGCAGTACGGATGGTTGAGACAAAACAGCAGGACCTTTTACGAGGGCAGAAGTATCTCTTTCTGAAGAACAGGGAGAACCTTACTCAAACTCAACTCAAGATGCTGAAGACCATAGAGTCCATGCCACGGCTCAACCTGAAAACAGTAAGGGCCTATCATATCCGGGAAAACTTCCAGGACATCTACAAAGAAGAGACGAGGGAAGGTTTCGGGAGGGCTTTAAAGAAATGGTATTTCTGGGCAACCCATAGCCGCATAAGCCCCATCAGAGACGCAGCCAGGACTATAAAGCGTCACTGGTCAGGCGTGCTCCGCTGGTACGTAAGCAGGATAAATAACGGGATTCTGGAAGGACTGAACAGTCTGGTTCAAGCGGCCAAGGCAAAAGCCCGTGGCTACAAAACCTTCAAAAACCTCAAGACCATAATCTACATGATTACGGGGAAACTGGACTACAGTAAAACAGGGTTACCCACTTGAAGTGAAAAGGAGCCA
>JAPLKD010000057.1 GCA_026388245.1 Pseudomonadota bacterium | reverse complement strand
GGTTTGTTTCCGGTTTGCTCCGTGCCCATATTTGGAGTCTTCCGCTATTCCCTTTGAAAAGTATATAAGATGGTACATCGATAATGCCGGCTATGTACTTCGTCATAATCTGGCTGATATCATCAAGTACGGTCGTACGCAGCAGAGGCACGATCCCCTTCCATTCGTCAGGGTGCTGGATAAATCCCCCGACCAGTTGTTCAACAGGAGGGAGCATCAGGAATTCCTTGCTCATTTCTTCGATAAGCGAAACTCGTTGAAGCCGGAGGTGCAATGCAAAGTTTTGCTGCTTCGTCGTCTTCACAAGTTGTCCCACAACTACTGAAGTAAAGAAAAATATAACGGTATTCACAATATCGTATGTGTGGTTCATCGTAAAGCTGAAGCGGGGTTCGACAAGGAAAAAATCAAAAGCGAGCAGACTTATCACGGATGCGAATATGGAAGGAATTGTTCCAAAAAAAAGGGCGCTGGCAATAGTTGCTATGAGATAGATGAAAACGAGCGATCTCGGATGAATAAATTCCTCTAAAAGGAAGTTAAGGACCGTGACAGCGGCAACCATGGCAAGGGCGATTCCGTAGTCCCTGGGAGAAAACGTAATCTTTTGTGAAGCTGGTTTTTCTTCGCTATCCTTTTTTTCTCTTGAAGGGGTTACAAGCTGCAGATCAAAATCTGCCTGGGCGTGCAGCAAACGATTGACCGGCGAGCTTTTCAGGAATCTGAACAATGTTGGTCGCTGAGGTTTGCCGATAACAATTCTGGTAACGTTGTTTTCACGGGCAAAACGAAGGATTTCTTCTCCAATGTCTGTGCCCATAAGGGTTAGAACCTTCCCGCCAAGCTCTTCCGCCAGGTTCAATGCTGCAGTCATGTGGCCTTTCTCTATGTCCGAAAGGTCTTTCAGGGCAGGAGTTGAAACATAGACTGCATACCATTCCGCATGAGCATCTTTTGCGATTTTATACGCACGGCGGAGCAATTGTGGTGCATAGGGATTGGGCGCTATGCATACCATTACCCTTTCTCCTGCCGGCCATGGTCCTGATATGGCCTTTGCCTTCATGTAGTTTAAAAGTTCTGTATCCATCTTTCGGGCAACAAGCGTGAGGGTGAGCTCGCGTAATGCAACGAGATTGCCACGCTGGAAAAAGCTCTGCATGGCCTGCCGTGCCTTTTCAGGGATATATACTTTACCTTCCTTTAACCTCTGGAAGAGCTCTTCCAGAGGGATATCAATAACCTGAACTTCGTCGGCCATATCCAAAAGACTATCGGGGATTGTTTCCTGTACCCTGACACCTGTGATTTTTGCTACCACGTCCATCTGGCTTTCAACATGTTGTATATTCACCGTGGTATACACATCAATTCCGCTATCAAGCAGCTCCTCAACATCCTGATATCGTTTGGGGTGACGGCTATCAGGGGCATTTGTGTGCGCCAGTTCGTCAATGAGGACAACGGAAGGTCGTCGCGAAAGAACAGCATTTATATCCATCTCCTCAAGAACAATGTTTTCATATTCCACGCGCTGTCTCGGAATAATCTCGAGGTCTTCAAGCAGGGCTACAGTTTCTAAACGTTTATGCGTTTCCACAATGCCAACTACCACATCCTCACCACGTTTTTTCAGGACATGGGCTTCCTGAAGCATGGTATAGGTTTTCCCTACGCCGGGCGCATAACCCAGAAAAATTTTCAATCTTCCCCTTTTGGTTTCCTCGCGTTGTATTTCTTTAAGAAGAGCATCCGGGTCGGGTCTTACAATATCTTGCATTATGTCTCCAAACTTTTTTTATATTGTGACTATATCTAAATATAATCACTTTTTCAAGATAATGTTGTGATTCAAGTATGTTAGATAGAGGTTAAGGATGAGGCAAATAAATTATAAAATTTTTCTTGACACATATAATCATTATATCATTATATGTAATATCATATTCATATGAAGACTACAAGATCAAGTGATGTAGTAATCAAAAGCCTTTTAGATCTGATAATGAAGGGCGAAATCATGCCCGGTGACAAGTTGCCTTCCACAGAAAATCTCGCTAAACAGACAGGCACCAGCGTCATCTCGGCACGGGAAGCCTTACAGAATTTAGCCTCCATCGGTCTTGTCGAGATCAGTCACGGCAGAGGCATATTTTTAACGGAAGGCACGCCTGTCATGGAAGAACTGCTCGAAGCACGGAAGGTTATCGAATCAAACACCGCAATGATGGCTGCCCGGAACATAGATTCTGAAGGTCTGGATTATATTGAGAACCTTCTTCAAAAAATGGAAAAGAGTATTAAAGGCGGGGATTTTGCGGCATTCAGCGACATGGATTATGAGTTCCACCTTTCCATAGGGAAGGCTGCCGGTAACCGTATTTTATTAAAGATACTGGAGAATATTAAGGAACTTCTTCGTTATCAGTTAACCACGATAAACCGGCTCCCCAATGTCATTAAAACCTCTTCATTGCGCCACAGAGAGATCTTCGACGCCATGAAGCAAGGAGACCCGGATTTGGCAGGATCGATCATGACGCAGCACATCACCGAAGTGATCGAGTCCTGGAAACAAAATGTAGCGCCCATTGAGGGGAAAAGAGTGAAAAACAATAAAATGGTGGCACAAAAATAAATAGTAATGAGGAGGGTAAGATGAGAACAAAATGGGTATCGATAATGTGTGTATCTTTATTTGCGGTGTTATTTCTGACGGTTTCTGTTTTTGCACAGCAGCCAAAGACCATCAAGATCGGGGCCGTTTATCCCCTGACCGGCAACATCGCCTCTACGGGTCTTGACTGCAGGCGCGGGGCGGAATTGGCCGTTGATATTATTAACGGTAAGTACAACCTCAGCCTTCCGCTTGCAAAGACAGAAGGGATCCCGAACCTGGGCGGGGCAAAATTAGAGCTTGTTTTTGCCGACACCAAAGGGGAGCCTAAAAATGGCATGTCGGAGACTGAAAGGCTTATCACACAGGAAAAGGTGGTGGCAATAATAGGGGCTTACCAGAGCTCTGTTACCAAGACGGCCAGCCAGGCAACCGAAAGGCTTAAAATACCCTATGTATGCTCTGATTCATCATCTCCGACATTAACAGAAAGGGGATTCAAATACTTCTTCAGGGTAAGTCCCCACGATGCGATCTTTGCCAAAGATCAGTTCCAGTTTCTGAAAGATGTAGAAAAGAAAACCGGGAAAAAGATCAACTCCGTTGCCCTTCTGTATGAAAACACCGAATTCGGCTCCAATGTGGGGAAATATGCTGCCCAGTATGCCAAGGAATTCGGTTATAAAGTCGTAGCGGATGTATCATATCCGGCCAACGCAACGGATGTTACAAGCGAAGTCGGGACACTTATAAAGGCAAAACCGGATATCCTGATGCATGCATCATACATCACAGATGCCATTCTTTTTACAAAAACTTTTAAAGAATTGAACTTTACGCCCATGGGGATCACTACCTTTGCCGGCTACATTGAGCCGGGCTATCTCCCCGCTGTGAAAGCGGATGGGAACTATATCGTCATCAGATCAACCTTCGCACTGGACCTTGCAAAAAAGAAACCCCTTATCGGTCAGGTTGGTGAACTTTTCAAGAAGAAATACGGCGTCGAGATGAGTGAGAATGCAGCCCGCAGTTTTGCCGCACCTTTTGTGCTTGCCGATGCGATGAACAGGGCAAAATCCACAAAGAGTGAAGACATCGTAAAGGCGCTCCTTACAACTGATATTCCCGGTGACCAGATGATCTATCCGTGGAAAGGGATAAAATTCGATCCAAAATCACATCAGAACATATACGCTACCGGAACACTCGTTCAGATACAGAATGAAAAGTATGTCACGGTATGGCCTTTCGATGCAGCACCGGCAGAAGTGATCTGGCCGTTCCCTCCATGGAGGGGGAGAAAGTAAGCAGGTGAGTAAGTAGGTGAGTAAGTAAGTGAGTAAGTAAGTAGGGAAGGTAAAAAAGAACGTTAAAGCAGGAGGATAAAGACAGTGCCTGAACAGCTAATGCAACAGATTGTGAACGGTCTTTTAATCGGTTTCATGTATGCCCTTATCGCCATAGGTCTGACTCTCATATGGGGTGTAATGAATATTGTCAATTTTGCCCATGGCGATTTTTTGATGGTCGGCATGTTTACCTCCTTCTGGCTCTATACCCTTTACGGCCTGGACCCGCTCTTTTCCATCCCCATCTGCACCCTCCTCCTCTTTGTCATGGGACTGCTCATCTACCGCTTCATTGTGAGCAAAGTAATGGCAGGACCAATGCTGGCCCAGTTGGTGGTCACCTTCGGGGTCAGCATCTTTATCTCCAACCTGGCAGTATATTGGTGGAGCCCCGATTTCCGGCTTATTGCAAAACCGCTCCTTAGTGGAACATGGGATATCAGCGGTGTTCAGCTCAGTATACCGAAAACGGTAGCATCCATCGGAAGCATCGTTACGTCCCTCTTTGTTTTTCTCTTCCTGAAAAAGACAAAAACAGGGAAGGCAATTCTTGCAACAGAGATGGACAGAGAGGCGGCGCTGCTCATGGGGATCAATACGGAGCGTATTAACTCTCTTTCTTTCGGGATGGGCGCTGCATTGGTCGGGATTGCAGGCGCTTTTTTATCCACCTATTATTACATCTATCCTCAGGTTGGAGGTGTCTTCGGGACGATTGCGTTCTGCGTTGTAGCGCTTGGCGGCTTCGGCAGTATCTCAGGGGCGTTCATAGCCGGTATACTGGTTGGACTCGTACAAACCCTGGGCGGTTTCTTTTTTGATCCTTCATATAAATATGCAATTGTGTTCATGATCTATCTTATTACGGTCTGGATAAGGCCTCAAGGTCTCTTAGGGTGGTAAGATATGCAAAATGTTATGACTAAACAGTTTTCTTATATCGGTATCGCTTTAATCCTTGCAATCATCTTCCCTCTTGTTGTTACCAATACTGCTGTGCAGCATGTGGCGATCCTGTTCTTTATGTTTGCCATGATGGCGGTTGCCTGGAATATCATGGGCGGGTATGCAGGGATGTTCTCTTTCGGACAGGTGGCCTTTTTCGGAATCGGGGCATATACTTCTTCTTTTCTTCTCATCTCCTACCAGGTGAACCCATGGATAGGAATGATCGCCGGCGGGTTGGTTGCTGCCTTCGTTGCTGCAGCCATTGGATATCCCTGTTCCGATTTGAGGGGTCATTATTTTGCCATCGCAAGCATCGCTTTCGGTGAAATTGTCCGGATTCATTTTAATAACTGGAAACTCGTCGGCGCTGCAGAAGGTCTATCCCTGCCCATGCTGGATGGAGGCTTCAAGGATTTCATGTTTCACTCATCAAAGCTGCCCTATTACTACATCATGCTCGCTTTCCTGATCATTGCACTCATTGTTTGTTATCTTATCAGCACATCCAAGATGGGGTATTATTTCCGTGCCATTAAAGAGAGCCACGATGTAGCCAAAGTCCTCGGTATCAACGTTGTCTGGTACCGTCTGATAGCCATTATGGTCAGCGCCTTTTTAACGGCCATGGCGGGCACCTTTTACGCACAGTATGTTCTTTACATAGACCCGGAAAGCGTCATGCTTTTACCGATATCGATTCAGCTCGTTCTGATTTCCATGCTTGGAGGCGCAGGTTCAGTCATGGGGCCCGTCATCGGGGCGCTCGTCTTAATACCTCTGTCCGAGTTTACGAGGATCTGGCTGGGACATAGGGGTACCGGCATTGATATGCTTATTTACGGATTCCTGATTACCTTAATTTCAATGTATCAGCCAAAGGGTGTGTGGGGATTTTTTACTAATATGGGTAAGAGGGCAAAATGAAGAAGGCTTCCTGTTTAGAGGTGAAAGGTGTTACAAAACATTTTGGTGGACTTTATGCAAATGACAACATTGACTTTACCGTAGAAGAAGGGGAGATTGTCAGCGTTATAGGGCCGAACGGGGCCGGAAAATCCACGCTTTTCAACTGCATCACCGGTTTCTATCCGGTGAATAGCGGAAATATCCTTTTCTACGGTGAAGACATAACCCGTTACAAGGCTTACAAAATCTGTAAAATGGGTATAGCAAGAACCTTTCAGGTGGTACAGATAATAAGCGACATGACTGTTCTGGAAAATGTAATGACCGGTGCGTTGCTCCACTTTACCAGAATTAACCATGCAATTGAGAAGGCAGAAGAGGTGCTTGCATTTACCGGCCTTACAGAAAAGAAAAATTTTCTGGGAACAGAACTCACTATTGCAGACAAAAAGAGGCTTGAAGTATCCATGGCCCTGGCTACCCAGCCAAAACTTTTGATGCTCGATGAATCAATGGCGGGGCTAACGATTGTAGAACTGAGAGGGATAATAGATTTGCTGAAAAATATCAGAAAGAACGGGACGACCCTTGTTGTTGTCGAGCATGTAATGGAAGCTGTTATGGAGATATCCGACAGGGTCATTGTCTTGAATTCAGGAAAAAAGATTATGGAAGGGCCGCCGAAAGAAGTCGTATGCAGCACAGAAGTAATTTCAGCCTATTTAGGGGAGTGCTATGCTGTCAGTCAATAATATTTCTGTTGGATACAAGGGTCTCCTGGCATTACAGGATGTTTCCTTTCATATCGATAAAGGTGAGGTGATCGGTCTCATCGGTTCTAACGGGGCTGGAAAATCGACCATCCTAAAGACAATATCCGGTCTTATGCATCCGCAAAAGGGTGAGATCCTCCTGGATGGTATCCCTATCAGTCAAACCCCCCCATATGAAATCGTAAAGAAAAAGATATCCATGATTCCTGAAGGAAGAAGGCTTTTCGGCAGGTTATCCGTTTTAGACAATCTTTTGTTAGGTGCGTATGCCCTTGACTCTAAGGATGAAGTGGAAGATGCCCTGGAAGACGTATTCAATAGCTTTCCCATCTTGCGGGAGAGGAAGAACCAGCGCGCAGATACATTCAGTGGCGGAGAGCAGCAGCAATTGGCTATTGCCCGGGGGTTAATGTCACGCCCATCCCTCCTGATGCTTGACGAACCTTCCCTCGGGCTGATGCCAAAGCTCGTCTCGGAAATCTTTACTATTGTGCGGGAGATAAGCGAGAAAGGCGTTACGGTGTTGCTTGTGGAGCAGAATGTTTTTGAGGCACTCCATGTCTCACACCGGGCCTATGTTCTCCAGACAGGACGCATCGTACTGGAAGGCAAGGGAGAAGAATTGATAAAGTCTGATCTCGTGAGGCAGGCCTATCTCGGTATGTAATTTCGTTAAAGATTCAAGATTAAGGTAACATATGCGCATACTTATGAGGTACGGCAAAAATGGATTGCCTATAGACCTTCCTGATAATAGTGAAGTTGACATAATACGCAAGAAGGAAATGCCGGTTCTCAGCAACTCCGCAGAGGCAGTGAGGTCTGCCCTTTTCCACCCTGTGGGCTCCAAGCCTTTGAGAGAGTACGCACGAGAGAGTAAAAGCATTTGCATCCTCATGTGCGATATCACCAGACCTGTTCCCAATTCAATCGTATTGCCCGTACTCATTGAAGAATTGATCAATGCAGGGGCGCATCCCGGCTCGATAACAGTACTCGTTGCAACGGGCCTCCACCGGCCCAACGAAGGAGAGGAACTCCGTGAACTAATCGGAAACGATTGGGTGCTGCAAACCGTGAAAGTGGCCAATCACTTTGCCAGAAACGACGAAGACCATGTTTTCCTGGGGACTACTCCGCGAGGGATGCCGGTGAGACTTGACCGTCGATTTGTACATGCCGGATTGCGGATTGCAATCGGCCTCGTTGAACCTCATTTTATGGCCGGATATTCGGGCGGGAGGAAGCTTATTGTACCTGGTGTTGCCCATCAGGATACAATCAAGGCATTACATTCGACCGGGATGTTAAACAACGAAGGTGTGGCAAACTGTGTAATAGAAGGCAATCCCCTCCATGAGGAACAGATGGCAGCCGTCAGGATGGTTGGTGGAAGCCTCGCGATAAATACGGTCATCGATGAAGACCGTAATATTTCCTTTGTCAATTTTGGTGAAATTGAAGAGAGTCATCTTGCTGCCGTTTCCTTTGCGCGACCGTATTTTGAAATCCCTGTTCCACGAAAATACAAAACAATCATTACCAGCGCCGCAGGTTATCCTCTGGACAGGAACTATTACCAGACCATAAAGGGGATGGTGGGTGTTGCTGACATACTGGAGCCGGGCGGAGATCTTTTTGTTGTATCAGAATGCTCAGAGGGGCTTGGCGCCCCGGAATATGCCGATTCGCAGGCCAGACTGATCACTATGGGGGCTGACAGATTCATCGAAGAAACTGCTCAAAAGCAGTATGCCGGTATTGATGAGTGGGAATCGGTCATGCAGATAAAGGCAATGAAACTGGGGACGATACACCTGTACAGCGGATGCCTTTCAAAGGAAGAACAATCTTTGACAGGCGTTGCCATTGTAAAATCACTGAAGGAAACCATCGAGAGAATGATCAAAGCAAAAAAAGATACCCGTGTGGCCGTTATTCCGGAAGGCCCTTATGTGATACCCATCTACAGACCAGAGAAATAAACCCGGATTTATCATTAGAATCATCATGGGTGTCGGAACATCTCTCGCAAACACGCTCATTTCGCTCCAGCGGCTTCAATCGCTCGCGTTCGGCTTCGGAACTTTTGCATACGCAAAAGGCCAAGCTTCCTCGCCTCTCGACGGTTTGCTCCGGGATACCCCGACACCTTCCTAACGACATATTTGGGATAAACTTCAGACACAACCCCCCCTTTTTTTGACTATGGAATCTACCACATCTTTTCCCTTTCATTGACATTGATCGGCGGGCATAGTAAAAATTAGATTAAATGCAGAAAATGTACAGGGAATGAATGTGTGAATGACAATGTGAATGACGATCTGTTACCTATAACGTCGCTTGATGAGGGTGAAGAGGGCATAGTCTACTCACTTGCCGGAGGGGAAGGTTTTTCAAGCAGACTTGCAGGGATGGGGATTGTTCCCGGTATCAGGATTAAGGTCCTGAGAAACATCAGTGGTTTAATTATTGTTTTTGCCTCTGATACGCGCATTGCCCTTGGAAGGGGTGAGGCGCACAAAATCCTCGTTGCAAAAATGCAAACCCCGGATGAAGAAGCAGAAAAAGTAAGGGCAAGAAAAACACTCCTCGTTGCCCTTGCAGGACAACCAAACGTTGGAAAATCGACAGTTTTTAATGTTCTTACAGGACTTTCGCAACATGTGGGAAATTGGCCAGGGAAAACGGTTGAGAAAAAAGAAGGGGCTCATGTCCTGGAAGATTATGATATTAAGATTGTTGATCTCCCGGGGACATACAGCCTCAGTGCTTTTTCAGAGGAAGAAAGGGTTGCAAGGGATTTCATTATACATGAGCACCCTGATGCGATCATCATGATTGTCAATGCTTCAGCGCTTGAGCGGAACCTTTACCTGCTTTCAGAATTGCTCATCCTCGGGCCTCCTGTGGTTGTGGGTGTGAATATGATTGATGTGGCAGAGTCGCAGGGAATGCATATCGACGTTGAAGCCCTCCAGAAGTCTATTAATATACCGGCTGTTCCCATGGTTGCTACAAAAAACAGGGGCATAAAAGAGCTTCTCACAACAGTTGTAGACCTTGCAAAAGGCAAGTTCATATACAATCCAAAGATGCCGGGAGTGACTGAGGATCATCAGGAGATATTCAATAAACTGGTTGATCTCGTAAGGGAACATGTTCCTCCGCCACACCAGGAGATGTGGACTGTAATAAAGCTTATGGAAGGAGACGCCGAAGTTACTGCGGAAATGCGGCAAATCATGCCTGTCAGTGCCTGGAACGAAGTCCTTGCCCTGCTTGTGAAGCATGAAGACGCCCTCCGTGCTGTTGTGGGCGGACGGTATGACTGGATCGAGCGGGTTACGCGTGCCACAATCTCTCGGTTTAAGATGGGACAGGTGCTGATAACCGACCGGATTGACCATGTGCTTACCAGACCAATAATTGGTATCCCGGTCCTTCTGGGAATCCTTGGATTTGTTTTTACCCTGACCTTCACGATCGGATTTCCGGTACAGAAGTTGCTTGAATCTGTGATGCGTTCTTTCGGACAATCAATGGAAGCCTGGCTGTCTCATGCGCCATTCTGGATAAGGGGGATTTTGGTAAGTGGCATTATAGGCGGTGTGGGATCGGTCCTCACATTTATACCTCTCCTCATCATATTTTTTGCTGCAATGGCCTTTCTTGAAGACGTGGGCTACATGGCGAGGGCGGCCTTTGTCATGGACAGGTTTATGCATATCATAGGGCTTCACGGGAAGAGTTTCATGCCCATGTGTCTCGGTTTTGGATGCAACGTGCCATCCATTCTCGGCACCAGGATAGTGGAGTCAAAAAAGGCAAGACTCCTGACCATATTCCTTACGCCCTTTGTGCCTTGTACAGCGAGACTTGCCGCCCTGACGTTTATCACTGCTGCAATATTCGGGGAAAAGGCGATGATCGTCTCGTGGGCCCTTGTTGCCTCAAATTTGATTGCTTTAGGGATTGCAGGCATGTTTGTCAACAGATTTATGCTCAAATACGAGCCGATACCTTTTATTATGGAATTGCCGCTCTACCATAAACCCGACATGAAAACCATTATGTTTGCCATATGGAGCAGAACAGTTTTATTTATCAAAAAGGCTGGAACCGTTATTCTTGTTTTTTCTGTAGTCATCTGGATTTTTTCGAATTTTCCGGGCGGGAGAATAGAGGATAGCATACTTGGCTGGGTCGGACAATTTATTGAACCGATCGGTCGTCCCCTTGGCCTGGACTGGAAGATGCTGGTAGCACTTATTTCGAGTATTGTTGCCAAAGAGAATGCCATTGCCACACTCGGCGTACTCTATAATGCAGGGGAGTATGGATTGAGGGCTGTTTTGCCAAACCTCATAAGTCATGCCTCGGCGCTCTCTTTCCTGGTTTCTTTAATGCTCTTCATACCCTGTTTGCCGACAATTGTTGTCATGAAACAGGAGATGGGAAGCTGGAAGTGGTTTTCTGCATCTTTCATTGCCATGTTGCTTATCTCGTATTGCGGAGGGATGATAGCATACCGGATCGCCCTGCTCTTTGGCTTATAGCGAAATCAGCTGTTAGTTGTAAGCCGATAATGGATTCAAGGATTCGAGGGTTCAAGGGTTCGAGCGAATTTCACTTGACACCTTGAATCCTTACCCCTTGACCCCTTTTGAACCGACATCCAGCATCCGGCATCCAGCATCAGGAATACAAGCAAATAAATTATTGACATGTTTCCCCAGTTCTTATAGACTGAACAAACATTCATATGAACAAACGTTCAGGAATTAATTCAAAAAAAAGAATCCTCGACGCTGCCCTTAAAGTATTTTCTGAATACGGCTATAAAGGTGCCAGCATGAGGATGATTGCTTCTACTGCCCGTATCAGTATCGGTGGTGTTTACCTTTATTTCGCAAACAAAGAAGAGCTTTATCTGACCCTTATAAAAGAAAGGTTGGATGATTTTTCTGCTCAGGTAAAAACATCAATCAGCGAAATTGAAGACCCTGTCAAGGCAATCTCATCGTTTATCATGATGTATCTCGAGTATGCAAAAACCCATAAGGAACTCATACTTACCCAAGGCAGGGAGCACGGATTTGCCTTTGCGATTGATATAAAAAGGGAATTTTTCAAAGAACAGAGAGGCATCATAGAAGGCATCGTTGCGCGAGGGATACAATCAGGGGTCTTCACGGAATGCAATGCAAAAGAAGTGACAAAGATCATAATGGGAACCATGAGGGGATTTATTTTATCCATCGTTGTTGATCCCGACAATCTTTTTTCGCCCAAAGAATGTTGCAGGCTTATGCTTGGAGGACTCCTCAAGCGAACCAATAGGGCAGAAGGTGAGAAGGTGAGAAGGTGAGAAGGCGAATAACGATCATCAAAATATTAGCAGTTTTGGGTGTTGTATTCTGCATGTACTCTTACAGTCCTGCTGTCGAGTATACCCTTAACGACCTTTACCGGATTGCCCTTGAAAGGTCTGAAAAGGTAAAAATATCCGAAGAAGACGTTTATATTGCAGAAAGAGGCAAAGATAAGGCGATGTCTGCTTTATTGCCTAAAGTTTACGGAACCGGCAGTTATACGCGATACACCGATACGGCAGTATCGAGCACCGGCTCTTTAAATCAACCTAATGAAGGTTTATCCTATGGTGCAAGGCTTGAACAGGCAATGTCAATGGGGGGAAGGGAGATTACTTCATACAGGATCTCAAAAGACGGTGTGGAAAAAAGCAAATATGATCTCTATGCTATTAAAGAGGGATATACAATAAACGTTGCAACAGTATATTATGATGTGCTGCGGGCAAAGAAGCTTGCTGAAATTTCACAGGCTGCTGTTGACAGGCTTACAAAGCATAGAAACGCTGCACAGACAAGATTAAAGGTTGGAGAGGTGACAAAAACTGCTGTGTTCAGGGCAGAAGCAGAACTCTCCGGTGCTCAGTCTGATTTAATCAAGTCTCAAAATTTTCTTAAATACACGAAGGCTCTTCTTGCAAGAATTGTCGGTATTGAAGGGGAATATGGCGTTAAAGATGAGGAATCAGAAGACAGCAAGCTGAAGTTCGATTGGAAAAATCCGGCATCCAGCATTCAGTATCGGGAATCTGATTTTACTTTAAACCGCTGCCAGCCCTTGACTGCTGAATGCTTAAAAGAGATCGCAGACAATGAGCGTGCAGAATTGAAATCTGCCGATTTACAGAAAAAGATAGCGAATAGTCAGATTACATATGCCAAAGGAGCGAACTGGCCTACCGTATCAATTGAGGGTACGTATGTAAAAAAGGACGAATCCCCTCCCACTATGGGCCTTATAAATGAAAATATTTACGGTGGTGTCAGGATAAGCTTTCCTTTTTTTGAGGGCGGGCTGAGAAATGCCGAGATAAAGGAGGCAATGTCAAAAGCAAGGCAGGCTGATTTTTCACAGAGCGATCTGAAGAAGAGTATCGGTATTGAAGTGGATGGTGCATACCTCGACTATATTACTCAGAGAGGCGTTTTGAAATCCCTTGAAGATCAGTATGTTTTTGCCAATGATAATTACAATGCCGTCTCAAAACAGTTCGATTTCGGTCTTGCCAACAGCGTAGATGTTATGGATGCCAATGCGTTACTCGTAACGGCAGAGAGGCAGTTGGCCGATTCAGTGTATAGTTATCAATTATCTATTTTGAGAGTGAAGCGGACAACGGGAACACTTTTGAAGACAGTGATCAACAATGACGCCAGGGGTCAGGGGTCAAAAGGGCAGTGAACAGTGAACAGTGAACAGTGAAAGGGATCAGGGATCAGAAGACAGAAGACAGAAGACAGAGGTTCGAATTTGAAGCCTTCTACTTCATCTAACCCATAGAAAATCAGGAGCCATAGCATTATGAACAAAAAAGTTGTATTGGTTATTTTAATCTATTCACTATTCACTATTCACTATTCACTATTTTTAACCGGGTGTAAGAAAAAAGAAACAAAGGCAGTTGCAGAAAAGACATTCAATGTCCAGGTCAAACCTGTAGAAACAAAATCTCTCAGACCCTTTATTGAAGCAACAGGCACATTAAACCCGAACGAAGAGATTTTTGTAAGCGCTGAGATTGAAGGGATTTTAAAGAGTGTGAACGTTGACGAAGGAACAATAGTTTCAAAGGGCATGCTCCTTGCCGCCATAAACGATATGGATTATGTCAATGAGGTAAAAAGGGATGAGGCAGTGTTAAAACAAACAGAGGCCACCCTTGCAAATACGAAACTGGAATTTACACGAAAAGAGGCTCTCTATAAAGAAGAACTTGTGACACAGCAACAATTCGATGATGTGACAACAAAGCTTGCCCTGGCGGAGGCTGAACGTGAGAGGGCAAGGGCATTGCTTTCCATTGCAAAACAGAAACTTACAAAAACAAAAATATATGCTCCTCTTTCCTGTGTGGTTAAGGAAAAAAAGGTTTCAATTGGAGATTTTGTTAGAGTTGGTAATCAGCTTTTTATTCTTATTCAGCCCAATCCCATAAAACTACAGTTTGCGGTGCCTGAAAAAGATGTGGGAAAACTTAAGACAGGGCAGGATGCATTATTAAAGGTTGATGCATTCCCTGGCAAGGAATTCAGGGGAAAGGTGAGCATTATTTATCCGAGCCTTGAAGAAAAAACACGAACACTCTTAGTGGAAGCACTGGTCCCGAATCCCGGCAATGCACTGAAGCCAGGCCTTTTTGCAAAGGTAATGCTTTATACAGGGACCGAAAGAGATACTGTTGTCATTCCCGTCACATCTCTTTTATACGAGGCTGACAAGATAAAGGTGTTCATAGTTGAGGGCGACAGGGCAAAACAGAGATTGATTAAAGTTGGAAGCAAGTATGGAGAGTTGATGGAAGTTATTGAAGGGGTTAAAGAAGGAGAAAATGTTGTGCTTGCCGGCCAGCAGAATCTGTCTGAAGGGGTCAAAGTGAATGTGCAACAGTCGAAAGTCACTAAGGAGTGAGGAGTAAGGAGTAAGGGGTAAGGAGTAAGGCGCAAAAGGAAAAAGTAAAGATGAATTATTGCGAAACTCATAGCGCGAACCGCGAAAATATAAAATTTAGAAGGGTTCAATGGTTTTTCAAATTCAAAATTCAAAATTCAAAATTCAAAATTAGAGGTTAACTTGTGGTTATCTGATATATCTGTAAAGAAACCTGTTTTTGCGACAATGATGGTGTTGGCCCTTGTTGTGATGGGGGTTGTCAGTTACCCCAGCATCGGGGTTGATCTTTTCCCGAAAGTTGACATGCCTATTGTGAATGTCACTACACGGCTCAAGGGCGCAAGCTCAGAAATCATGGATATTGATGTTACGGACAAGGTTGAGGAGTCCATTAATACGATTAATGGCGTCAAGACCATTACCTCAACAAGCACTGAAGGTTCATCTGTTGTTAATGTTGAATTTATCCTCGAAAGGGATATCGACCTTGCCGTGCAGGACGTACGGGAGAAAATATCCATCATCAGGTCAAAATTGCCGAAAGATATTGATGAACCGATTATAGAAAAGGTAGACCCCGATGCGACACCTGTCCTGTGGCTTGCCCTCTCAGGCGAAAAATCAGTAAAAGACCTCTCTACCTATGCCGATGAAGTGTTAAAAGAACAATTGCAGAAGATAAACGGGGTAGGAGCAATCAGGATGTACGGGCTGCGTCTGAGGCAGGCAAGAATATGGCTTGATAACGATAAATTAAGGGCATATGGAATTACAGCCCATGAAGTGCTCAGCGCATTACAGAGGGGAAATATTGAATTGCCGGGCGGATGGATCGAAACCGATACAAAGGAATACACCGTCAAGGTAAAGGGTGAATTCCCGACAATACAACAATTCAATGACCTTATTTATTGTGGGCCACTATAAGGGGGCATCAGTAAAACTTAGAGATGTGGGCCGGGCAGAGGACGGCATGGAGGAAAAACGGTCCATAGCACGTTTCAACGGGGTAAGTTCAGTAAGCCTTGGTATACAGAAACAATCAGGCACGAATACCGTTGAGGTTGTCGACCGGGTAAAAAAGGAAGTTACTAAGATCCGGGATACTTTACCTGGAGGTATGAATCTTAATATTGCCTTTGACCAGTCTGACTTCATAAAACGCTCAATTGACGAAGTCCAGCATCACCTCGTTTACGGGGGATTCTTTGCAATTTTTGCAGTGCTTTTGTTTTTAAGGAATATACGAACTACTATAATAAGCGCCATGGCGATACCTGCTTCTGTTATTTCAACCTTTGCCATAATGAATGCCTTTGGTTTTACCTTCAACAACATGTCCATGCTTGCCCTGTCTCTTTCGATTGGAATACTTATCGATGATGCCATTATTGTCATCGAAAACATCCACAGACATATCGAAGAAGGCATGACGCCACGGGAGGCTTCGCTTTTCGCAACTTCTGAAATAGGTCTCGCAGTTTCGGCAACAACCCTTGCGATTATCGTCATATTCATACCGGTAGCCTTTATGAAAGGCATAATCGGAAGGTTCTTCTTCCAGTTTGGTCTTACCGTTGTATTTGCTGTAATAGTCTCGTGGTTTGTCTCCTTTACGCTTACCCCGATGATGGCATCGTTGTTTTTGAAGAAACATGAAAAAACAGCAGATACCTCGTCAGATGAAAAAAACCGGAAATCTCTCTTTGGCAGGTTGCGCCATCAGCATTATTTTACAAAGATTTCCGATATGCTTGAGAGAGAATATGTCAGATTGGAAAGACAATACAAAAAGCTCCTCGACATTGCCATGAATCATAGGAAAACTGTACTTATTCTTGCAATTTCTATCTTTGTCATGAGCCTTACATTTACAAAGTTTATCGGTAAGGAGTTTATCCCTTCAGAAGACCAGAGCAGGTTTGTTATGAGGCTGCAGGCCCCCGTTGATTACTCGGTTGATGAGGTAGACCGCATGTTCAAGCGGGTAGAGGAGATTATAAGGCAGGTTCCTGAAGTAAAGACCATTCTCTATTCACAAGGGGGCGGGTTAACAAGAGAGGTGAACAGGGCCAATATGAGCGTTGTTCTCAAGCCGAAGTCTCAAAGAAAAAAAAGCCAGGAACAGATAAAGGCCGAGGTAAGAAGGACAATCAGAGCCATACCGGGTTTGCGGGCCTCTGTTGAAAATGTATCCATGATCGGAGGAGGGCAGAGGCAGGTATCGATCCTCTACAGCATCAGGGGCAGCAACCTCCAGGATCTTGAAAATTACACCCGCGAGGTTATGAACCAGTTTTCAAAACTCCCGGGGATTGTTGATGCCGATACCTCCCTTGAAACAGGAAAACCTGAAGTCCTGGTATTCATCGACAGGGATAAGGCCGCTAATCTTGGTGTTGATGTAACTACAGTGGCAGAGGCAATAAATTTTCTTATCGGTGGAGAAGTAGAGGTAACGAAATACAAGGACGAAAAGAAGGGGAGGCGATACGATGTCAGGGCAAGGTTAATCCCCCAGAACAGGGTAAACCCTGATGATATAGGGAATGTGTATGTTAAGGCACAGGATGGACGCCTTGTGCAGCTCTCAAATATTGCAAGCCTACAGGAATCCGGCGGGTCGAGTATAATAAACAGGGTAGACAGGCAGAGGGCTGTTACAATATTTGCGAACCTTGAAGTAAAACCGCTCGGGCAGGCAATGAATGAACTTAATGAAATATCCGGGAAGGTACTTACGGCAGGATATTCAGGAAGATATAAAGGCCAGGCAGATATGATGGCTGAATCCTTTGGCTATCTGATGTTTGCCATGATACTCGGTGTAATTATGGCCTACATGGTGCTTGCGGCTCAGTTTGAAAGCTTTACCCATCCTTTTACAGTGCTCCTTTCAATGCCTTTTTCGTTTATCGGTGCCTTTGGCGCTCTTCTCATTTTTGGCAAAACCCTTAATATGTTCAGTTTTATAGGTCTTATTCTCCTTATGGGTCTTGTAAAGAAGAATGCGATCCTCCTTGTGGATTATGCAAATGTTTTGAGAGAAAGAGGCATGTCGAGAAGAGATGCTATACTCCAGGCAGGACCGGTAAGATTGCGCCCCATTCTCATGACAACCTTTGCCATGATATTCGGCATGTTGCCGATAGCCATCGGAATAGGGGAGGGTGCCGAGACCCGTTCACCCATGGCACTTGCAACCATCGGCGGTCTTTTGACATCACTCCTCCTGACACTCATTGTTGTGCCGGTGGCATACGATTTGTTTGATGAGATACAGGGGAGGATTTTTAAGAGAAAACCAATTAAGAGGTGATGTATGAAGATGCTCATTTTAGTGTATAATGATGTCTCTGATGAAATCGTAATAGGTGCATTAAAAAAGGCATATATACAGAGGTACACAAAATGGAAAGAGGTCTACGGAGAGGGAGAAGAGACAGAGCCAAAACTCGGCACCCATATCTGGCCGGGGAAAAACAATGTTCTTGCGATTGTGGTGGAAGATGATGCTATGTCCCTCATACGGGAAACCATAAACATGATAAGAAAAGAGCATCCGAAGATTGGGCTGAAGACATTTGTATTACAGGTGGAAGAAACGATTTAGGCTGGCATTAAAAGACTATCGCCTGACGTTATTGCGTTTTACTTGTCAGTTCATGCATTAACTCTGTGGCACTCACAATCTTATCAAGTCTATAGCCGTTTACACCTACTGTATAAAGCGGTTCCTCGTCTTGAGGATTGTAGCCTGCGGAGCTTAAAAGACCGTTACATATACAGAATGCACCTTCATTGTCGTTTTTTGCAATGCAGCGCATGTATCGGCCGTCCCCGTTTTTGGTGAGTACATACCCTTTATCGCACTGCGGTTTTCTCTTTCTTTCAAGGGCGGAGGCAAACATAGGGGACTGTTTCAGCACCATAAAAGGCAATCCGCATGGTGAGCCGGGTCTGTGCGCAACCAGAATGTCTTCTTTTTTAGCATCGATAACAGCCTGTTTGTATGCGGGTGTTGCACTGCTTTCTTCAGTAACCAGAAACCTTGTTCCCATTTGTACCCCGTCTGCCCCCATCTGAAGGAACTTCAGAATATCATCGTGGGTATAAATACCGCCTGCCACGATAACGGGAAACCCGCCATGCTGCAAAGATACCTCTTTTACAGGAGGGAAAAGGTTTTCAAGCCTGTTTGATTCGAGACCTATATCCTCGAACTTAAACCCTAAATGGCCGCCTGCAAGGGGTCCTTCGAGCACAACTGCATCGGGCCGATAGCCCAGCCTTTCCCACTTCCTACAGATAAGCTCGAGGGCGCGTGCTGACGAGATGATGGGGATCAGGGCGGTATCTCCTGGTTTTTTGACGCCTGGAAGACCCAGGGGGAGACCTCCGCCGGAAATGATAACATCTGCGCCTGCATCAATTGCACCCTTTACGGAATCATCATAATCTCTACCAAGGGCAACCATGATGTTTATGCCTGCAATGCCTCCTTTGGCCTTTGCGAGAGATATTTCTTCACGTGTTGCCTCATATGTATTGTGCGGTTTGCCGGTCCTTTTTGTAACAAGCCTGTCGAGGGCGGCACTCGACACAATTCCAACCCCTCCCTCTTTTGCAACGGCACTGGCGAGAGGCGAGAGGGATACGCCAACTCCCATCCCACCCTGAATGATAGGGAATTTTATAGTTTTCCCTTTTATTTTCAGTGAAGGCAATTTATGTTCTATCGTCATATTTTTTTTCTCTTTTTTGCAAATCCTGTATCAATTTGTTTATTTGTGGCCTCGAGCCTTTCTGCGCTTCGCTTGATCGTCCGTTAGCAAAAGGTAGATAAATTGAGAACACAGCTTTTAATTGTAACACATAATAAATTAATATTGCAAAAGTTACTAAAAGATTATAGTTAAAATACTTTCTTTTTTTCAATATTTAATTTATGATACTTCATTGGCTCGATTGGTTCAATGTTTTTACATACATTAAATGTTTCAGTATGGAGCATATGCGGTTCATTGCCTCTATCTCCAAAAGAAGCATGAAGAAAAAAACAAGGAGGAGATAGAATGGAAGGCAGCAAACTTTATGTAGGAAATCTCAGCTATTCGGTAAGCAGCGAACAATTGAAAGAGTTATTTGGACAGTTTGGAGAAGTGAGAGATATACGGATCATCGAGGGCAAAGGGTTTGGATTTGTTGAGATGGCAACGCAGATGGAAGCCGAGAAGGTGAAGAAAGACTTGAACGGCACCCAGTTCATGGGGCGTACCATAACTGTCGACGAAGCCCGCCCGACAAAAGACAGGCAAAAAGGAAGAGGCGGCCCTCGAAGATATTAAAATAATCCCGTTAACAAACAGATATATTCCGAATATCGATTTAGAGATAGGGATGGTGTTGCAGATGCGCTCGCCTGAAGGCAGTATTACTAATGTTACTGTTACAGACATAGGTGATGAAGGTATCGCGCTTGATTTGAACCATCCTCTTGCCGGTAAAGACCTTGTTTTTGAGATAAAACTTATGGAGGTATTGCAGGCGTAACATAAACAATTCTCAAAGAAATGAATTTTTTCCTCGTCAGCTTTTTCTTACTTTATAGCACACTTCATTTTTATGTTTTTTTGAAATTAAAACGTGCCTATCTGTTTGGCAAAATTACCGGCATTTGTATCACCATTTTTATGCTCATAATGGTTTTTGCCCCTGTTGCGGTACGCCTGATGGAAAAGGCCGGTCATGATAATTTTGCACGTTTCATGGTTTATATCGGGTACACGTGGATGGTGGTACTGTTTCTGTTCTTTTCCGTATCTATCTGCATCGATTTTCTGAGATTGTGCGTATATTTAGTGGGTTTAATATCAAAAACAGACGTTTCAAGGTTTATACATGCCGACAGATACTTTTTTGTTATTCCGTTTGTATGCGCTTTGTTGATTACGCCATACGGGTTTTATGAGGCGACGCAAATAAGGATTGAAAAAATAACTATCAAAACCCCGAAGATACAAAAAAAAGTGGGTACACTCAGAATTGTTCAGGTTTCCGATGTCCACATCGGCCTTACTATAGGGAAGAAAAGGATGGAACAGATCGCAGACAAAATCAGGGATATTAAACCTGATATTCTTGTCTCAACAGGTGACCTTATTGACGGGCGCTTTAACAAATTAAAAACATCTATTGAGCCGTTAAAACGAATAAATCCGACCTACGGCAAATTTGCCATAACAGGTAATCATGAATACTATGCCGGGATTGACGCTTCCGTTGATTTCATGGAACAGGCAGGGTTTGAGGTTTTGAGGGGCAGGGGGGTTAACGTTGGAGATGTTATCAATATTGCAGGTGTTGATGATGCAGCAGGGGTTAACTATAAGAATAACTTCATTTACGAAAGGGCATTGCTTTTAAGCCTTCCACAGGAGAAATTTACCATTTTGCTCAAACACAGACCTGTTGTTGACCGGGGCGCTGTGGACTTTTTTGACCTTCAGCTTTCAGGCCACACGCATAAGGGGCAGATATTTCCATTCCGGTATGTTGTAAAAATCTTTTTCCCGCTCTATACCGGATTCCACAAGATAAGTGATAAATCGTATCTTTACACAAGCAGCGGAGCAGGGACATGGGGTCCGCCGATGCGCTTCCTCGCGCCGCCGGAAATAACGGTGATCGAACTGGTACATGCATCTGAATGACGTGTTGTTTTAGTTATTTTAGTTTTTCCGGTTTCTTTAGTTTCTTTTGTTATAACCAGAGAAACAGATATATTATAGTGCTTAGTCCGAAGTGTTTACTGCATACTGCTTTGTGCATAGTGGTTTATTGTTGCTCCTTATCCACAAGTTGTTGCTCGGAGGCTGGTTTTGCCGGTTGTGCGAAGTCATCATTCGGGTATATGGGCAGTGCCTTTGCCATGAAATCAATCCATATAGGCAGGGCTGCCGTGCCTCCTGATTCCTTGTTCCCCAGGCTGACAGGTTTGTCGTATCCAATCCAGACAAGGCAGAGCAGGTTTGGTGAAAAGCCAACGAACCATGCATCTTTAAAGTCATCGGTGGTGCCTGTTTTTCCTGCAAGATAATAAGGCATTGATGCTGCACTCCTCGCAGTCCCTTTTTTAACGACACCTTTCATTATATCAACAAGTGCATAGGCGGCCTCAGGGGAAACCACACCTTCCTTGAGGATTTCTTCGGTATAGATTTCTTCTCCTTCAATGGTAGCAATATTCCTTATGGCCACAGACGAGATATAAACGCCGTTCCTTGCAAAGGTTGCATAGGCAGATGCAAGGTCTAAGGGAATTATTTCCGTTGTGCCCAGGGCCAAAGAGAGATTTGGCGCAAAGTTGCTGTTTATGTTCAGTCTCCTTGCCATATCTATGACGTTTTCGACGCCAACTATTTCAAGCAGTCGTACGCTGGCGGTGTTCAGAGACAGTTCGAGTGCCCTCCGCATAGTAACATCGCCAAAATATTCATTTTTATAGTTTTTTGGTTGCCACACCGCTTTTGTATATGGGTTTGTGAAAGATATGGGTGCATCCCTCAGGATGGTGTCAGGGCGAAGACCTTTCTCCAATGCAGTGAGATAAACAATGGGTTTAAAGGCGGAACCGGGTTGTCTCTTTGCCTGAACTGCCCTGTTATAGGGCGAAGATGTAAAATCCCTCCCGCCTATCATGACCTTGATATCGCCTGTTTTTACCTCAATCGCTATGAGGGCAACCTCAGGGAGTGCGGTTATATTGGGGTGCCTTGTCTTATAAGACTGCAGCCCTTTTTCGATCGCCTCATAGCCATATTCTGTCATTTTAAGGTTTACCGTGGTTTTTATATTGAGTCCTTTGGTATATATGTCCTGTGAATTTTCTACAAATTCGTCAAGATTCTGTTTCACGTACTCGATAAAATATCCGGTTTTTTTCTCGTAGGCCCTGAATGGCGCGAGGGTCAGAGGGGTCTTCATCGCCTGCATGTAGGCGCTTTTATCAATGAATCCTGCATCGTACATTTTTCTCAGTACAATATTTCTTCTTTCGATGGCTCTTGAAGGATTTTTAAAGGGGGACAATTTTGAAGGGGATTTTGTGAGGGCTGCCAGGGTTGCCGATTCTTCAATGGCTAACTGGTTTGCCTTTTTGTGGAAATAGGTATAGCTTGCCGCTTCAACGCCATGTGCGCCTTCACCGAGATAAATGAGATTCAGATACATGTTGAGAATCTCATCCTTTGAGTAAGCCCTCTCTACCTGAATCGCAAGAGCGGCTTCCTCGATTTTTCTTTTAAAGCTTTTTTTGGAGGTCAGGAAGAGGTTCCTTGCAAGCTGCTGCGTTATGGTGGATGCCCCCTCTGTGATTCCCCGGCGGGCGATGTTTTTGAAGGCGGCCCTCCCGATACTTCTTATATCAATACCAAAATGTTTGTAGAACCTCACGTCTTCAATGGCTATAAATGCATATTTGAGGTGATTCGGCATTTCCGTAATCGGAATGGGTACCCTTTTTTCCACAAAAAGCTCGGCGAAGAGGTTGTTGTTATCTGCATAAAGCCTCGTTGACGACTTGGGTTTATAAGATTCGAGCTGTTTTACATCGGGAATTTCAAGGTAATTGACGAGGCCGTATCCGAAACTGCCGCCAAAAACAGCGGGCAGAAAGATTAAAAGAATGGCGAATTTGATAACCCTTGAATACATGACAAATTATATTATACTGTATATTCCCGATGTTCTCAAATGATATACTGGCATAAATTCAGATCGTTAAAGCAAAGCAAGTTCAGGATTTCAGATGAATATGGATAATCTCAATAAAATAATCATTATACTTGGTCCTACCTGTACCGGGAAGTCCGAATTATCCCTGCACCTTGCCAGAACTTTTGGTGGAGAGATTATCAATGCCGACTCAATGCAGGTCTATAAACACTTTGATATAGGGACTGCCAAACCCGATAATGGGCAGACAGATGAAATTCCTCACCACCTCATTGATATCGTGGAGCCCCATGAGGAGTTTAATGCTGCCATATTTAAAGAGAAGGCAGATTTTTCGATTAAAGATGTTGTGAACAGGGGAAAGGTGCCCATTGTTGTGGGAGGTACAGGCCTGTATATCAGGGTGTTGCTTTATGGCTTATTCCTTGCGCCGAAAGAAACCGGCCTGAGAGAGGCCCTCACCGAAGAATATATATGCGGCCCGATACAATTTTATGAAGAATTGAAGAAGGTGGACCTTGAATATGCCTTGAGAATTAGTTTTCGGGACAGGGTAAGGGTTGTACGGGCTATGGAGGTTTTTCGCTCAACAGGTGTGAAGATGTCAGAATGGGGGAAAATCCACGGTTTCAGGGAACCGCATTACAGTGCATTAAAAATTGGCCTCAGGGGGGAACGGAACGAGCTCTATTCAAGAATCAATAAAAGGGTCGAGGATATGTTCATTGCCGGGTGGGTTGAAGAGGTAAAAAATATACTTGCCATGGGCTATCACGGAAAAGAGAAGCCTTTTTCAAGCATAGGGTACAGGGAAATACTCCAGTATATTAAAGATGAAATTACCCGTGAAGATATGGTACAAGATATAAAAAAGTATACAAGACACTATGCAAAAAGACAATTTACATGGTTTACCAGGGAAAAAGATATTAACTGGTATGCCTATCCTGAAGAAGTCAATGGTATCGTATCAATGGTATCGGGGTTTTTGAAAGAATGGAACTCAAGCGGATTGTAGAGGCAATTCTCTTCATATCACCAAAACCCGTTACAACAAAAGGATTATTTAAAAAGCTCGGGGGATGTTCATTAAAAGACGTGGAAGATGCCCTGAATGAACTGACAAAAGAGTACAATTATTCAGAGAGGGCATTGGAGATTGTCCAGGTTTCCGGTGGTTTTCAGATGAGGACAAAGGTCGATTATAAAGAGTGGATCAAGAGATTCGTGAAAGAAAAGGATGTGGAGTTAACGAAATCAGTGCTTGAGGCCCTTGCAGCGATTGCCTACAAACAGCCGGTAACAAAGAGGGAGGTGGATGCTATAAGAGGTGTTGATTCTACTCGTGTTATCAAACATTTACTCAGTAAAAGATTAATCGAGATTGCAGGGAGGGATGAAGAAATCGGAAAAGCCATCACATTCAGGACAACGGGTAAATTTTTAGAAGTATACGGACTTAAGGGTATAGAAGATTTGCCAACATTCAAAGAGTTGGAATCATTATAAAAGGAGGGCTTTATGGATATATCGGAATTGCTTATTTTTATGGTTGATAACAAAGGATCTGACCTTCATATCAGC
>JAPLKD010000134.1 GCA_026388245.1 Pseudomonadota bacterium | reverse complement strand
CCTGATCATCTGGATATTTGCAATGCGTATTCTTATGATCCTTACCTCCCTTGTTTCATATTTCATCAATAAAGGCATCACCTCTTCCCTTTATGGCTCAAAGACAAAATTTGATTTTGAACAGCCCCTTACCAATCTCGTATGGATCACCTCGGCAGTCTCAATCATTGTTACCTTCTGGGCAAGCTATATGCTCCTTGGTGACCTGGACGCCAAGTATCCCGGCCTGTGGTGGGCTCTTTCCATCATCATCTCCTGCGGCACCATTGCCGGTGCATTGATCCCTGAGTTTACCAAGGTCTTCACCAGCACCAAGTCGCGTCACGTGCAGGAGTGCGTCAGCGCAGCACGCCATGGCGGTGCATCACTGAATATCCTCTCCGGTTTTGTTGCCGGTAACTTCTCCGCTTTCTGGGAAGGCTTGACAATCCTCACTCTCATGTTCATTGCCTACCTTGTTTCCATGCATCCCTCAATTATGGCAGTCATGCCTGCGAAATTCACATTTGCGGCTCCAGTATTCGCCTTCGGCCTTGTGGCCTTCGGTTTCCTCGGCATGGGTCCTGTAACAATCGCCGTTGACAGTTACGGTCCCGTAGCAGACAACGCCCAGTCTGTCTATGAACTCTCCCGGATTGAGTCAGTTCCCAACGTAAAAGAAGAAATAAAGAAACAGTTTGGTTTTGAACCTAATTTTGATACAGCCAAAGATTACCTCGAAGAGGCTGACGGCGCAGGCAACACCTTCAAGGCAACGGCAAAACCGGTGCTTATCGGTACAGCCGTCGTCGGTGCAACTACAATGGTCTTCGGCATCATCATCCTTCTTGAGAACATGTTCGGAGATGTTGTTGCCAAGCTGAGTCTCGTGCAGCCCCAGATCATCCTCGGCCTTCTCATGGGTGGCGCTGTTATCTACTGGTTTACCGGCGCAGCAACCCAGGCAGTTACAACCGGGGCTTACAGGGCTGTTGTATTCATTAAGAAAAATATCAACCTCGACAAAGAAGAGGCCTCAATCGAGGACAGCAAGGAAGTCGTAAAGATTTGTACCCAGTATGCCCAGAAAGGCATGCTGAACATCTTTATCGTGGTCTTCTTCATGGCCCTTGCATTGTCTTTCTTCAACCCTTACTTTTTCATCGGTTATCTCGTTGGAATCGCCTTTTTCGGGCTCTTCCAGGCCATCTTTATGGCAAACGCCGGCGGTGCCTGGGATAATGCCAAGAAGATCGTCGAAGTTGATCTGAAAGAGAAGGGAACCCCACTCCATGAAGCAACCGTTATCGGTGATACCGTTGGCGACCCCTTTAAAGACACATCGTCTGTCTCTATGAACCCCGTTATCAAGTTCACGACCCTTTTCGGGCTTCTCGCAACAGAAATCGCCGTAACTATTCAGTCTCAGACGCTAAAAACATCACTCGGCGCCGTCTTCTTCATCGTGGCACTCGTCTTCATATATCGCTCATTCTACGGCATGAGGATCGGCGATGAAACACTTGAGTAGTTTATAGACAAACAGCCAAAAAAGCCCCGTGGGAACACGGGGCTTTTTTATCCGGAATTCTTATTCGATATTTATCGTTGACAACTGAAATGTCTTTCTGTAACATAGCTTTAGCAAGCGTTGTGTTGAAACAATTATGAAAAATGGACTTAAAGAAAAATGGCTTAACGAAATATCGTTAAAAAACAAGAACCTTCATTACAAGCTGTATATAATTGTTGGTCTTTTCTTTGTTTTTCCGGTTTTTGGCTTTCTTTTCTATGCCATTAAACACGATTTTCTCGATGATGAGACGTTACGCATATTTTTGATCGCCTTTCTTGCATTCTCTTTTTTCGGCTTTATATTACTCCGTCACATATTCTATGCAGTGGTAAATATTTCCAAGAGCATCTCCGAGAAGATTGTCAGTGGACTCTCTGGCTTTCAGCCTGAGAACGGCACCGATGAATTGACAAATATCATTCAGTCTATTAATGCCATCGAGCATCAGTTTAAGGTTACCTTTGAGCAACTCGAAAAGAACGCATCAAAAATATCAACCCTTAAAGAACTTTCAGACCTTTGTTATATAACCTACGACACAGAAGAACTCATGTATATAACATTAGAGCGCGCCTTGAAGCTGGTAAATGCAGACATAGGTTCTGTGCTCATGCTTGAGCGGCCGGACCGCAAAAAATTTATCGTGCAGGCAACTATTGGACTTGGAGATCTCGTCAAAGTGGGAGACCGGATTGATTTTGAAAAGAGCATCTCAAAGTATGCAGTCATCAATAAATCCCCCCTTCTTGTTAATGATATTGAAAAAGACAGCCGTTTTGGAAGGAATAACCGCCCTCTTTACGGAACAAAATCCTTTATATGTATGCCCCTCAAAACCATTAATGATATTATTGGCGTTATCACGGTTTCCCGGAGAAACGACGATATGCTTTTTATGCCGGAAGATGTGGAAGTGCTCACATCTCTCTTGAGCGGCGCAGCTTTCACATATGAGAATCTTCGTCTTCTTAAGGAAAATGCGCAAAATGATGGGTTTCTAAGGCAACTGGAGAAGATTTTCAATGTCATCAACTCAAGCTTCAAGAATAGCGAGCTCATATATGCTATTCTGAATGAAATACAGGCACTGGTTCCTTTTGAAGCAGCTATTATTATGATGAAAGAGGAAACCAAACCCCATGACCTTGTGGTTTTCGATTTCTTTTCTCACAGGCCGATCAACCTGTTCAGAGGGTCTTATTACAATTACAAAGATACAGTTTTTGATAAGGTAATGAAACAGGGAACAACCATTACCGTGAACGATACCGAAACCATGACCAATGAGATCGAAAAGGAACTCTTCCTTGGTCAGGGATATAAGTCATGTCTCCTGTCTGCCTTAAAGATACAGGGCAACGTGGAAGGGGTACTGGTTCTTTGCTCATCAAGACCGGAAGTCTTTCAAAAAACAACGGAGTTCATCGGCTTAGCGAAAGACAGTCTTTCTTTGGCAATCGAAAGAAACAAACTGTCTGTTGTTGTTGTAAAGCGTGATCAGGAGTTGGACACTCTTAAACAGATCGGAAATACCCTTGCCATATCCACATTCGATATCGACAAAGTCCTCAATTATGCAATGGACATGATCCGTGTTGTCATGAATGTAGAGGCTGGATCGCTGTTTTTATTGCACGACAGTGAGCTTGAATTTAAGATTACCTTCGGTAACGATATCGAAGAACTGACAAAATTCAAATTTAAACTTGGGCAAGGCATATCCGGTTATGTTGCCAGTCAGGGAAAACCGCTTATCGTGAATGACGTAACACAGTCTCCCCATTTTTTTCCTGATATTGACAAACTTACCGGATTTGAATCACGATCTGTATTGTGTGTACCCATGATCTCACAGGGAAAAGTACTCGGTGTCATTGAGCTTATCAATAAAATCAATGGTGATTTCGGTCCGGGTGATGAACACCTCCTCCAGTCCATTGTCTCATCACTGGTTATTGCCATGGAAAATGCCCGTCTTTATCAGGAGACAATATCGATGACCGAACATGAGCGGGGGATCAGACAAATGTTTCAGAAGTTTGTGCCTATGGAAGTTGTGGACAAAATTGTTTACGGGATGAATACAGAAAAAACGATCATCGATGAGTTCAGAAGTCTCACCCTCCTGAATATTGATATACGGGGATTTTCCAAACTTGCAAAAGAAATTGGACCACAAAAAACGGTATCAATGCTTAACTACTTTTTTTCAGTAATGGGTAGTATTGTATTCAATCATCACGGTATTGTCGATAAATACCTGGGCGATGGCTTCCTTGCTGTTTTTGGTGCACCAATTCCAAGCACCATGGATGCCGATAACGCAATTGCTGCGGCTCTGGAAATGAAACAGTCAATCGAGGCGATAAACAACCATTTCCTCCAGGAGTTGGGGACTCCCCTCATAATTGGTATCAGTATCCATACCGGTGAGGTTGTAGTTGGCAATATCGGTTTCGATAAAAAAATGGACTACACGGTAATTGGCGACTCAGTCAATACTGTTTTCAGGCTCCAAGCCCTCGCCAAGGTTTTACCAAACGGAGTTCTTATCAGCGAGAATACCCGCCGCGCCGCACAGTCCCGTCTGGATATCAATGAGTTTGGCGAATTCGAGATTGACTCAACGATCGGTAAATTGAAGGTATACGAACTTCTGGGTCAGAAAAAGTATTAGTTGCCTGCTCTGATGGAAATGATATCACCATCCTTGACAACATATTCCTTCCCTTCGAGACGCCACACCCCTGCCTTTTTACATTCCGCAAAATTACCGTATTTTGTAAAATCATCGTAGCCAACCGTTTCGGCACGGATAAATTTATTGTAAAAATCTGTATGGATAGTCCCTGCTGCATCCTGGGCACTCATACCTCTTTTTATCGGCCATGCACGGCACTCATCTTCCCCGACCGTTAAAAAAAAGATCAAGCCCAGCGTCCGGCAGGCAAGCTGTATGATGCGGTAACGTATCGTTTCTTTAATGCCGTATTCTATCATGAAATCAGCACACTCTTCGGGTGGCATAAGCGCCAGTTCCGCTTCAAGTTTGGCGCAAGCAACAATAATGGGGATATCACCGGGCAATAACAGTTTAATATCTGACAGGATTGTTTCGGCTTTATCAACTGTCATTTCATCGCAATTCACCACCAGCATCATAGGCTTTTGCGAGAGAAACTGGAAGCCGCGAAGCATTTTCCCTTCACCATTTAAGGTTTGAAGGGTGGATAATGGTTTTTCTTCATTGAGGTGGGCAAGACACTTCTCAAGCATGGCCTTTTCCTGTTGAACAATTGTGTTATCCTTCTTTCCTCCCTGTTTGTTGATTCGCTCCAGGCGCATTTCAATCTGCGCCATATCAGAAAGGATAAACTCAGTAAAAATCGTCCCGAACTCAGCCACAGGGTCAACGGGTAATCCATTATCAAAATGTCGCAGAATAAGGATAAAGGCATCACTTGTCCGCATTTTCTGGATTGCCTTAGGGCTAATCGTTTCATTCTTTACATCGCCTTCTTCTATCGTTGCTGTGTCGGATATTTCTATACGTGCGTGGACAGTCTTTTTTGGATTGAATGTTTTAGCTAACCTCTCAAGGCGCTCATCAGGTACATCAACGGTTACTATTGTATTCGGGGCAATGCCATTATCTTTTTTTATGCCGCTTAAAGCCTGAAAAAGCATTGTCTTCCCGGAACCGGCGGCTCCGATTATTGAAATGTACATTGCCGCTCCTCATGGAAAATGATATTAAACGAGACCATATAATACACAAATCTGCTTTAAATTACAAGGGATTTTCATAGCAGATGCGCTTCCCTGCCCAGGAAAAGAGGCAGGATGAAGGCAAAGAAGGCAGTGAATAGTGAAATGCGAAAGGAGAAAGGGGAGGAGAGAGGAGAGGTGAAAGGGAAAAGGTAGTAGGCGCTAAGTACCGGGTGCAGTTTCTATTGTTTCTTTAGTTTCTATTGTTTCTTTAGTTTCTTTGGTTTCTATTGTTGTTAACCAGAGAAACAAGAGAAACCAGATAGACCAGAGAAACAAAATTGGGTTATCCCGAGACAATTGTAAATGTTTACGTTTTTTGAAGGTACTGATGTCTCTTTTCAAGGCTGAAACGTTCGATGGCATAGCGAAGCATGGTCCTCGGCATTCCCTTGAGATGTTTGCGCAAAAATGTTTCCTCCACTTCTTCCGAACAGCGTTTTCCCACCTCTCTCAGCATCCAACCCGTTGCTTTATGGATAAGATCTTCCCTGTCCCGGAGCAGGATGCTTGCAATGGTGAAGGCATCCTCGTATTTCCCCTCTTTGATAAAATGAAATGTGGCGATGATGGAGATACGTCTCTCCCAGAGGCTTTCCGACCGTGCAAGTTCATATAGTATCCCTTTTGGCCTTCTTTCGAGGTAAGCGCCAACAATCTTTTCGGCAGAAAGATCGACAAGGTCCCAGTTGTTGATAAATCTCGTATGTTTGAGGTAGAGCCAAAATATTTCCTCCTTTATTCGGGTATTGCCTTTTTCAAATTGTGTGATAAGGATGAAAAGAGCGATGAGCCGCTCTTCGTGAATCTTTGATTTTAGGAGGGCAAGAACCTCCCCGAGAGTGAGATCGGCGTACTTTTTTGCAATCTTGCGTGAGGCAGGAACAACGATGCCGAGAAAGACGTCGCCCTCACCATACTGGCCAGGGCCGGTCTTGAAGAATCGCCGGAGCACCTTTGCCTTTTCCGGGTTTGCAAGAAGTTCCACATCTCTCCTGAGCGCATCGAGCATGGAAGATAGTATGGCCAGGATCTGTCTTTCCAGTCAAGAGTAAACGGCCTGCCTCTTTTCCCTTCCCCTCTCCGCTCTACGCTCTCCGCAATCCGCAATCCGATATATATAGCATTTTCACTTGTATATTAATTAAAATTGCAGGAGAATTAGGAAAAGGAGCAGAGGAGCGTCAAACGGTTTCCTGCTTTTTAGGATGTCCTCTAAAAGTAGAAAGAATCAAGCGAAGGAGATGGCATGAGTAATGTATCCCAGTTCGGAAGACCGGCATCAAAGGATAAGACAGTGATCAGTGGCGAAGACCTGTTAATGAAGTGCTATAGCGATAGGAGATTAAACAATGTGATGCAAGAGATGGTTATGACTGTAGACAAGCTATTACGGGAAAATGGGTATGAATTTAATAGTGCTGCTGATAGAGATTATACTTCTGATGAGGTACATAAATTTCTGTTGGGCTTTATA
>JAPLKD010000091.1 GCA_026388245.1 Pseudomonadota bacterium | reverse complement strand
GTAAATGTGCCCGATGTGGGATACAACGCCTGTTATAAAGCCCATGAGAAAATTATGGCGAATATTATTTCCTTTTAATGAATGAATGAGTGGTATTAGGGAAACATATGCGAGAGGAAAGAGCGATATGGGGGGCTGAATAAGGATGAGGAGAATACCGGATAAAACCGATAAACCAATCGCGGATTGCGGATTTCGGATTTCGGATTTCGGATTGCGGATTGCGGATTTAGCAAGCCTTAATCCTGCCGAAGGCAGGGCATTTAGAATTGAGAATTTAGAATTTCCCGGTCCCTGCTTCCTGCCCCCTGACTTCTGTCTTCTGTCTTCTGACTTCTGTCTTCTGTCTTCTGCCCCCCGCCCCATAATTCTTATCCCGTGAGTTCCTTATATAATTGATGTGAACAGACATAATCGAGGAATTTCCTTTCCCTGTATCTCATCCGCCGCGCTTCGTTTCTGTCGTTTATGTGGTCATATCCTGAAATATGGAGAAGACCGTGGATGATAAGGGCAAATACCCGTTCATAGAAGTGACATGATAGCGCTTCTGCTTCCTCTTTTGCCTTTTCAAGTGAAATGATAATATCCCCTATGATTTCGTTGGGAAGTTCATAACCATCCGGAATCTCCTTATTTTCCATATATGAGAATGATATGACGTTGGTGGGCCGGTCTTTTCCGAAAAACTGTTTATTGAAACCTGCCATTTTTTTATTATCAACGAAGAGGATACTGAGATCCTTACCCTGCTGCCCTGAAAATGTCAGTAAGTCTTCTGTGATTTTTTGCAGACGTCTTTTGTCCGTTTGCAGGGATTTTTGAGAGTTTTTTATGAGTGCTGTCATGTTCTGCCCTTTCTGGATATTCTATCCTCTGGTGAAAAATGCCTGTAAGAATCGCTATGAAACTCTTTTGTATTGCATGGAGGTCTTTCAGGGTAAGTTCACATTCGTCAAGCTGCCCGTCAAGAAAAATATTCTCTATAACATCCTCTACATGGGTTTCTATCCTTTTCGGCGTTGGTTCATCAAGCGTTCGCGAAGATGCTTCAACGGCATCTGCCAGCATAACGATCCCTGCTTCCTTTGTCTGGGGTTTGGGCCCGGCATAACGGAAATCTTTTTCCTCGATGACATGGAGTGAGGGGTCTTCCATTTCCTTGGCCCTATTGTAAAAAAAGCTCACAGGACTTGTGCCGTGGTGTTCCTTGATGATATCTTTTATCTTATTGCCCAGTTTGTATTTTTCGGCAAGCTCAACCCCTTCTTTCACATGGGAGAGAATAATGAGGGCGCTCATATTAGGTGACAGCGACTTGTGCGCATCTTCAAAACCCTTACGGTTTTCAATGAAATAGTGGGGCATTTTCAGTTTGCCTATGTCGTGATAATAGGCAGAAACCCTTGCGAGCAAAGGATGCGCCCCTATGCTCTCCGCTGCTGCCTTGCAGAGGTTACCCACAACAATGCTGTGGTGATATGTCCCTGGCGCTTCCACCATCATTTCTTCAAGGAGGGGATGCTCAAGATTGGCGATTTCGAGTAATTTTACGTCTGTGGTGTAATCGAAGACATGCTCAATGACAGGGAGAAGTCCAATGGCAATGAAGCTGCTCCCGACCCCGTTTAAGAGAATAAAGACGATTTTCATAGGTACATTAGCAAAAGATTGACCGGAATAAGCATTAAAGAGCAATACGATAAAACTTGCGATAAAGGCGGAATAGATACCTGCCTTTAATATGGTGTTTCTGTTTTCACATTTTCCAGAAAAATACGAAGCAAGAACATTTCCGAGAAACGTATAGAGAAAGACAGAAAAACTATTATCAAACATGATGCAGGTACACGATGCAAATACGATGGAGAAAACA
Source organism: Pseudomonadota bacterium (assembly GCA_026388245.1). Lineage (GTDB taxonomy): Bacteria > Desulfobacterota > Syntrophorhabdia > Syntrophorhabdales > Syntrophorhabdaceae > MWEV01. The sequence continues at coordinate 9,116 of JAPLKD010000091.1, read as the reverse complement.
ATAGCTGCCTCGGAAAAAAGGACTATTCTCATTATTATCCCGAAAGAAAACAAAGGGATGATGTAGAAAAGATTGATGGCATATTCCTGGGGGAAATATTCAAAGATGAGTGATAATAACTTGACAAAAACGATGGAAAATAATGTGAAGACTGAGCAGAAGATAATATCTTTTACGGAGAGGGTGAATTTTTTTATGTTCTTATCGGCGTATTCATATACGATGGTGAGCGACAGGGAAAGGAGAAGGAAAAGGAGTAAAAATTTCTTAATTGAAAGAAATCCCCCTCTTTCGTATTTTTTGAATGCAGAAAGCTTACTGAGGTGCTCTTCACTGACCCTTTCGCCTTCCCGGATTATGATCTCACCTTTTTTCAGGGTAACATCCATGTTCGGGATATAAATATCGACAGGGGATTTAATGTTTTCTCTCGCAATATCCCCATACCGGTATTCAGGGACCCCCTGAGGGGGAATATTAATACTGATAACGAAGGAAAGCACCAGAGAGAGTATAATGAGGATAAAAACCTTACTGTAGTCCTGGTACGAGGGAGGCTTATCCTTTCCGTTCTGCATTATGAGAAGCCTCTTTGTCTATCATCTTGGTTTCGTATGCCTTAATAATTTTCTGAACAAGGGGATGTCTTACCACATCCTTTTCTGAAAAATAAACAAATTTTATACCCTTTATACCCTTTAAAATAGACTGAGCTTCTACGAGGCCGCTTGACTTTTTATCAGGCAGGTCAATTTGTGTAATATCGCCGGTGATGACCGTTTTCGAGGAAAATCCAAGCCTTGTGAGGAACATTTTCATCTGTTCCGGACCGGTATTCTGTGCCTCATCGAGTATAATGAAGGCATCGTTTAATGTCCTGCCCCTCATGAATGCAAGGGGCGCTATCTCGATTATCCCCTTCTCGACAAGCCTGGTGGCCCTCTCCATATCGACCATATCGTATAATGCGTCGTAAAGGGGTCTGAGGTAGGGATTAATCTTCTCATACAGAGTGCCAGGCAGATACCCGAGCTTTTCCCCCGCCTCTATCGCAGGCCTTGTTAAAACGATCCTTGAAACCTCCTTTTTATAGAAAGAGGAGAGCGCCATGGCCATTGCAAGATACGTCTTACCGGTGCCGGCAGGGCCTATCCCTATGACCATGTCGTGGTTTTTGATGGCATCCGTGTAAGCCTTCTGATTTTTTGTCTTGGGTGTTATGACCTTCTTCGAAGGAGGTATAAATATCTGGTCTTTATACAGTTCAACCATGCTGTCATGCGTGTGGGCAATGTACCTTACCGCATGATCAATATCGGATGGGTTTATAACGAAACCCCTTTTAACAATGCTGTGCAGTTCTTTTATAACCTTGCCGGTATTTTCAATCTCAGCTTTTTTGCCTATGATTGTTAAGTGATTACCCCTGATGCTTGCTCTAACATTAAAATATTTTTTCAGATACTTTATGTTTTCATCACGTGGACCGAAGAGGTTGCGTGCTGTATTCGTATCTTCGAAGGATAGCTTTAAATACTCTTCTTCAGTTCTTTCTTCCAATAAGTTTTTGTTTTCCTCCTTAAACATTATTTTTTACAGTATATCACAATCATATTTTTTTCTAAATATGCAAATCCACCGAAATTGACTTGAAAGAATTGTAAATCCCCACCATTTCAGGTAAAGTATATCATATGCATACAGTGCTCATAATAGATGATGAAAAGGCAATACTGGACAGTCTGTCCTCCATTCTCGAGGATGAAGGCTTTCAGGTATCCAAGGCAATAGACGGCAATGAAGGGCTGTCTCTCTTCGAAAAGGAAAAGCCCGAAATAGTCCTCCTTGATGTGTGGATGCCCGGGATGGATGGCCTCCAGGTGCTGAAACGGATAATGAAAAAAGACAAGGATGCCGTGGTTATTGTTATATCCGGCCACGGCACAATATCTACGGCTGTTGAAGCGGTTAAGAGGGGGGCTTACGATTTCCTCGAAAAACCCCTCTCAATAGATAAGGTGTTAGAGGTGATTTCAAGGAGTTTGGGGCTGGACATTGGCAGGGCAGACAAGACTGAAAGCGTTAAGGTTGGTATTACAAAGGGCCCGGACACCCATAAACAGAAAACAATAGGAAAGAGCATTGTTGTCTATGGGTTGGGGCTTCATTCGGGCGTGAAGACGGGCATGATACTCCTGCCCATGCCGGAAAACACAGGTATTATATTTGAGCACATGCCGGACGGTGAAAGGATACCGGCCTATATCGATTATGTCTTTTCTGTGGGATATGCATCGTCTTTGAAAGGGAAAAATTGCCTTGTCCGTACGATTGAGCATCTGCTCGCCGCATGTCACATGTACGGGATCACAAACCTCCTTATAAAGGTAAGCGAGGAGGTGCCCATCCTCGATGGTTCATCTATAGAGATATGTAAAAAGATCGATGAGGCAGGCATTGTGGAACAGCAGGAAGGCATTGAACCTTTGCGGGTGCATGACCCCATCGTGCTACCCGGCCTTTCAGACGGAAAATACCTCTCAATTGAGCCATGGGATGTATTTGAAATAGATTATACCCTTGAGCATCCGAAGCCCATAGGCATCCAGAAGTATCGTTTTATCGGTGGAAGAGAGAATTTTATAAATGAAATAGCGCCTGCGAGGACATTCGGTTTTTTAAAGGACTTTGACAAGCTTGAAAAAATGGGTCTTGGCTCAGGCGGGCGAATGAGTAATGTGATTATCCTGAATGACGAAGGGGCAATCAATACAAAACTACGCTTTAAGGACGAGTTTGTGAGGCATAAAGTGCTTGACCTCATCGGTGACATCTATCTTCTCAACAGGCCTATTATCGGCAAGATCACTGCGAAGCAGACAGGACACATTGAAAACATTGCGCTTGTCAAGGCGTTAAAGTCGAAACAGTAGGTAAGTACAAGCAAGTATATGAAAATCAACAGGACGGGGAAAGGATGTTCAGACTTGATCACATAGGACTGGTGACGAAAAACATTGAGGAGCTTGCACATGTCTTTCGCACGTTGGGTCTCAACGAGATTACTGAATCCCTTGAAAATCCGAGACAGAAGGTAGCGGCATCATTCGTGAATGTAGGGGGTAGAGAGGATATATACGTAGAAATCCTTGAGCCAACCCGCAACGATTCACCCATTACAAAGTTTCTTGAAAAACAGGGCGGAGGCCTTCATCACCTCTGTTTTGAAGTCAATGATATAAAAAAGACGTCCCTGGAACTGGTTGAAAAAGGTTTTAAAATGATTGTTCCTCCGGAAGACTGCGAAGCCTATGATGAAAACCTCAAAAGAGAGTGCAACGATATCACAAAAATAGCATTCTTTATCGTTTCGGACAGACTTCTCATTGAACTGATAGAAAAAGGGTGATTAAACTTAACGCGCAAAGCGCAACGCGAATTGCGAAAGTATAAGTTCTAAAATACCTTCTATATCATCTCTTAAAAATACCGGAACAGAGGCCACAATGGGTGAATCCGAGACGATGGCGAGGAGGTTTTTATCGTCCATGCATACGGGGGGAAGGTTTTCCTTTTCCTGATAGACCTCAATTTTCGGCATATCCGCCTTTTTGTACCCTTCTGTAATGATAATGTCCATGTTTGATGCGTATTTTGAAACAATATCTTCGATTGGCGGCTCACTCCATGTGTCTTGAATAATGGCTATCTTTTCAGGGGAGGAAATAATAACGGTATGGGCGCCGGCATGTTTGAACCTGTGCGTGTCCTTGCCCGGAATATCTATTTCAAAATCGCGGTGGTGATGCTTTATGACGGCAACCTTAATACCTTTACTGCCAAGGAGGGGTATCAGCTTTTCGATCAGAGTTGTCTTCCCGGTTTTTGACCTGCCCACAACTGAGAATATGGGGATCCTTTTATTGGTCATGGGGATTCAGGACAGGACTACCTTGGAAAAGTAGAAGTAAAAAGCGACAATCACCAATGCGTGAGTGATTATACCCTTTTCAATAAGGGAGGTAATTTCGGAAACGGGGACATGGATGACGTCTATATCCTCATTGGGATCCAGTTTTTTGCCGGACACCTTTCGCACTTTGTCCACAAGATAAGTATGGCAGAGGTTATTAAATATGGCGGGGTTCGGATTTACAGCCCCGAGATATTGCACGTTTTCACCGGCATACCCGGTTTCTTCTAAGAGCTCCCGCAATGCTGCCTCCTGGTGGTGTTCGTCGTCAACGAGTCCGCCGGGGATCTCCAGTGTAACCTCTTGCGACCCATGCCTGTACTGTTTTATCATTACGATTTCCTGATTTTCGGTAACGGCGATAATATTGACCCAGTCATTGGTTTCTATCGTGTAGAACTGACCTGTATTGTTCGTGCGGGGAGAGACGGCCTGGACCGTCTTTATCTTAAAGACCTTGTAGTCCCTGTCTACATTTGATTCTATGATCTCCCATTCTTTTATCATAGGCTTGAAGAAAAGAAGTTATCACAGAGTTGCTCAGCGTTTCAACTCAAAACATTGAAACGGGGTAAAGGATTATTTTGCGAAGATCAGCCTTCCAGAACAAAGGTAACGTTCAGGGTCACGCGGTACTCAACGATTTTCCCATCCTCTACCTTGCACCGGTGATCACTTACCTTAATGCCTGTAATACCCCTCAGTGTTTTTGAGGCCCGTTTAAAACCGACATTTACCGCATCTTCAAAACTTTTCGAAGAAGCGCCGATGATTTCTGTTATTCTTGCAACGGTTCCATCATATTTCATGTATGTTTCCTCCTGAGATTATTTTCACAAAGTAGCAGAAAAATTGGATTACGTCAATTGCTTTTTCGTAAATGTTCGACGCAGCTCAACCTGAATGTGGTTATGGGCATTGATTTTAAGCATTTTTTGATGTAGATTACAAAAATCAGCAATTAGCTATCGGCTAAAAAACCGGAGGATTTGATGAAAAGGATATTCAGCGGGATTCAGCCTACAGGGGAGATTCATCTGGGAAACTATGTGGGTGCAATAAGGAACTGGGTTTATCTGACAGAAGAGTATGACTGCATCTTCTGCGTAGTGGATTACCACGCAATAACGGTGGAATATGAGATTGACGAGCTGAAAAAGAGAACCCTGGAAACTGCCCTTATATTGCTCGCCTGCGGGTTATCACCGGAGAAGTGCAAAATGTTTGTTCAGTCCCACGTCCGCGAACATACGGAGCTTGCCTGGATATTCAACTGCGTGACCCCTATAGGTGAGCTTGAAAGAATGACACAATTTAAGGATAAATCAAGACAACACAGGGCCAACATCAATATAGGGCTTATGGGTTATCCGGTGCTGCAGGCTGCCGATATTCTTGTGTATAAAGCAGGGTATGTGCCTGTCGGTGAAGACCAGGTGCAGCATGTGGAGTTGTCGCGGGAAGTGGCGAGAAAGTTTAATGCGAAGTATGGAGATATTTTTCCTGAGCCCCAGGTGATACTCTCCATGGCTCCCAAAATTCTGGGTGTGGACGGGACAAACAAGATGTCAAAAACACTGAATAATTATATCGGTTTGTTGGAAGACAAGGATTCCATGTGGGAAAAACTGAGAACAGCCGTTACGGATGTGAACCGGGTAAGAAGAAAAGACCCGGGCAACCCGGAAGTATGCAATGTTTACACGATACACCGCGCCTTTTCTCCAAACGAAACCCTTTTGGAAATTGACAAAGGGTGCAGAACGGCGTCGATCGGATGTATCGATTGCAAAAAGACGCTTTTTTCCAACATGATGGCAGAATTGGATCCCATAAGGGAAAAGGCCGTTTCGCTCAACAATAACATTGATTATGTGATTGATGTCCTGAAAACAGGCGCCGATACCTGCAGGGCAATTGCAGCAGAAACGATGGATGAGGTAAGGAAAACCATTGGCCTCTTTATGTAGTTTGTGTCATTCCGGTTATTAGCTTGACTTTTCCGTGCATCTAAAATAATCTTTTTCTGTGAAAAATCTTTCCATAGGGATGTTCGATTCGGGTATCGGGGGATTGACTGTATTAAAGGAGGTAAGGAAACTCCTGCCCCATGAACATGTCATTTACCTGGGCGATACCGCAAGGGTTCCTTATGGAAATAAGTCTCCACAGACTATTACAAAGTATGCCCTGGAAAGCGCCATCTTTTTGCTCACCAAGGGGATCAAGATCCTTGTTATCGCCTGCAATACCTCATCGGCATTAGCCCTGAACATTTTAAAGAAGAAGCTTCCTATCCCGGTGCTGGGGGTTATCGATCCAGGCGCAAAAGAAGCGGTTGAGCATTCACAAAATAAAAGGGTGGGTATCATCGGTACGAAGGCTACCGTTAAGAGTATGGCCTATGTAAAGGCAATAAGACGGCTTGACCCTGGTGTTGAGGTCCTGTCAAAGGCCTGTCCCCTCTTTGTGCCTATAGCTGAAGAAGGCCTCGAAGATGATAAGATTGCCTATCTTGTGGCGGAAAAATATTTAGAGGAGTTTAAAGGGTCCTCCATTGATACCCTTGTGATGGGCTGCACACATTATCCGATCCTGGAAGGGGTCATAAAGACCGTTATGGGCCACGGCGTCACTATTGTCAACACCGGCAGGGAAACCGCAAAGGCGGTAAAAAATGCTCTTGAGCAAAAAAAGATTATCAATGACACCGGCAAGGGGGGTTCTGAATATTTTGTAACAGATTCACCTGAATCTTTCCGGGAGATTGGCAGCCGCTTCCTTGGAGAGGATATAACACATGTAAAATTCCTGAAAAGCCTCGATTATAAAGATTATCTCCTTTTTCCATGATTGTTCATGTTTCGTTAGCAATACCCATATCAAAGGCATTCTCATACTCTGTCCCCCGTCAGTTTGAATTATTCATTAAACTGTATATGAGGGTAACGGTTCCTTTCCGTAACAGGGTCCTTACGGGATACGTTGTCGGAGTGGATAACGGGAGCGATGATGCTTTGAAGGAGATCCTTGGTGTAGTAGACATATTCCCGTTATTTAACGAATCGCTCGCATCGTTAAGTTTGTGGGCATCCCATTATTATGCTACCCCGTTAGGCTTGATTCTCAAGTATGCTGTCCCGTTAAACCTCCAGATAGAGCAATATCTTCTTGTAAAGTCCCTGTGTGACCACACATCTTCCTTGAATGGCATTTCCTTGAAAAAGGTTTTAAGGTCTGCAGGCAGAGACGCAGTCTTGAACCTTTACCATAAACGGGAGATAGCATTTTATGATGTATTTACAGGCAAACCCTTCACTTCACTCGTGCAAGAACCCGGGCAGGTCCAAAAACACGATAAAATACTCTATCTGGGCAGTATAGATGATCGTATGGAGCATTATCTTATGCTCATATCACAACATATTGCAGGTGGGGGGAATGTCCTTATGCTTCTCCCCGATTACTATGCCTCCGGGAGGTATTATTATAAAATTCTTGTCGAGAAGTTTAAAGGTAATGTTTCCTGGTATGGTTCACCAGGAAAGGCAAAGGCCCGCATGGAAACATATTTCAAGGCACGAAGCGACGGGGGTTTCGTGATATTGGGTAACAAGAGCGCAGCCTTCCTGCCATTGCTGAATAACGGGCTCATTATTGTGGAGAGGAGCGAAGGAGATGAATACAGAAATGAGGAAGGTGTCAAATTCAACGCATGGATAATCGCCTTGAAAAGGGCAGAGATAGAGAATATTCCTATTGTATTCGGGAGTATAGCCCCGCCTTTGGAAATATATAAGGGTATTGGAGAAGGAAAATTCCGCATTATTGATAAATCCGTATCAATAAAAAGGGAAGACATACATATTGTCATGAAAAAGAATCTGTCTATCCCTGGAAAGTTGCCGGGAGAATTCACAGAGATTGTGGGGGGTGCCATAGCAAAGGGGGGAAATGTTGCCATATTCACGCCGAGAAAGGATTACGTATCACACCTTTTTTGTCTCGAATGCAAAACCCCGTTTCAGTGCACCATTTGCGGGGGACCGTTGAGCTATCAAAAAAGAAGTAATGTGCTCATATGCTCAGCCTGCGATAAAAGTATCAACTATGAAGAAAAATGCCCGCATTGCAATAGCGAACTTATCCGTTTTTCTCAAACAGGCGCTGAATATCTGGAGGGAAAGCTGAATGCTGCCTTTGCCCAATGCCGGATAGTAAAAGTCACAGGCGAAACCCTGGAAGAGGTGGTGAAGGGGGAGGCTCTGGATGAACCGGATGAACCTCTCAAGCCGCTTAATCCGACAATTTTTATCGGTACCCAGGCGCTGTCGAAATTATATACGGTAGGTGTCAAACTCCTTATCCTTTATGGATGGGAAGAATTGTTGAGGATTTCCGGTTACAGGGCCACTGAAAAGATGTATCAGGTTCTCATGAATCTTATTGATGCATTACGGCCTGAGCGTATCTGCCTTTTTATGGATGAAAAGAAGTCGGTTGAACTGGCTCCCTTTATGAATGTAAGGTCATTTTATCTTAATGAGCTTCAAAAGAGAAAGCTCGCGGAATATCCCCCATACGTGAGACTCTTTCTTATTGAGGTAGAGAAAAAGAACCGGGAGATGGGCCGCCGGCTTGTAAAGAAAATACAGGATTTCTTAGAAAAAGAAGGTTTTGGACAATATATAACCGGTCCCCTCATTCAAAAGAGAGGATATCGCTATCAATATAAAATGATTTTGAAAATTCCTGAAAACGAATCCATTTCACAGGGGCTGTTGGCTCTCTACAATTTTTCGGGTGTCCGCATTGAACCTGACCCGCCTATCATATAAAGTATGGAGGCAGCGAATAGTGAAAGGAAAAGAGGAAGGCTAAAGGTAGGGAAGGCTTAATGGGAACGTCAAGCATTTTCCTACTTTTTAAGGAACGCCCCCTCTTTTCCCTTAATTTTCTTATCGGCAGGACTCCACCGTTTCCATCGCTTGCACGGTGCTCCGCCTCTCACCCGTGCTAAAGTCTCCTCCCACTTGTCTGCGGAACTCGCTTAAGGCCGCTGACGGCGACCTATTCCGCTCAAACAGTCCTCGACATGCGCTGACGGCGCACCGCTCCTTCCGCCTGTAAGTCGGGTGTCCCG
>JAPLKD010000023.1 GCA_026388245.1 Pseudomonadota bacterium | reverse complement strand
ACTTGATTCAGGCTTTCATGTGCAACGTGGGAACCTGTCGCTCCGATGATAAGGGAGAAATTCAAGTGGAGGACCCACGAGAATGAGAGTACCGATGCGGGGCACAGGGGCGGACCACTCCGTAGTAGCGATGAAGGACGGCAATGCGTCTGGAGCGAAGGGGGTGGATTATCCAACCTGATTCAGAGGTCAACCATTTTAATGGGAGGAACCGCTGAATCAGGTGCAGCCATTAACAACGGCTGGATAATGGGAGCCGGATGAGCTGAGAAGCTCAAGTCCGGTTCTGAGAGAGCGCAGGGGGGAGGTTCCCCTGCGCTCTCTCACCTTATTACGTATAGGTATGTGCAAACGCACAATTTTTTCATAAGACGCATTCCGGTCTTAAATGATTGACGCAAAGGGCGCAGGGTGCCCTCATGCCCCGTAAAAATCACAATAACCTTGACACTTTTGTTCCCAATGTTATGATACATAACAACATAGAGACATCAGAAGACAACTTTACCGATCACGCAAGCCTTAATCCTGCCGAAGGCAGGACATCACGGCTCTTAACGCTTCACGGCCTTTCAAAAAGGGGGAAACGATATGGCAACAAAGAAAACAGTAGAAAGTCCGGAATTTATGTACCTGCCTCTGGAAAGCATTATTGTGGAAGAACAGATTCGCTCAGGGATCGATACGGAGAGTGAGCCCTTCAAAGCCCTTATGGAGTCCATTAAGGACCGGGGTGTCTTAGAACCCATTATTGTGACACCGAGGGGCGATAAGTACCTTTTCGTTTGCGGGGAAAGACGGTATCTGGCAGCCTTGAAGCTGGGGCTCCCATCCATCCCGGCGCGTGCCCTTGATACGATCACACAAAAGGATGAAATCCTGGCATATCAGTTGACGGAAAACCTCCAGAGAGAAGACTTAAACCCCATGGATCAGGCAAAAGGAATATTGGCATTTGTTCAGGCAAAACACCCTGATAAGGGGTATGATGTGGACAGCGTTATGAGTGAGTTGGTAAGATACACCAGGAAGCCCGAAACTCTCTCGGAAGAAGTTGTTAAAACGTTTTTAACGATTGTTGAAATCTCTGGAAAGTCAATAATGACGCTGTATTACAGGCTATGCCTTCCATTGAATCTCATTTTTATTAAATCTGCAGTTAGCGATCGGTGTTAAGCCAACAGGAATCAAGGATTGTGGATAGGGAATACAGGTGATGTTACCTTAAGCAGCTTGACGTTCCTGTGGCTCGGGCTCTACAGCAAACCGTAGCCCCATTGCACGAAGCAGAACGTGTATGCTTTCAATCTCAGGGTTACCCTTCTTTGAAAGCATGCGGTAAAGACCTTCCCTGTTTAAGCTTGCCTTTTCTGCGATTGAGGCCATTCCGCCGTGTGCTTTCGCTACATTGCGAAGTGCCAGGAGAAAGACTGTGCGGTCTCCCTCCTCGATGGCGGCATTGAGATAAGCAGCCGCCTCGCGGGGATCCTTCAGTGATTCTATCAGGTCTTTTTGGTAGGAAGTTGTTTTATTCATATTCGCCTCCGTTTATATTCGTTCAAGAATTTCTTTGCTTGAATGATGTCTTCTTCTTGCGTTGACTTGTCACCTCCAAGCAAGAGCAAAACAATTAGCTTACCTTCATAAGCGTAGTAAATGCGGTAGCCTGGGCCATAATCAACCTTTAGCTCGTATACTCCCCGGCCAACAGAACGACTATCTCCTGTGTTACCGAGACGGATCCGGTCAAGCCTTACACGGATTTTTGCCCTTGCAGAAAGATCTTTCAAGTTGTCCAGCCATTCCTTGAAAGGTTTCCTTCCATTGTCGGTAACATAATATTCAAGCTCAAAGGGGAAAGCCTGCATATTTAATTGTAGCTTATAAACTACAATATGTCAACAGAAATTGAGGGGGTCCCGGCGCATAACGGATAGCGTGGAGCAGAGAGTAAAGCCGTGGGACGAGGAGCGGGAAATGCGAAAGCGTAATTGCGAAACGCGAAACGCGCAAGTATTAATCCTGCCGAAGGCGGGACATCGAGAAAGTGAAGAGAAAATGCCCGTGAATCCTATTTTTATTAAATATGCGGTTAGCGATCAGCGTAAAACCAACAGGAATAAAGGATTATAGCCATTCCTCCGTCTGGTTTCGCCACATTGCGAAGTAACAGGGGAAAGGACTATGATGCCGGCAACACCATTATCTGAAACTACTTGAATACGCATTTCTTGCCAGTGGTCTGGAGCTTTTCTCGCGGGGGTAGCAGCGTAAGCGCGGCAGTAGTCCGAAGTTGGTGCTCTGGAACAATGCCCTGGTGAATGCCCTTTCCACGCGAAGCTTTTTCAATTCCCTCGGTGATACGATCTGGTGGGGACATCTTGTGGAAAACGCTGTAGGCGCCCATCTATGCAGCAGCCTTAATTCGGTGGAATACACTGTTACCTACTGGCGGAAGGGATTATGAGTGATTTAGTCACCTATAACCGGAGGTGTGAAGAGTTTACTTTTCTTGTGTTGTTCATATCGCATGCTGAAAAGCAAATTCCTACCAGTGGTTGACCGATATGCAAAAACTGTCCGCTCTTCCGTTCATGCTGGAATGCAGAAGAATATAAGGTGAATTAATTTCAATCAAAATTAGTGCGGAGTATAGGTTCCATACGTGGCATAGTCGATGAGTTCCTTAACGGACATCCCGGCAAGCCCAAGTTTTTCCGCTGTCCGTCCTGTTTCCCAATAGTCGGCTCCGTTAGCCATACAGGCGATATTGATAATTGCATCTAATTTTGGCGTAGCCATCCCCAGGAGCCTCCCGATGGACGCAACCGTTACCATTCCGTATGGCACATCTTCTGTAATATAACGGACCCTCATGTTTTCGGGAGACATGAGTACGTTGTGGGCGCTGATCTGGTACATTACATCATAGGCGCTCTCCCCTTTAACCCTGTAAAGGATGGACATGTTGTCTTTGAAGGAATAAGTCTCGTAACAGATCCGCCGGGCAACGGACATACGCTCCTCATCCACTGCTTCCATAATGCGGGCAACGGAAGGGGTGATGTCGTAATGGGAGCTTCGATAGGGCCCTATCTGCTCGATACGGCTCATATTGAGAATGGTGGTTATGGGGTGCAGGATGATGCCGGGGGCATCGATACTTGTCTGGAGAACGCTAAGCGAGGGCGACATCTGAGGATATATATCCATAAGGGTCATAATGATTTCCGCTGTACGAACAGAAGGCAGTGCCGAAAAAGGAAGCTCCTTTTTTACCCCTTTGATATCAACGTGACCCAGACCTCTGGTTCTGGCGGCGAAGATAAAGGTACACGTTTCGCCGATAAGAAAATCATCGATTCTACCGGCCTGTCTCAGTTTTCGCGCGAGGGCAAGAGTACCGAACTTTCCAGGATTAAAGACAACAATCTGTCCTCTTTCCCCGTGTTCTACGATAAGTTTTATATACACTTCCTGGGCAAATGCCGGAACAACGATCATGATTACCTGGGCGCCCTTAATGGCCTTAACGCAGTCCGTCGTAATCATGGCCGGCTTGGCGAAGCCGGTTGGAGCACCTGTTGATGTCATGCCTTCGACAACGATACCTCCAAAAACCTGCAAAATCTTCAGGTTGGTGGAGTGTTCCTCTACTGCTGCCAGACGCACTTCATGACCAGCCAATGCGAGATCACCAGCCATTGCCTGGCCCCCGTGTCCTGCTCCAAGAATAGCAATTTTCATGGCTCTGCTCCTTTTCCTTCATTGATTATTTTTTCGGCATCTGAACAGGCTGTCATGCCGTGCCCGATAGATCTGTATTGCTTGATTAATACTATTGCTTTATACGGGATGTCAATATTAATTATCTTTGCAAGATAACCTGTGCGCCTGGTTTACAAGCAAAACCGGCCGGATGCAACAGCGGTCCTTTGCGGTCGGTAACTCCTTGAATATTAAGGGTTATCAATAACATATTGCTTTTTCACAAGCCATCATATACAATTCTTTTAAAAATTACCGAGGGTATCCATGGAGATCAACACCCGTAAAGAAAAGGAAGTAGCAGTATTGAACTCCCGGCGGCCCCTGGATCCCTGTCCGGTTTCATAACCGGGATAACTATAACTAATTTATTTTACTGAATTAAAAGATATACAAGTTTTGCAGGAAACTCTCATATTTAAACCAATGGTAATCGATCCCGGAAAACAAAGATACATTCTCTTCAGTATCGCCTTTGCCACCTTTATCAGCAATGTCGATTACTATATCGTGAATATCGCTCTGGTCACCATCACCAACGATTTCCGCGCCACAACCAGTGATGTGTCGTGGGTGCTTCTTTCCTATCAACTCACCATTACCTCATTTCTTCTTCTTTTCGGTAAGCTCGGTGACAGGTTCGGAATGAAGCGGATATTTTTGTTCGGATTTTCCGTATTCACCCTTGGGTCTCTTGCCTGCGGTCTCTCGCCGACACTCTCCTTTTTGATTTTAAGCCGTGCATTACAGGGATTGGGTGCATCCGTGCTCTACTCCATACCGCCGGCAATGGTTTCGAAATATTTTCCCGAAAACAAACGGGGCAGCGCATTCGGCATCCTTGCCACAACGGCTGCCATCGGCATGATCCTCGGAGCGCCCCTGGGCGGGATTATTACCGGATATTTTTCCTGGCGATGGGCATTTTTGATCAATCTTCCCATCGGCATCATTGCCGTCATAGTGGCAAAACGGATACTGCCGGGAGACGATGCGCCTGAAAGGGAAAGACCCCCTGAAAGGGAAAGACCTCATAAAAGTTTTGACGCCCTTGGAGCGGTTTTGTCTTTTGTCGCCACGCTCAATCTGTTCTATGCCTTAAGCATGTTTGACGAGAAGGGCTGGGGATCTCCAATCATTCTCGGCAGCATGGCAGCGTCTATCGTAAGTGTCCTCTTGTTTATAAAATGGGAAAAAAGACACCTCGACCCCCTTGTAGATATTTCTTTGTTTAAAAATCGGATGTTTGTTGCAGAAAATATCTCCTGTGCCCTGGCATATGCCTTTCTGGCCGGGAATAACTTTATTATGCCCTTTTATCTCCAGACCCTCAAGGGCCTGTCTCCGCAGAAAACAGGGGTGGTCTTCATGTTCTACTCTCTCGTATATATGGTAACCGGCCCGGTTGCCGGCAAGCTGTCATCCAGGATCAAACCGAGGACCTTGTGCTCTTTGGCCATGCTTTTTGCAGCTGCCGCCATCTTTATATTTTCCGGATTTTTTACTGCCCCCGGCCTTGTGCCTGTCTGTATCTTTTTTGCCTGCAACGGGTTTGCTATGGCAACATTCAGCATATCCAACAATACGTCGGTCATGAGCTCGGCGCCTGAAGGCAAAGAAGGCATGGTTGCCGGTATTCTTCGCATGATGATGCGTCTTGGCATGGCGATAGGCGTATGCGCGTTCGAAACGGTTTTCTCTTTGACGGCTGTCGGACATGGTGCTGCTTCCGGCAACAAACTGGCCTCACTATCCTTGGAAAAGCTGTCTTCAGGCTTTTTTTACAGTCTTGTCACCGCCGGTATCCTCTGTCTCCTGGCAGGTCTCCTTCCCTTATTTTCTTATAGACAACAAAAAATGAAGAAAACTCCCGCGTTCCACCCCGGCCAGTGAGTTTTGTGTGTTATGGATTGTGGTCGGACCAAACTAACCCATTGAAATAAGGTATTTTATAGTTTCAAGTTTATAGTTTATAGTAAATGAAAAATCTGGAATGGTTGGAAGGGGAAAGGAGATATCATGAGCAGATTGAAGGAACTGAATACGCCTGTTTTCTGGGCTGAAGGTCATCCCGGTGTTCTTGACCGTGAGGGTTGGACCATCGAGGTGAGTGGACTCTGCAAAAACCCAACAACATTTACCTGGCAGGAGCTTGTTTCAATGCCAAAGACGATTGCTGATGCCCGCCTGACGAGTGTTACACGGTTTTCAGTTAAAGGCAGATGGGGTGGTGTAAGGGTGTCTGATATGCTGGATGCCGTCAAGGCTTCTCCTGATGTAAAATGTATCCGTTTCTGGTCGATAAAGAAGATATATGACACATCGATTCCCCTCGAAATTGCCATCAAGGAGAAAACCCTCCTTGCCTATGAATTCGACGGGGAATATCTGGAAGAGGATTATGGGGGGCCGGTAAGGGGTTTCTGTCCGTATCTGTGGGGTTATAAGTCGGCGAAGAGTGTGGTGAAGATTGAACTGATGGACCGTTATATTTCCGGATTCTGGGAACAGCGTGGCTATGCGGACGATGCCTTCATAACGGCAGGAAAAGTGCGCGATATGAATCAGGGCGGGCGGGTCCGGCCAATTTCGGATGGTGAGGTTATCAACTTCCTCGACGAATGATACGAGGTAACTGGTAAGCGTCCGGCATCAAGTGTCTATTTTTTATGTACTGTTTATTAGATTGCCTAAATATGGTATTAGATTACTATGATTATTCATTACAGGAGGCTGATAAACATGAAAAAGGTAATATTTATTGTAATACTTTTGTCCCTGATAGCCTTTGGAGCGGGCTATGCAGATGAGCCGAAAAAATACCCCGGTCTGGAGTCATCATCCCAGTTACAGCCTCAGCCAAGCGCCCCTGAAACATTGATATTCAAAAAGGAGGGTGTGGATGCGAAAAAATACATCAAATTTCTTTTTGATTCTGTTGAAATCTATCAAGGGCCGGATGCCGGTTTCGGCGGTGTGTCCCTGAAAGATATTAATACAGTTGCTGATTTTATGAAGAGCGAGTTTGTCCGGGTCTTACAGGGCAAATATGCAATTGTTGATAAACCTGGTACTGATGTGCTCCGCATTAAGCTGACGCTGGCAGGCATAGAGATAACCAGACCTGCATTAGCGGTTATGACAAGAATCATCCCTGTGGGGCTTGCATTGAACCTCGGGAAAAGCGCTACCGGTATGCAGGGGTCCTTCACCGGGTCGGTAACGTGTGCCGGAGAGTTTTTTGACTCGGAGACAAATACTCTTCTCTATGCATTCCTCACAAAGAGAGGCCCCAATGCCATGGATGTCACCGTAGTTCTTACAGGGCTGGATGCCTCAAAAAAGGCTATTACGGAGATAGCGGAAAAATTCATTGAAACCGTTGATAGAGTTCAAGGGGTTGTTAAAAAATGAAAAAGATTATGGAATGTGTACCTAATTTCAGCGAAGGAAGGGATTCAGAAAAAATTGAAAAGATTGTTGCACCCTTTCGCGGAAAAGAGGGTGTAAAACTATTGAACTGCGAGAAAGATGCAGACCACAATCGTATGGTGGTTACTGTTGTAGGTGAACCAGAAGCGTTGCGGGATGCTGTGATTGCGGCTGTTGGGATGGCCATCAAGGTCATTGACATGCGGCAGCATAAGGGTCAGCATCCAAGGATGGGGGCAGTGGATGTAATTCCGTTTATTCCTGTCAGAGATGTAACAATGGAAGATGCCATTTCGCTCTCAAAGAAAGTGGCAAAGACTGTCTGGGAAAGTTACAGGCTCCCGGTTTTTCTCTACGAAGCCTCCACAGATGATCCGGTGCGGAAGGATTTGGCCAATATACGAAAGGGGCAGTTTGAGGGAATGTCTGAAAAAATTAAATCACCCGCGTGGAGGCCTGATTTCGGGGAGGCACAGATACACCCAACGGCAGGGGTGGTTGCCATTGGTGCACGGATGCCGCTCATTGCCTTTAACGTGAACCTCGATACGGACAATATTGAGATTGCCAATGCTATCGCAAAGGCGGTGAGGCATATAAGCGGGGGGCTCAGATATTGCAAGGCTATCGGTATTGCCTTAAAAGAGCGTAATATCACACAGGTTTCCATGAACATGACTGACTATAAGAAAACGCCGTTATACCGTGTTGTCGAGCTTATCCGGATAGAGGCAAAAAAGTATGGTGTTAATATGGTGGGAAGTGAAATCGTTGGTCTGACCCCCATGGAAGCATTGATTGATGCGGCAGCATATTATATGGGGCTGGAAGATTTCAGCGTTGAGAAGGTGCTTGAAGCAAGGATTTCTGCTCCTGAACGTTTTTAGTGAATGCTATCGGGTTCGGGATCATGCGTATGGAATGAACGAATCCTCCAGTACGTCTTATGAGGATCTTCCCGAAGTTTAATATGTTGCCGAGTGCGGGTTGGTGTATGTCAATATATTCAATTGTTGTGAGGGGAACATCGTACATCCTTTTCCAGGGAAAACCATACCTTGCAAGAAGTCTTCTGTCTGTTATCAAAAATTCGGAGTTACGGTAACTCATAATTGAGAATATTGCCCAGACAACCCCGATAATGAGCAGTATCAAAGCGCCGACCCCCCGGGAAGGGACTGAAACTCCTGCTATGATTAGAACCATTGCCGGGCCGAGAAGCATTACCCAATGAAACCCGGTACGGTACACAATCCGTTCGTTTTCCTGGAGATTGATATCATGGGAATCCATCATAACTCCATCGTAATCCTTGTATCATCATTGACATCAGTTGTACTCTAAGTTGTGTATCAGGTGTTCCGTTTCTCCGAGTGTTTCTTTTGCTCCATTTCCGATGGCGATGAACTCAATTGGCTCACCTCTGTCAGCTTCCAGGTGTTTGGGACAGAGGATTGATTTAATGTTTAAATATTCCTTTTTCCCGAATAAAATAAAGTTGTAATATTTCATCCTGCCTTTGTGGACGTATAGTTCGCAGTCATACTTTCGTGCTATTTCGGCCAATGCAGCAATGTCTATATTGAGTCCTCTCTTATTTTCTATAACGATGCTTAACTCAAGAAAGTCGTTTTTTTCGAGAGATTCTTTCTCGTCTCTCCATATGGAGCCGTACTTTTCAACCCACTCCTCTGCTGCCTTTTCAGTGCCTATGTCGTGTCCCTCTTTTTCCGACTCGATCCATTTATATTTCATGATCTCGGTATTTTGTTCTCTCACGTCTTCTATCTGCTTTGCCATGAGGAAATCTGATTCATAATTAATCAGGAAATCAACGACTGCCTCCTCAAGAGAAATTTCCCTGCCTTCTCTCTGAGAAAGGTAGTATTTGTGCACTTCGATGGCACGAAGCTCGGAGGGGATGAGGTCGATCTCTTTTCTTGTCATCGTTTTTTTATGCTCCCCTCTTCCTTGCGGAATAATGATATTGATTTTTATATTGGAATGTCAATAGTTGTTTAAACTGAAGCAATTTGCTTGTCAGTTGTCTTTTGCCTGAAATTCTACAACATTTGATTTATTTTCATCCATAAGAACCCTGCCGCTGTATGTTCCACCTTCGGCTATTGCAAGCCTTGCGGTCAGGATGTCACCGGACACGAAACCCTTCGGGGCTATTTCAACAAGTCCTTTAGACTCTAAGTTTCCTTCAACCTTGCCGCCAATGGTAATGCCATTAGCAGTGATGTTGCCTTTTATATACGCCTTCTCACCGACAATTACATGTTCGGCAGCAATATTACCCTCAAATGTGCCATCTATCCTTAATGTGCCTTTTGCATCAACATCGCCCCGAAACCCCGAGTTTGAGCCAATGAGTGATTCCAACCTGCTGTTGCTACTCTTTTTGAACATACATACCCTCATCCAGGAATTTCTTTGGATTTACGTAGCTGCCATTTTTTAATACACTGTAATGTAGATGAGCCGTTTGTGCATTACCGGTTGAACCAACATATCCGATTGTCTCGCCCTTTTTTACTCTCTGTCCTACTCTTGCTGAGTTCTTCTTATTATGAGCGTAATATGTTGAAAAACCCATTCCGTGCTCCACAACAATGAGATTTCCGTTATTGCCGCTCCAGCCGGAGAAGCTGACAACCCCATCTGCAGTAGCTTTGATGGGGTCCCCGGCATTGGATTTTATGTCAATGCCCAGATGGAATTGTTCCCTTCCTGTATGAGGATGTATTCTCCTGCCGTAGTATGATGTAATGCTTCCTTTGACGGGTGAGCCTAAAGGTGTTGCGCGGTAAACGTCTTTCTGTTGATATAGATATTCTTTAATCCCACTCACGGTTTCAATCGTCTTTGCTATCTGGTTTTTAAGGCTTTCAAAATCAATTGAATCTGTTAACCCATCGGATGAAGCGTCAAGATTTTCAAGAACATCTTTCCTGGATCTGAGAGAAAATAACTTTTTAAATTCTGTTTCGCTATTTTTAAGTCCCAGAATAGTTCCATGGAGTTCCGAAAACTGTTGGGAGTAGTAGGTGAGTTTTTGTTTCATTGTGCGATACTCAATAGTTTGTACCGTTTTGGAAAAGACATAGAACGTTCCTACAAGCCATAATGCAATGCATAGAACAACCCCTGCAGATGGGATCTTGAGGCTGAAGGGTTTTTTGCTGTTGTGAGGAATAAACATGATGGTAACAGGCATGAATGCCTTTTTAACAAACTTTTTTAGATTATGGGTGGATAACATAACTGTCTCCCCGAATGGACTCTAAGTAAACTGAAGCTTTTATTAAAAAAATGACGGAAAACACATAATAGCAACATTAAAAGAAATATTCAAGAAAATTATCGCAATTTTAGTTATTGACAATTGTGCTAAAATATAGTAAATATTCACGTTTTTGCAATATTATAATATTATAAGGAGGTGGTGCCGTTATGCAGTGCGCAACAGTAAAAGCAGGTGTTGAATGTCTTTTTATGAAGAAGACAGGGTGTTCCTATAATGGTGGTACATGTTACATGATTGTGGAAAGTTGTGAAGGATGCACGAGAGTGATAGAGTTTGAAGCAGGGAAATATTGTACCAGCTTCCCCTATCCAGCACAAAAATGGCAGAAAGGTGCATGCCCTATGTCATCTCATGTAAAGAAAGGGCAAAAAGTGGAAGAGCAGAAAATCAACCCTCTTAAAGCATCGAAGAGAAACGCCGGGAAAAAGTAAAACTATCAAACAGCAGGGCCAATGAAGGCCCTATCGTTCTAAATTAATTATAATTTACGCTGTTGGGTGTTTGAGGATAAGAGAAGATATGAAACGAGGTATCTGCATATCGAGAATATGGGATGTACCTCTCCATATCTTCTCAATTTCCCATGTTGAAGTATGCAGGACTGCGTTTTTGATTGACTTACCATAATAATAAGTGGTAAAAAGAACAAAATAAATTGGAGGGCCTGTTTTGAGGAAAAATAAATCTGCGATTAAAAGAGCGAGACAGTCAGAAGAAAGAAGATTAAGGAATTCTCATGTGAAGTCAACTATGAAGACCCAGATTAAGAGGGTTGTTCAGGCCATGGAAAGCAAAGATAAAGAGCATTTGGATACATTGGTTAAAGGCGCAGTATCATATATCAATAAAGCTGCCTCAAAAGGGGTTATACACCCGAATAATGCTGCCAGAAAAGTTTCCAGATTGTCAAAAAAGGTTAATATCTTTTCATCAGCAAAGGCTTAACCCCGATAAACGGGATAAGTAAGTTTACAAAATTATTTTCTACCAAAAAAATGCAGAAAATAGTTTTTAACTTACTAATCTAATAATCAATCAGAATAATAGAACAGAATTTTCTTGCAATACGTCCTGAAAGCCTTTTCAGGGCGTCTCTTTTGTTAAAGTCCTCAGCGTTTATGTCAACTACATTATATGTTTCACTATCAGAGAAGGACCACTTCCTTAAAAGACCCCCGTTCTTTCTAAACAGGGCAATATCAATATTAGCGATAATAGTTTTTTCAACGACCACACCATACACATTCATCGTAGCAGGTATTATCTTGATTTCAGTAATATTTCCTTCTATATACCCGTCAGGGTTCTGGGTATTTACTTTAAAAAGCCCGCTCAAGACGATTTCCCGTGTGAAGGAATCAGTAACATAAAGGGATGCGTGAGGCTCATAAGTTTTATTCTTGAATACAGGCACATATAGAGATGTTATATCGCCACCATAAATGCCTTTGTCCTTCACCAACTGGTAACCACAAGAGCACAAAAGTAAGAAGCAAAAGACGGCCAAGCCTATAATTTTTTGATATATCGTTGCTTTCATCATGTTATGTCACTGCTCCTTATTTTAATTACATACAATGTTCACAAGCTTATTCGGAACAACAATCGTTTTCTTAACCTCTTTGCCTTCTGTATGCTTTTTGATTTTATCGAGGGCAAATACAATTTCTTTTAACTGTGTTTCGTCGATACCCCTTTCCACTTCGCAGGTATCCCGTAATTTACCATTAATCTGGACAGCTATCATTACTTTATCTTCTATGATGTACTTTTCATCGTATTCAGGCCAGAATGTGGCTAGGTAATATGGATTTTTTCCGATAATTTCCCATAATTCTTCTGTTAAATGTGGCACAAAAGGGAAAAGGAGGATTATTACAATTTCAATAGCCCCTTTCAATAAGGCCAATTTCTCTCTCTGAATCCGTTCTTTTTCAAGAAATTTATATATGGCGTTCACAAGCTCCATAATGCTTGCCACAGCCGTGTTTAAGTGAAACCTGTCTATGTCTTCTGTAACCTTTTTAATTGTTTTGTGGATTTTATAGGTAAGCTGTATTGTATCGTCATTTGCTTTTTCGGGTTTGAGAGCGCCTTCAGTATCTTTTAAGGTTTCAATCCGCTCAACAACCAGCCTCCATACCCTCTGAAGAAATCTGTAAGAGCCTTCCACCCCTTTATCACTCCACTCTAGGTCCTTTTCAGGCGGGGACGCAAAAAGACAGCATAGTCTTGTTGCGTCTGCCCCGTATTTTTCTATCAAATAATCGGGGTCTACTACATTCCCCTTTGATTTACTCATTTTTGCCCCGTCTTTAATTACCATACCCTGAGTGAGAAGGTTTCTAAAGGGTTCCCGCTCACTCACCAATCCAAGTCCATTCAATACCCTGTTAAAAAACCGTGAGTAGAGAAGATGGAGAACTGCATGCTCTATGCCGCCGATATATTGATCAACAGGCATCCAGTAATCCACTCTTTCCTTATCCAATGCTCCGGCAGAATAATCCGGACATGCATATTTGAGAAAATACCAGGATGATTCGACGAATGTATCCATGGTATCTGTTTCTCTTTTTGCCTTGCCCTTGCATATGGGACATTCTGTTTCGAAAAATTCGGGATATTCGGCAAGCGGTGATTTTCCTACCATTTTGATTTCAAGGTTGAGTGGTAGGACAACAGGTAAGTCTCCGTAAGGGACGGGAACTACCCCGCAATCATTACAATAGAGAATGGGGATAGGCGTTCCCCAATACCTCTGTCTTGAAATACCCCAGTCTCTTAAGCGATAGTTAACCTTTCCTTTGCCGATACCCTTTTCTTCAAGATAACCGATAATCGCCGGGATTGCCTCTCTGTTGTTCATATTGTTAAAATGGCTTGAGTTGACCATCTTCCCATCGCCCTCATATGCCTCTTGCATGGTTTCAGGGGTGAGGGGCTTGCCATCAGGCATGATTGTTATAATGACAGGCAACCCATATTCCTTTGCAAACTCAAAATCCCTCTGGTCGTGGGCGGGAACAGACATAATCGCGCCGGTACCGTATTCCATTACAACGAAATTCCCGATATAAATAGGGATTTTGTTGCCATTTAACGGGTTTACGGCATACTTTCCCGTGAATACCCCTTCTTTTTTGAGACTTATTTCTGCCCGGAAGCTTTTATCGAGCAGCTTTGCCTTCACGAGGAAGACATAAGCAGCATCTTCATACTGTGTGCCCTTTGGAAGTTCTTTCGAGAGGGGATGCTCAGGGGATAGTACCATGAAGGTAACCCCGTAAAGGGTATCCGGCCTTGTAGTATAGATCGTGAGAGTTTTTCCGTCTTCCAGCTTAAAATCGACTTCAACACCAAAACTTTTACCGATCCAGTTTTTCTGCATGTTGAGGACTCTTTCAGGCCATCCTGGAAGTTTGTCGCAATATTCGTACAGTTCATCCGCATATTGTGTAATGGCGAAAAACCACTGGGTAAGCTCCTTCTGTATAACCTCTTCACTGCATCGCCAGCATAGTCCTCCTTCGACCTGCTCATTTGCAAGAACTGTCTGACATTTGATACAGTAGTTAACTGGTGAACTTTTCCTGTATACAAGGCCCTTTTCGAACATTTTAAGGAATATCCACTGCTCCCATTTGTAGTATTCCACATCACAGGTTGCAATCTCCCTTTCCCAGTCATAGCTGAAGCCCAGTCTCTTAAGCTGTTTCCTCATGTATGAAATGTTGTCATAGGTCCATGTAGCCGGATGAACCCCCCGCTCTATGGCTGCGTTTTCTGCCGGCATTCCGAAGGCATCCCATCCCATTGGATGTAAAACGTTAAAGCCCCTCATCCTCTTGTACCTTGCAATAACGTCCCCTATAGAATAGTTTCTTACATGCCCCATATGTATTTTGCCTGATGGATAGGGGAACATCTCGAGGAGGTAGTATTTCTCTTTTGTGCTGTCTTCTGTTACATGGAACAGTTGGCCTTTCTCCCATATTTCCTGTCTTTTATCTTCTATTGCATGTGGTTCATAATGGTTCATTTGAGTAACCCCGATTTAGAATTGAGAATTGAGAATTAAAAATTCCACAATCCGCAATCCGAAATTATTTATTCATCATTGCCCGGATGCGGAGCCTCAAGGCATTAAGCCTTATAAAACCGCCTGCATCCTTTTGCTGATAAACGTTGTCTTTATCGAATGTTGCAAAATCTTTCATATACAGGGATTTTTCAGATTTTCTCCCCACGATTATGCAATTTCCTTTGTACAGCTTCAATCGTACAACGCCTGTAACCCCCGACTGTGCTTCATCGGTAAATGCCTTAAGAACTTTCATTTCCGGAGAGTACCAGAATCCATAATAGATAAGTTCTGCTACTTTGGGAATCAGGCTATCCCTGAGATGCATGACCTCTCTATCCATCGTGATTGACTCCATGGCCCTGTGGGCAGCATGGAGGATAGTGCAGCCAGGGGTCTCGTAAACCCCCCTTGACTTCATGCCCACAAACCTGTTTTCAACGATGTCAACACGGCCTACACCGTTTTTTCCACCGATTTTGTTAAGATGTGTGATGATATTACATGGTGTCATCTCTTTCCCGTCAATGGCCTTAGGCGTGCCGTCTTCGAATGAAATCTCTATGTAGCGTGGCTTGTCAGGTGCCTTCTCAGGCGAAACAGTAGTGAGGAACATATTTTCATCCGGTTCATTCCATGTGTTTTCCAGTATTCCTCCCTCATAGCTTATATGCATGAGGTTTCTGTCCGTGCTGTAAGGTTTCTCTTTGCTGACAGGCACGTCAATGCCGTGCTTTTGGGCATAATCAATTAATTCTCCCCTCGATGAAAAACTCCATTCCCTCCAGGGCGCTATTACTTTAATGTTTGGCTCAAGGGCATAGTAGGTAAGCTCAAACCTGACCTGGTCATTCCCTTTCCCTGTTGAACCATGAGAAACAGCATCTGCATTCTCCATTCTTGCAATTTCCACCTGCCTCTTTGCGATGAGGGGTCTCGCAATGGATGTGCCGAGCAGATAGCTTCCTTCATATATGGCATTGGCTTTTATGGCAAAAAATACGAAATCTCTTGCAAACTCTTCTTTCAAATCCTCTATATAGACTTTTGATGCCCCTGTTTTGATTGCTTTTTCGTCGAGTCCTGTTAATTCCTCTTCCTGACCGACATCTGCTGCATAGGCTATCACTTCGCAGTTATATTGTTCCTTCAACCATTTCAGGATGACCGATGTGTCAAGACCACCCGAGTAAGCGAGAACAACCTTCTTTATCTGTTCCATTATTGTTACCTCCATGCTCTAAAGGGTTCAAGGGTATAGGATTCGAGGGTTCCAGTGGTACGCTTGCACCCCTGATCCCTTGCCCCCTCGGCCCCTTGGACCCTTATTTGTTTAGGTTAAAAGCCACTCCAGGAGTGCCTTCTGTAAATGCAATCTATTTTCTGCCTGTGTAAATATGATATTCTGATATCTCTCAAAAACGCTGTCTGTAATCTCCTGGTTTCGGTATGCAGGAAGGCAATGCATTATCATCACATCACTTTTTGCGTTTTTCAGCAGATCATCGTCAATCTTATATGATGCAAAGGCGAGCTTTCTCTCTTCCATTTCCTTTTCCTGCCCCATGCTGACCCACACATCTGTATTGATAACATCCGCGTTACGAACAGCTTCGTAAGGGTCATCGGTAATCATGAATTTTTTGTTTTTTTTAGCCTTTTCAAGCAACATGTCAAGGGGCCGGTAGTTTTGTGGTATTGCCATGCTGAGATTGAGATTAAAGAGGATTGATGCCTCTATCCATGAATTTGCAACATTGTTTCCATCACCTATGTAGACAATTTTTAAATTATCAAAACCTCCCTTAAATTCAGCAATAGTGTATAAATCTGAAAGGATCTGACAGGGGTGATAAAGGTCGGTAAGACCATTAATGATGGGGATACTTGCCCACTTTGCAAGCTCTTCAACTACACCCTGTTCATATGTCCTTATCATAATTGCATCTACGTATCTGCTTAACACCCTAGCCGTGTCTCTAATGGGTTCTCCCCGTCCTAACTGGGTTTCATTTGCATTCATAATGACGGCATTACCGCCGAGGTCATGAATCCCCACTTCAAAAGATACCCTTGTCCTCGTTGAGGCCTTCTCAAAGATCATGGCGATGTTTTTACCATTGAGAGGCCTGTGCTCAATGCCTCTTGTCCGAATATCTTTGAGATATTTTGCCTTCTCCAGGAGATACGTGACTTCGTCCCTGCTTATATCGAGAAGTTTTGTAAAATCCCTTTTCATATCATTCACTTTTTCTGCTGCCTTTCAAATATCCTGTCTGCAATCTCAAGGAAAATATCAATCTCTTCATTCTTTATTATCAGTGGTGGAACCAGCCTGAGTATATTCCCCTTCGTACAGTTTATTATGACCCCTTCCTGCAAGAACTCTTTTACTACAGGGTCTCCGTCTATCGACAACTCGATGCCCCAGATAAGCCCGATACCTCTGATTTCAACGATAAAAGGATATTTTTCCTTGAGGGCCTGAAGTCCTTTATACAGATACATGCCTAAGTTGATGCAATTCTTTAAAATATTTTCGTCTGTAATGGTGTTAAGGGTGGCAATAACGGCCGATGAGGCAAGGGGGTTCCCGCCAAAAGTGGATGCGTGGGTTCCAGGTTCAAATGCCTGCATTACATCATCCTTGCCGATTATTGCCCCTACGGGAAATCCATTTCCCAATGCCTTCGCAAGACTCATAATGTCCGGTTCTATATCGTAATGTTCGTACGCAAAAAGCTTGCCGGTTCTCCCGATGCCTGTCTGGACTTCATCGAGAATTAAAAGGATATCCTTCTCTTTCGTAAACTCCCTCAGCTTTCTGACATACTTTTTGTCCGCCAGATAGACTCCGCCCTCTGCCTGAATCAGTTCAAGAATGACAGCGCATGTTTTGTTGCTGACAGTTTTTTTTAAACTTTCCATGTCGTTGAACGGGACATACGTAAAACCGCTGAGGAGAGGCGAGAAACCTTCCTGAAATTTTGTCTGTCCTGTTGCAGAAAGTGTGGCCAATGTACGCCCGTGAAAAGAGTTTTCCATGGAGATGATTTCATAACGGTCTGCACCGTATTTTTTCCATGAGTACCTTCTTGCAAGCTTTATGGCAGCCTCATTTGCCTCGGCCCCGCTGTTGCAGAAAAACACCTTGTCTCCGAAGGAATGTTCAACGAGTATTTTTGCTGCCTTAATCTGTTGTTCCATGTAAAAGAGATTAGATATATGGAAGAGTTTTCCAGCTTGGGCAGTAAGGCTTTCCACAACATCTTTCTGTGCGTGACCAAGGTTGCACACCGCAATCCCTGAGAGAAAATCCAGGTATCTCCTCCCGTCCATGTCCCATATCCAGCATCTTTCACCCTTTGTGATAACAATGGGAAATCTGTTGTATGTATTTGCAAGATATTGTTTCCCGTAATTAATCCATTGCTCCTGCATATTATGCGCCTCCCGTGATTTTTGTGCCTATACCGGAATCAGTGAAAATTTCAAGGAGAATAGCGTGGGGAATTTTTCCATCAATAATGTGTGTTTCCTTTACACCGCCTTCAAGCGCATCGAGGCAACAATCCACCTTGGGGATCATACCACCGGAAATTATTTTATTTTTAACAAGTGTATCAATTTCAGATTTTTTCAAGGATGACAAAAGTTTCTCTTCCTTATCGAGAACCCCCTCCACGTCTGTCAGGAGTATCAGTTTTTCTGCCGATAAAGCCTTGGCAATACTCCCGGCGGCTGTATCGGCATTGATATTGTATGAGTTGCCATCAACGCCATCCGCAAGAGGGGCTATAACAGGGATATACCCGTGCCTGTTAATATCTTTAATGATTGCAATATCTACGTTGACTATCTCTCCGACCAGGCCGATATCTTTGCCTTCCATCTTCCTGGCAACGAGAAGCCTCCCGTCTTTTCCGGAAAGACCGATGGCCTTTCCTCCCATGTCATTGATGTTTTTTACTATTTCCTTGTTGATACTGCCTGAAAGCACCATTTCCACCACTTCAAGGGTTTTTTTGTCTGTAACCCTGAGCCCATCTACGAATTTTGTAGGTATCTTCAATTCCTTAAGGAGCCTTCCAATTTTTGGGCCGCCTCCGTGTACGACAACAGGATTGATCCCCACATACTTCAAGAGGGCCACATCTTTCGCAAATTCCTTTTTGAGATGCTCTTCCTCCATAGCCGCCCCGCCGTACTTAATAACAAAGGTGGTACCGAAGAATTTTTTTATGTAAGGCAGCGCCTCAAGTAAAGTCTTTATTTTCTCGCTCATCTTTTTTCCTTTCAAGGCATTTTACTCATCACTCGTAACTCATAACTTAACACTGTTTTTATAATTTTTATAATATATATCTGCTCAAATCCTCTCTCTCCAGAAATTCTCCGAGTTTTTCGAGAACATATCCCTTT
>JAPLKD010000252.1 GCA_026388245.1 Pseudomonadota bacterium | reverse complement strand
GTGGAGGTTACAATATGGAGGTTATACTATGAATGTCCTTGTGGTTGATGACTTTGCAACAATGAGAAAGATAATCAAAAACGTATTAAAACAAATAGGCATCGAAAGTGTGATTGAAGCTGAAAACGGGAAAATGGCCCTTGATGTGCTGAAAAAGGAAGCAATAGACTTAATTATCAGCGACTGGATCATGCCGGAAATGACCGGAATAGATTTTTTGAAGGCATGTAAAAGCAATGAAGAGACTAAAAATATTCCCTTTCTTATGGTCACGGCAGAAGCACAGAAGGGGTGCATCATGGAGGCTATCAAATCGGGTGTTGACAATTATATAGTTAAGCCGTTTACTCCTGATAAACTCCAGGCTGCGATCGAAAAGGCCAAGGCAAGAATTGGAAAATGAAGTAGATACCGGAGGGAGTCGTGGATATAAAATATATAAATCCATTTATTATTGCAGCGCAAACAGTCTTTAAGACTATGTTAGGCATCAGCGCTGACATGGGAAAACCCATTTTGAAAACTATCAACAGTGCTTCCGGTGATGTCACGGGTGTAATGGGATTGGTTGGTGACAAAAAGGGGACGGTGGCAATTAGCCTCAGGGAAAGAGGCGCAAAGTTTGTCTATAAAACCCTGGTCGGCGAAGAATGTGAGAGTATCAACAAGGATGTTGTTGATGCAATAGGTGAGATTACCAATATAATCTCCGGTCAGGCAAGAAAAGAGTTTGAGAAGAGCGGGATAAACTTGAGTGCCGCCATGCCGATGGTTATAGTCGGGAAAGATGTTGAGCTGAACTTTATAACAAAAATACCAATAATATCACTGCCATTTTACTTTCCTGTTGATAGCGGAAACAGCGAAGACAAAGAAATAATGTATGTAGATTTTTCATTCGAATAACGGGTTGACCGAAGAGTCGTTCTCGCTATTGACGGGCAGTTTGCGTTTGATTTGTCTTGAATTTTTTTTGAAATAAGCGTGCCGGGGGATTGATTTTGCCGAAAATCCTGTTAAATGAGCTTAAGCCTGGAATGAAACTTGCGAGGCCGGTTTTGAATGAAGCAGACATGGTCTTGTTGGGCGAAGATACCGAATTGACTGAGGCAGTAATAGAGAAGTTGAAAACACTGGATGTTTACGCAGTTTATGTAAAAGGCGTGTCAAAACCTGATATACCGAGGGAAGAAGCGCTGCTTGAATTGGATAAGAGGTTTGAAAAGGTTGAGCATGAGCCTTATATGGATATGTTGAAAAGGGTGTTGAAAGAACATATTGAAGGGCTTTATGGATAAGATCGACGCTAAGACGCTAAAATATAAAATTCAAAACATAGGCACATTACCTACACTTCCAGGGATTTTAAAAAAGATTTTGAAAGCGCTTGAAAATCCGAATGTGTCTCTTACAGAGATAGGCGCTTTTATATCTAATGACCCGGTTATTACAGCAAAGGTTCTAAAGATGGTGAATTCAGCGGTGTATGGTTTCCCTGGCAGAATTTCGTCGGTGAGCCAGGCGGTAATCCTTCTCGGATTAAATGTTGTAAAGGGATTACTGCTCGGCGTATCTATCTTTGAACTTATGCAGGAAACCATGGTTGGACTCTGGGAACATTCCACGGGGTGTTCCATCGCCGCCCGGCTTATTGCAAGAAAAAAGGGGTTAAAGGAACCAGAGGAGATATCTGTTGCGGCCCTGCTCCATGATATAGGCAAGGTTGTCCTTATTTTACAATACCCAGAACACTATGAACACGCGATGAAACAGGCACAGGAGAGGGGTGTTGTGATTTATCTGACAGAAGAGGATATATTTACAGTTACACATGCAGATGCAGGTAGCTGGATTGCCGAAAAATGGAGATTTCCTGGAATACTGACAGAAGTAATCCGACATCATCACAAATCGCGTTTATCAGGAACGTTTTCTATTGAGACTTCTATAGTTAACTTAGCTGATATCCTTGTGCGGGCAAGGGGTTTTGGTTTTGCAGGCGACAATTTGGTTCCAGCCATAAATCCTGCCGTGTGGGAAAACCTTAATATGACTGAAAATGATCTGAAGGATATATTAAAAGAAATGGAAGACTTAATAGAGGGCGCTGGTACACTAATTCTTGAATGACATCTATAAAATGAAAATATGAAAACGATTGTTGTAGTTTCCGGGGACACGGTTTTAACAACTATTATTGTTAAAAATCTGGAACATTTGTATAATGTCATTGCATTTAGCGGGATTACATCCGCGCTTGACTATATATATAATTCCATACCGGATCTGGTGATTGTTAAAATTGACCTTAATGATACTACTGTGATTGATATTTTAAACAATATGAAGGAAGACCCTATTTTCAGTCAATTGCCTGTAATGGCTGTTTTTCCTGCAAATGTCGCTATACCGGGCTGGAACTCCTTTTTTATTGAAGACTATATCGGAATGCCTGATCTTGCAAGAGAGATGTTGCCAAGGGTTGAACTTTGTATTGTTAGATCCGAGAGGAGTGTTGAAATCAACCCCCTGACAAGGCTTCCGGGAAATATCTCAATCAACAAACAGATACAGCGCAGGCTCGACGCCGGTGAAGCTTTTGCCTTTGCGTACCTCGATATTGATCAATTCAAGCCTTTTAACGATAAATACGGGTTCAGCCGTGGAGACGAGGCCTTAAGGGTGGCTGGACGACTTATACTGAATATTGTGAAGAATAAACAGCCTCAAAACAGCTTTGCAGGACATATAGGTGGCGATGATTTCATATATATTATGCGTGCTGACCTTATTGAAGAAGCATCGTCAGAGATCATTGATTCTTTTAAAAGAATCATTCAGACATTTTATGACCCGGAAGACAGAGACAAAGGTTTTATCCAATCGGTTGACAGACAGGGTAATCTAAAGGCGTTTCCTTTTATGACAATTTCTATCGGTATTGCAAATAATAAATTAGGGCATTTTTCCCACTATGGAGAAATCACAGAGATTGCGTCAAAGATGAAGGCACATGCAAAACGTTTTAAGGGCAGTTGCTTTAAGACAGACAAAAGATATGGACCCGATTAACACAAGCCTCAATCCCGAGCAAACACTGTTTCAGCGGCTTATCCTTTTAGATCGACCAAATGTTTTCGCTCTTCCAGGAAATCTTCAAGTTGTTGTATGGACTCTATGCTATATTCTTCCAGGCTGATCCCCATACCTCTCGGAAGCTTAGAATCACCGTTATTTACCCATTGTACATTTCCAACGATGTTAGCAAGAATCTTCGCATTCGGCGGTATATAAAAGGACATCACGATTTTGGTGCCTGTCTGGAGAGGCCTTTCAGTTTGAATAAAAACACCTCTCTCGCTCATGTTTAGAATAAAACTCGTATATTCAACGGGAGTTTTTTCTCCATATTGAACAGAGAGACGTACCGGAAACCGGACGCTTCGACGATGTTCTCCTGATGGTGAGATTTCTTCAGCACTTCCATTTAGATTGAGGAAGTATTTTCCCTTCATCATTCGCTCTCAGTCTGTTTACATATAACTGTCAATGCTGAATAAATCCCATATGTATAATGTTAATTCCACTCAATATAATATACTCCACCAGAAAAGTCTTCCATGCATGGCAAGAATACCAGACAACTTGTGGTAAAACAATAAAAGAATTTCCCCTGTCGGGAAGATTTACTTAGGAAGTGAGTCACATATTCCCCGGCAGAGCTGGCAAACCTGACACACAGCCTCCTCGCCTTCAGCAGGAAGCAGGAGATCACCCTTAAACCTCTTGGCATAAACGATTGCGTAAAAGGCACATCAAAACTCTTAAAGAGGCTCCTCACGGAAGATATCGAGCTGAAAAAAAGGCTCTGTAATGCTTGTCAATCATAATTATCCCGGATAAATATTTTTAGTATCGAGGTCGGACCAAACAAAGTTTTATAAGCGGAGCAATTCACTGTTATAGGGATTTAAGTAATTTCATTCCAGTGCGATAATATGAATAAGCTATTGCGGCTATTGTGCGGCATTATATCATTTGTGCTGAAGATATCTGAAGGAGGCGGTATATGCTTGACCCTGTCAGTCTAAAGATGCTTTTCCAGTGTATGTGTCAAAAATCTGTCAGAATAACAACAAATATCGGCCAGGTAACAGTTTCCGCCCAATCCGGACAACGCTCTGCAGATGACATGTCCCAACTCTCGCCTCTTTCGCGCCTTCTGGATAAGATCACCTCTCTTCTGAACTCCCTTGGCGGCAATGCCCCTGGTGAACAAACGGCGCCCGGGGATACACGGATGGAGTCGGGCGTCTCGCCCAAGGGCATGACGAGTGACCTGCCTAATGTCCAGTCCGGTGCAAGCGCAAACGATAAACAGGCGGCTGTCCTCAACGGAAAGATGGTCGCAGAGGTGGTTGCTCTCAATGGAAAGATGGTCGCAGAAGGGGCTGTCCTCAACGGAAAGATGGTCGCAGACGGGGTAATCTCGCTTGTCGATAGCATCAACCAGGTGCTTTCAGATATCGATAAAGAGGTTGCAGGCATGCGCGAACAGCCGGACGTCTCCCATAGACAGACGATAGAGCTATCCGGGATAAAAAAGGATATTATTAATGTTGTCCTTCATGGTTCCGATGATTCAGTGGGTGAAGCGGTTGCAAAGATGGGTATTTTTCTTGAAAAGAATGGTCTTTTAAGCGTCAGCAAACAGTCACTCGAATACCGTATGAATGCCAATGTTAATGACACGGTAAATGTTTTAAAAAATGTTTGCGACACACTCTATGAAAGAATTCATCTTCTGATTAATGCAGGCGCACAGATGTATGCTGTATCGGAAAAAACGCAGTGGGGTCGTGGAAACGGCACCGGCAAGGCACAAGCGCTTCTGGATAAATCATTTAAAGAACAGCAGGAAGCCCTTGAAAGCAAATTGAATACCGTTAAGGTACTCATCGAGGGTTCATACAGCCTGCAGGGATTTCTTTTGCAGGAGGCGCTGGCGATAAAAATATCAAAGGGTGTATGATGAGCCGGGAACACATGCAGAATTTTATTGATCTAACCTTGAACGCCCTGGATGAGGCCGATGCTGATTCGTTCATCGAGATTCTTATGACGCGTGAAAAAGAGAGAATACAGGTAATGCAGGGAGATATTCACCTGGATGAAGGGGCAATAAAGAGCTGTATTGAAAAGGAAACGCTACTTATGGAACGCCTGGAGAAGGAGAGAGGCAGGCTTTTCAAAGAGATGGACAATCTCTCGCAAAGCAAAAGGGCAGCAAGGCGGTACTCGCCAAAATACCCTTTCCCGCCTATGCCTGTTTTTTTTTGATAAAGAGGCTTAAATTTTACTTAAGTTTTAAAAATATTGTCCGATAACCATAATCAGGTGGTAGAATGACAATATCTGATTTCCAGATTAGTACCGTGATAAAAAGTTACACAATGAGTATGAAGGCTAAAGCGAAGGCCGCCGAAAAAGAGCCGACGAATGGCAACATTGTGCAGGAGGATCAGGTCATGATATCAGAAGACGCAAAAAGGATGTTATTTGAAAGAATAGGGGAGCAGATGTCGGACAGGTTTAAGGGGCACGATGAAGAAGGATATGCTATTTCGACTACTTATAGTGGATGACAATGCAGAGATCAGAGAAATTGTTCAGGAATATCTCAGTGATAACGATTGTCTGGCCGAAGGGGTAAGCAATGGGAGAGAGGCATTAGAAAAATACAACACAAACCCCTATGACATTATCGTTACAGATTTAAACATGCCGGAACTATCCGGTATAGAACTGATAAAACTCATCAAACAAAAGACTGATATAACGGAATTCATTATTATCACAGGATATGCATCTGTTGATACCGCAATAGAAGCAGTAAAAATCGGCGCCTTTGATTACATTGTTAAGCCTTTCAGAATGGAAGAACTAAAGGTTGCGATAAAAAATGCCAAAGAGAAGATTATCCTCAAAAGAGCTAACCAAGAGCTACTGGGAAAACTGAAAATGTTTTATTCTGAGATAGAAAGATACAAACAAAACAATAAGGATATCCCGGAGCTGAAAAATGTAGGCCAGGGTTATGATACTGCAAAACTTGTCGATAAAATAAAGTTTCTGGAAAAGCTGACGAAAAAACGTTTGATGATTGATGAAAACGCTAAGGATTAAGCCATGATCGAAGGGACAAATATCCTGATTGTTGATGATAATAACGATATAACATGTATCCTCTCCGACTTTTTTTTATTAAATGATTGCAACGTCTATACAGCCCAAACAGGTAAGAAAGCGATAGAACTTATCGGCAAAGAAAATATTGACGTAGCGATACTCGATGTGAAACTGCCTGATATAAACGGCATTGCACTTCTCGATACAATAAGAATCGAGAACCAGACTGTTGCAATAATCATGATGTCCGGCTATAACGACCATAATACTATCATAGAAGCCATGAAAAAAGGGGCATCTGATTTTTTGCTGAAACCATTTGAGCTCGACAAGTTGATCCTCGTTATGCTGAGGACATTACGGGAAAGGTCTTTGTTGATTGAAAATGAACATATCTACAAAAGCTTAGAGGACAAAAAAAAGATTGAACTCCTGAACAGAGAACTACAGGGAAAGATCAAGGAACTGACGACGACGTATAACATATCGAACCGGTTCAACTCACTTAATATCTACGATGATATATATGAAAAGATGCTTGATATTATTTTCGATGTACTGGATGTAAAGCTTTGCAGATTCTACTTTTTTGATAACTACAGCAAGGAACCTGTTCTCTACAAAGAAAAAAAGAGGAACAATGGTGTTGCAGTTGACAGCAGCACATTCCTTTCGGAAGAATTTCTCCAACATTTGCATACCCCGAAAAAATACCTGATCAGAGACAATCAGTTGTTTCTACCTATCACGATCAAGGACGAACACATAGGTTTTGTACTGGTTGAGAAAAAAAGAAATGGATTAGAAATAAGCAACCACTACCGCGACAGTGATGTGTTTTTCCTGAAACTCATAGGAGAGAAGGCATCCACACAGATTGAAAATAGAATTTTATATGAGAGCCTTTTTGACAATGTCTTCCAGACTCTTACATCTCTCATAGAGGCAATTAACAAAAGAGATACATACACGGAAAGCCATTGTAAAAGGGTTACTGCTACGAGTCTGCTTTTAGCAGAAAAAATGAGTCTGGCTGGCTATGAAAGGGATGTCATTAAATTTGTTGGGCCCGTCCATGACCTCGGCAAGATAGGCATACCCGACTCGATACTACTTAAATCAGGGGGGCTTACAGAAGAAGAATATCAAATAATGAAAAGTCACTCCATTTTTGGTGAAGAGATTCTTAGCAGGTTCGTAATCCTCGCCAGGGAATCAAAAGTAATAAGAAGTCATCACGAAAGATATGACGGCAAGGGCTATCCGGATGCGTTATCCAAAGAAGACATACCCGTCTGCTCACGAGTCATTGCCGTATGTGATACCTTCGATGCCATGACCACAAACAGGCCATACAGGAATGCGATGAAAAGGCAGGATGCCTTAAATGAAATCGAAAGATGCGCAAACGGTCAGTTCGATCCTTCGATGGCCGAATGCTTTATTGCGATGATGGAAAATGACACTGATGACTGAGACTGAAAAAAGAGAATATTTCAGGATTGAGGATCAGCTTTCTATTAAGTTGAGAATAATCACTCATGATGAATTTATGGCACTGGAAAATACAGTCAGATTCAGCTCCGCAAAAACCGCAGAAAGCCTGAAGGAAATACAGTTTTTAAAAGGAATAGTAACAAATGAAGAGAAGGAAAAGGAGCAGCTCTACACCTATCTCCAGGTTATTGATAAGAAACTGGACATAATACTCGATTATTTAAGCGAAACAACGGATACCGGGCCTTATATTACAAAATATCTTAAAGTCTATATAAGTGGTTCAGGTATCGGGTTTGTTTCTGATATTGAAATGAAAGAAGGGGAATATGTTGAAATAAAAATTGTATTACCGATATATCCCCATTTAAAAATTACAACATTGTGTCGTGTTTTGAAAGGTGAAACGCGCAAGAAAGACGATAAGCACCTCTGGGAGGTTGCATTGAGTTTTCTTGTTATCAACGATAATGACAGGGATCTCCTGATTAATTACATCTTCATGAAAGAGAGGGAAATGTTACGCCATAAAAAAGAGTCTACTGGTTGATGATGTATGGATATAACGACATTATTAGGGCTTACCGTAGGGATTGGTGCAGTGATTGTCTCTTTTTTGATGGAAGGCGGACGTCTCTCATCGTTAATCCAGGCCCCGGCTATGATTTTAGTAATCTGTGGAACATTGGGTGCAACCATTGTTACTATCCCTTTCGTCGAGTTAAAAAGCTTACCAAAATTAATAGGCATTGTCCTAACTGATAAAAAGCTGAATTTCCAACAGCTTATCGACCTTATCTGTGATCTTGCTTATAAATCCCGGAAAAACGGCCTTTTAAGTCTTGAAAACGAGCTTCCTAACGTTAAGGATTCTTTTCTGAAGAAGGCTTTGCAGCTCTCCATTGATGGATTTGAAACAAACAAGATTAGAGAGATCCTTGAAATAGAAATGGCATATATTGAAGAGAGGCATAAGGTCGGGGCGGCATTTTTTCAGAAATTAGGGGGGTTTTCTCCCACATTTGGTATAATCGGTACTGTTCTCGGCTTGATTCATGCATTAGGGAATATGGAAAACGCCGCAGGCATGGCATCGGCAATAGCAGCAGCATTTATCGCCACGCTATGGGGTGTTGCGCTTGCAAATATTATTTATTTGCCTATATCAGATAAACTCAAGGCTAAACATCAGTACGAGGCGCTTTATCTTGATATCATTTGTGAAGGTGTTATCTGCCTCTCCATGGGAGATAATCCAAGGGTCATACGGATGAAGCTCGTGTCATTTTTACTTCCCAATAAGAGAAGTGATGGTATTTCATGAAGAGAAGAAGAAACAACAACAACGAGCAGCACGAAAATCTCGAAAGATGGCTTCTTACGTATGCAGACCTCATCACTTTATTGCTTGCCTTTTTTATCATGATGTATACATTCTCAAAACAGGATGCACAGAAATATGAAGAAGTGTCGGCTCAGCTTAAGGTCATTTTTTCAGGCGGGTCGGGTCTCTTGCAACAAGGGAAAGCAGCGGGCAAGTCTCCTTTAGAATCGCCGTCCAAGGCAAACTCATCAGAGGCAATAAAAGAAAAGCTCAAGAATGAGCTTAAAGAAATATCCGGTGAAAATAGCTTAAAAAATAGTATTTTTATCTTTACAGATGCAAGAGGTGTTGTCATCAGAATAATGGACAAGGCGTTTTATGATGAAGGGAAAGCCGATCTGAAGCAGGGTGCAAAAAATGCCCTCGATAAAATTGTCACTACTATGAAAGAGATAA
Source organism: Pseudomonadota bacterium (assembly GCA_026388245.1). Lineage (GTDB taxonomy): Bacteria > Desulfobacterota > Syntrophorhabdia > Syntrophorhabdales > Syntrophorhabdaceae > MWEV01. The sequence goes on along the minus strand of JAPLKD010000252.1, from coordinate 5,055 downwards.
AAAACCATATCAGAATTGAAGGTCACACAGACAATACACCGATCAGCAAGGGGGAATTTAAGTCCAACTGGGAACTTTCGGTTAGAAGGGCTACCGAGGTTGTAAGATACCTTGTTGAAAAAGGACCAATACCGCCCGAGAGGATCTCTGCAACCGGCTATGCTGAATACCGACCGATAAACAACAACGATACCCCTGAAAACAGGGCATTAAATAGAAGAGTAGAGATCATTATCGAGAACACCAAATATTAATAACAAACATACAACAACCATCAGGCTCCACTTCGATACGGCAGGGTACCAGCATGACCTGCTGCGGTACTGCAATGACCAACAAAAATATCCCCGCTTCGGCAGGATCGAGTTCTCCATAGGCTGCGATGTCACTCCCGAATTCAGGAGGGCGGCACGTGAGGCAGATACATGGCACCCGCTGTTCGACAAGAAAGGACATATCCGTGGAGAATGGGCGGAGGTCGTATTTGTCCCGAACAAAAGCCTTTTGGGGTCACCCGGAGGGGGATGAAAAATCGGGTGGTGGATTTAGGCCTCACCATAAACGAATGCTTGAATATGACAGTTGATTGTTGTAGAATTTGTATTACTCAGGAAACAGGAGGTATCTTTTGTCTGTGGAGCAAATTCGTCAATATGAACATAAGGAGCAGATAAGATGAATCTGGACACATTAAAGGAAACTATACGGCAGGAACTTCCGGAACTGTTGCGTCTCGACCCGGATTTTCGATCCTACATCATAGAAATAGCACGCGGAGAGTTTGCCGATCGGAAAGAAACCGGAGATTGGTTTCACGAAACCCTCGATGAAATGCGCCGCGAACGTGAAAGACAGGATAAAAAGTGGGACAAGCATAGCGAGGAAGAGGCCAAAAAGTGGGACAAGCATAGCGCGGAAGAGGCCAAAAAATGGAAACTGCATGTCGAGGAAGAGGCCAAAAAGTGGAAACTGAATGTCGAGGAAGAGGCCAAAAAGTGGGACCAGAATAAAGAAGAATTTAACCGGGTCCACGAAGAGATCATGGCTGTGGCCAAGAAGCAGGACCGATCGATTGGCGCCCTGGGAGCCAGGTGGGGAATGCAATCCGAACGATCGTTTCGCAATGCCCTGACCGGTATTCTGGAGAAGAATTTCGGCGTGGAGGTGATCAATGTCAATGAGTACGATGAACAGGGGGTGGTGTTCGGACGACCCGATCAGATCGAACTGGATGTGATCATTAAAAACGGTATGCTTCTGATCTGCGAACTCAAATCATCCATTGACAAAGCAGGCATGCACATCTTTGAACGTAAGGCACGGTTCTATGAAAGCCGCCACAACCGCAAGGCCGACCGGTTGATCGTGATTTCGCCGATGATTGACCCCAAGGCGCAGAAGCTGGCGGAGCGACTGCATATTGAAACATATAGCGATTCGCTATATGTGGAAAGCCTGGATGATGCTGACTCTGTTACATGAGGCATTGTCTGTAAGAGACATGTCACCTGTTGAAAAAAACCTATAAACTCAACAAACCCTATAAACGCTATGAACCCAGCAAACTCTATAAACCCAATGAAGTCTGCGACTACCAATTTCCCCATGTAACCGGCGGGGCCTCACCATCAACGAATGCTTGCATATGACGGCCCAGTGGTATAAAATCTTCCACATGGCAAAGTTCCGTGATTTGATGTATGGAATCTGTACGCAGCAAATTGCGGAATATGTTGAGAGGGCAGGAAAGATGAAGTCTGTGTTCACACAAATGATTTTTTATCATGCCTGAAAAAGCTATCGAATATGTCGTTAGAATTGGGCTGACAGATCGGTACCGTCACCTTCACATTCAAAAGAAGGGCAAAATTGTTTTCTTTAGAGTTCAATACGAAACCAAAAAAAGAAAGAGGAGGATATCATGGACATCAGGCTCGATCGGATTACCATTGATCCGCAAGTCATGAACGGGCAGCCGTGCCTGCGTAATCTTCGACTAACGGTTAAAAGGGTTGTGGAAGCGGTAGCGCTATACCCGGACTGGAAGGATCTTCAGGCCGAGTATCCGGAACTTGAAAAGGAAGATATTCACCAGGCTTTAGCTTTTGCTGCAAGAAATCTTGACAGCCAAATCATTCCGATGGAGGCTGCTTGAACCGGGTATTACTTGATCAGGGCATTTCCCGGACAGCAGCAAAAATCCTGCGTGAAAAAGGGTGGGACGCATTACACACCGGCGACATAGAACTTGGTCGAGCTACCGATCGGGAGATATTGGCTTATGCCAGACTTCAAAAAAGGGTGATCATTACTTTGGATGCCGATTTTCATGCTATTTTAGCAGTGCAAAACGCAAAGTCACCATCAGTGGTCAGAATTCGATATGAAGGGCTGAAAGGCCCGGAATTGGCTAACCTGATTGAGACTATATGGCCTAGAATTCGGGAGCAATTAGGGTTCGGAGCGATGGTGACAGTTACAAGGAAATCAATCAGAATCAGAAATATTCCAATAACAGATAAAAATACGGAAGCAGCCACAGACAGGTGTCAATAGGATTTAAAAGTGTACCATTTATGGGAATTGAAAAGTGTACCACCCATAACCAATATGCAACTTCTTAAGTTGGCAGAGTGTTCACGATTTCACCTCCTTGTGGTTGAAGACCTTTTTGATTAAAGGCATGTTCTTTTAATCGGTAACTATGTCCTTTGATGTTAACAACCTTACTGTGATGCAGGAGCCGGTCAAGGATGGCCGTAGCAATAACGGGGTCTCCGAAGAGTTCCTGCCAGTCGGCAAAGCTTTTGTTTGAAGTGATGATTGTTGAGCTTTTCTCATAGCGATAGGAGACGAACTGGAAAAAGAGATACGCTTCACGGCTGTCTACGGGGAGATAGCCAGCTTCGTCAACGATAACCAGGGAAGAGTTCAGATAGGCTTTCCCCGTATCCTGGCTTTCCTTCAGTTTGCCGATCAAGGTGTTCATGGTGGTGAAGTAAACCTTAAACCCATGGCAGCAGGCCTTGATGGCGAGTGAGATGGCCAGATGGGTTTTCCCGACGCCTGGAGGCCCCAGGAAGATGACATTCTCATGTTTCGAGATAAAGGTCAGATCAAAAAGTTCCATGACTGTTTTTTTATCCAATTGGGGGTGAAAGGAGAAGTCATATTCCTCGATGGTCTTGGCTGTTGGTAACCCGGCCGTTTTCATGGCTGTGTGGATTCTTCTCGTTTCCTTATTGGCCACTTCCTCTTCCAGGAGGTGGTCCAGGAAAGAAAGATAAGAGACTTTGTCATTTTCCGATTGCATCACGGTATGATCAAGGATTTCGGCGGCCCTGGTCAGTTTTAACCTCTTTAGATTATCCTGCAGGCGTTCATATGTCAATTGTTCCATAGAACACCTCCTTGAGCATATTTTTCGTATTCGGCAAGGGGCCGGTAACTGACGTTGTCATATAAGCTGTTGCTGACCAGGCCACGTGTGGCCTTGCCCTTGTGACGGCCGTATTTGCGGCTTAACTGCTCTTTGTCATGTTTTAGCTGCTCATAGATATGAGGATCGCCGATGAGATTGTGTTTCGTTTTCGGTTCCCGGTAACTGGCCAATAGTTCCTGGTCATGGTAAATGCGTAGCAGATCTCCCTTGATCTTTATCATCACCTGTTTGCCGACCACATGATAGGGGACTTGATATCGGTTGCCGTTATAGGAAAGTTGGCAGTCCTTATACACTTTGCGGAAAACCTTCAGAGATGTGTCATAGTCTACGGGCGGGTGATTCTTCAAGCAGGGGATCTCCTTCGCCCATCTCTCATCGACAGGTTCACGGTGAGTGCCATGAATCCGGCCATTGGCTGTGTCATTAAGCCAGGCAATAACATCCTCGTTAGTTTTTTGAATGGAGTTGAAGTCATGTCCCCGCCAGAAGCGCTCACGGACATAATGTATGGGCCGCTCCACTTTTCCTTTCACCCATGGACTATAGGGTGGGGCAATCTGGGGCAAAAAACCATAATGATGGGCGAAGTAGAAAAACTCGATGTTAAAAGTCGGTTTGCCATTCTCTCTGCTGATAACCACATTTTTCATGTTATCGTACAAAGTCTCTGCCGGAATGCCCTTAAAATAACGAAACGCATTGATATGACAATCCATAAAAACATCCAGGGTGCAGCGCTCTACAAACTCGATGTACATGGCCCGGGAATAACCGAGAACCATTACAAAGGCATAAATAGTATTTGTCTTCCCATCAGATCCCTGAATCTGGAAATCGCCCCAGTCAACCTGGGCCTGGAGTCCCGGTTCCGTCTCAAAACGGATATACGCCAACTGAGTCTTCTGTTCTTTGATAGTACCGACATAATGTTTTACCGTATCGTAGCCGCCGGGGTATCCGATCCTTTTGATTCTATCGAAAATCCAGGTTGCCTGGTAGTCATCCTGGTCAAGGAAACTGTTGATGATCTGCTTATATGGTTCCAGAATGCTTACGCCTCGTTTATGCTTATGGTAATGAGGGAACTCTTTATTCTCAATATGCTTCTTCACTGTATTTCTGTGACGGCCCAGTTTAAGAGCAATCCGTCTTACACTTAAACCTGAATGCTGCATAGCTATAATGTCCATAAACACCTCCTTGGAAATCATCGGCAACACCTCCCTTCAGGGGAGACATTACCATATGCTTGCTACCCGGAGGTGGTACACTTTTCATTCCCGAATCTGGTACATTATATCAATCCCGTCGACAACGGCAGGCTTCAAGCCGGAGGATGCTTTCATAATCGCATACTCATCTCAATACACCGATGCCAATCACACGGTCTACCCAATCAATGAAGGCGGGCCGGATACGTATTCCAACTACATCAGCCAAACAATGAATATTTTCGACCCACAGAAAAACTACATGAGGATCTACCCGGTATTTCACTTCATGCCGGGAACGTTAGAGGAAATTGCCGGTGATCCAGCCCGACGCCGTGATGGTAAGCTTCATTTAATGAATACTGTACCCGATAGCATCAACAGCAAACAACTTCTTCA
>JAPLKD010000150.1 GCA_026388245.1 Pseudomonadota bacterium | reverse complement strand
AAGGAGGATAATGAGTGCAAAGAAGAGAAAAGAGATGAATGCAAGGGGATAGAGGGTATCCCTGAAAGGAAGGATATAGTCCCTTAAGAAGGCATACATAAAGTCTAAGTGATCCCGGTTATCACCCATTGCTGAATATAGACCGGCCCATCCCAACTTTACAGAATGGCCGAAGAGAGGGTAAAAGAAGAACGTCAATGCCCTCACCAGTATTGCGATAGGATCCAGTACACCGACTATATTTATGTTAAACAGTGCCGCAAACAGGAGGGTAAATAAAAGATAATATTTAAAGGTTGTTTTCAGGAATTTCAGAGGGAGGGTCTTCTTTATCCTGTTTGTAAAAAGATCGATAATGGTACCCAGGGGGCATATCCATCCACAGAAAAACCTGCCGAGCAAAAGCGAAAAGACAAACATTAATATTCCCGGGAGAATGAGTAACGTCATTGTTTTTGTAGAGAGGAGATAACCTATTGCAACGAGGGGGTTTGCCCTGAAAAAGCTATTGACGGCGGCGGAAATTTCATCCTTTCCCCTGTATTCGGTATGAATGAAAAGGACAAAAAATATTACGAGAAAGATAAGCTGGGAAATGCGGGAGGATGTAAGTTTCACGCCTTTATTACTTTAATTTTACTGAGGTTCATTTCGCCCAGACCTCTTTTATAAGCGGTAACTGTAGTGGCTATATCCTGCGGGTTGAGGCCGAAAAGTGTCGTTGCAAAAGCATCTGCTGCCACAATATCGGTTGAGGCAATGACTTTATTGACGACCTTTACATCGTTAAGGCTTCCACCCTGCGGGCCGTGGTTGAGCAGGATTCGGGTTGCGTCGATAATAACAAGATGGCTTTTAACAACCTTATTGATGTCAGACAGAGAGTCTTCCATATTTCTGTGTATATATCCCCTGTTTCCTCCCATGATACCCATCATGTTCTTCAAAGCCAACGTCAACCTGGTAAGACTGTGATGTTTGGCTATAGGAACATTGATGAAGACATTTGCAGACAGGACTTCATCGTAGAGTTCCCATTCCTTGAGTGCAACACCGTTTATCCTGACGTTTTTGTAACGCTCATCCTCCATCTGCTTTAATTCCACATCTTTTAACCCCTTTAGCGCTCCATTGGTGCCGCTGTTCTCATAGCATCTTCTCGGGTCGTTGCAGGGATTGTCAAAAACCTTGACTTTTTTTGCCCCGGCCTTAATGCATTCCTCGGCGATGGCCTTAAGCACAAAAGGATTGGTGGTTGCTGCATATTCAGGTTTCCTGTCCCAGCCGAGATTTGGTTTTACAACTACCACATCCCCCTTCTTGACGAACCTCTGGATGCCGCCGAGGGCGTTGATGGCGTTCCTTGTTATAGCGGCGTAATCTTTTCCTTCAGATATTGATAAGGTAGATGGACCCTGAGCAAAGATGATTTTTGGAAGACCTGCAAAAAGAATTGATGAAAGACCAAGTTTAAGGAAGTCTCTTCTGTCCATGTTTGATAGTCTAACAATTCTATCCGATTTGTCAATAGTGTGGTATAATATTAGTAAAAAGGGGTCAAGGGGTCAAGGGGTCAAGGGGTCAAGGGGTCAAGGGGTCGATATGGATAGACGTGAATTTATAAAATTTGCCGCAACCCTTGGAATCGTATGCGTAATTCCACAGTATCCCCTCACCGCAAAAGACGTTGAGAGAATTCTTGATAATGAGGACAGGGAAGGCTTTTATATAAGGTTTATTAAGCCCATAAAACCGGTAGACCCCTCAAAATGGACACTGAAAGTGGGCGGTCTCTGCGTTAACCCCAGGACATTTACCCTCTCAGACATAAAAAGGCTTGCCAAAGATATCCAGGTTTCGCGGATGAAATGCGTGGAGTCATGGTCAAGCAAGGCAAAGTGGGGAGGGTTCCGGCCTAAAACACTTTTCGATGCGGTGAAGCCGAAAAAACAGGCGAAGTATTTATATTTCTACTCTGCCGATGATTACTATGAATACATTTCCCTCGATGACCTGCTTAAATCCCGTGTACTTTTTGCCTATGAAATGAACGATGAGCCTCTGCCCGATATTCATGGGGGCCCGCTGCGTCTTCTTGTCCCCTTTAAATACGGGTACAAAAGCGTCAAAACCATCCTCA
>JAPLKD010000233.1 GCA_026388245.1 Pseudomonadota bacterium | reverse complement strand
AAAGGGCAGAAGGGAACGAGTATGTGCAAACCCGTCCCGATTCGGTTATCGGTGATCTCCGTGCGCTCTCCAAACAGGTGAAGCCCGCGCTTATTCACCTGGTTGATAATGCAATCAGCCCTGCCATGATGAAGAAAATAGCTGAGAATCCTCCCGGATCGCCGTGGTATGGTTTTGTAAGAATTACCCCGCACCTTGCCGATATAGATTTCTGCCAGGCACTGAAAAAATCGGGTTGTGTTATGCTGAAGCTGGGCATTGAATCAGGCCATCAGGGAGTCATCGATCACATGAATAAGGGCATCAATCTCGAAACAGTCTCGCAGGCATTGAGAACAATCAAAGGTGCCGGTATCGCCACATACGTTTATCTTCTATTCGGAACACCTTCCGAGACAATCAAAGAAGCCCGTTGCACCCTTGACTTTACAGTCAAACACGCTGAATATATTGACTTTTTAAACCTGGCCATATTCAACCTGCCGCTCAACAGCCCTGAGGCCTCCGGACTCTCAACAGGGAAATTCTACGAGGGCGATCTTTCGTTGTATGCTGATTTTAAGCACCCGAAAGGATGGGGACGTCGCCAGATCAGACAGTTCCTTGATAAAGAATTCAAAAAACATCCCGCTATTCAACGGATTCTCCGAAACCATCCGCCCTTATTTACCTCCAGCCACGCCCCATTGTTTGGGATGACGGGTAGTGGACAAAAGTTAAGTTAAAATATTTACTTTTATTGCTGGTAGATTACAATATTTTTTGCCTGTTCTAAGTCTTCTTCTGTGTCGATGCCGAAACCATTATAATCGGTTAGCAAGACCTTTATTTTATAACCGTTTTCGAGGACCCTGAGTTGTTCGAGGGATTCTGCCCCTTCAAGGATACCCTTTTCCATGGCGACGTATTTTTCGAGGAATGAACGTGAAAAGGCGTAAATGCCGATGTGCTTGTAAATACAGTTTTGAGTTTTGAGTTGTCCCTCCTCTGTCGGGATTGAACCGTATGAGTTTTGAGTTTGAAATTTGCAATCCGCAATCGGCAATCCGCAATCGGCAGCATTTCTCAAATACGGAATAGGTGAACGGGAGAAGTAAAGGGCAAAACCGAACCTGTCAAGGACTACCTTAACGATATTCGGATTCCCATACTCTGCCGCATCCTCAATAGGGCAGCAAAGTGTTGCCATGTCAAGATGCTCTTTTACCATTGCATCGAAAAGCATATCCACCATATCAGGCCTGATAAATGGCTCATCCCCCTGGAGATTCACGATAATATCCGCATTTCTTCCTTGAAGTGCCTCCATGCATCTGTCCGTGCCGCTCCTGCAATCCGGACTTGTCATTGCCACAACTGCCCCGAATGCTAATGCCCTGTCACGTATCCGCTCATCATCTGTGGCAATAATGACCTCGTCCTTCAACTTCGATTCCATAGCCTTTTCGTACACCCACCGGATAATCGGTTTTCCGCCGATCTCCCTCAACGCTTTCCCAGGAAGCCGTGTTGAAGCGTATCGAGCTGGAATAACAATGGCTTTTATCATATTACACCTTTCCCTATCTTTCTTCTCTCCGCTTGCAGGCTTGTCAGCTTGCCCGCTGTCTCACTTTTCACCTTTCACCTTCAGTCTTCAGCTGTCCACTTCTGTTTCTCTGGTTTGTCCGGTTTCTTCTGTTTCTCTGGTTTGTCCGGTTTCTTTAGTTATTTAAAACAAAAGAAACGAGAGAAACGAAAGAAACAAGAGAAACTGTATTTGGTACATATCAATGCCTTCCACTCGACCCCTCGAACCCTTGATCCCTCGAACCCTTGATTTTCACCTTTCACCATCCAGGTACTTCCTCAAAAACATCCCCGTATAACTCGCCGGTTCGTGTATGATCAGTTCCGGAACCCCCTTTGCAATAACCGACCCGCCCTTCTCACCGCCTTCAGGCCCCAGATCAATGATATAATCAGCGCATTTTATCACATCCATGTTGTGTTCTATAACAACTATTGTGTTTCCCCTCTCCACGAGTTCGGTGAGCACATGGAGCAGCTTGTCTATATCAACAAAGTGAAGTCCCGTTGTTGGTTCATCAAGTATATAGAGGGTTCTTCCGGTATCCCTCTTTGAAAGCTCCCTTGAGAGTTTTATCCTCTGTGCCTCTCCTCCTGACAGGGTTGTTGCTGCCTGACCA
>JAPLKD010000037.1 GCA_026388245.1 Pseudomonadota bacterium | reverse complement strand
GGAAGTCAACATTATCACTTATCAGGAACGGTTCACGCCGGATAACGCCCTCGGGATTGTGAATGATTTTGATCTTGTTATAGATGGATCCGACAACTTTGAAACAAAATTTCTCCTCAATGACGCTGCCTTCCTTTCAGGTAAACCATACATCTTCGGGGGGGCTGTCAGATTCGACGGGCAGGCAAGCATATTTTATCCAAAAGGCGGCGGCCCTTGTCTGCGGTGCATGATCCCTGAGATACCTCCGGCAGGCACAGCACCTACATGAAGCGAGGTAGGGGTCCTGGGGGTTGTCCCCGGGCAGATCGGCCTGGTTCAGGCCGCTGAAGCGCTGAAACTCATTTTGAAAAAAGGCAACCCCCTCATGGGACGGTTTTTTGTTTACGACTGCCTTGAGGCGGATTTCAGAACATTCATCGTTGACAGAAATCCCTCATGCCCTCTCTGCGGTGAAAATCCTGCAATCAAGGATCTAACGGGCGATTATAGCGGAGGATGCAGGCGCAAGCCCCAGTAATAGCAATCATCCCCCAATATCAAGGTGGATAATCTCTACATAGTCTCCTGCATTCAGAATCGTTGATTCATAAAGTTCTGCATGTGCCTGATCAAATTATTGAATCAGAGGCAATCGCCTTTTCCACGCCCGTAAAAACACCCTCAAAAAGTGGTGTTGACAGGTAACGCTCTCCGCTATCCGGCAATAAAACAACGATTGTCTTTCCTGCGCTTTCCGGCTCCTTTGCGATTCGTACTGCCACGGCTGCTGCTGCGCCACAGGAAATTCCTGAGAGAATACCTTCTTCCTTTGCAAGCCGGCGCGCCATCTCTATTGCCTCATCATTCGTCACCGTCTCGATACGGTCAACAAGACTCAGGTCAAGAACCTTAGGTACAAAACCGGCCCCGATACCCTGGATTTTATGAGGACCCGGCTTTAATGCCTCACCATTACGTGCCTGTGTAAGGATTGGCGAGTGAACCGGCTCTACGGCAACGGATATGATGTTTTTCCCTTTTGTTTTCTTAAAATAACGGCTCACACCGGTTATCGTACCGCCGGTGCCGACCCCTGATACAAAAAAATCCATGTTCCCATCGGTATCGTTCCATATCTCAACGGCTGTTGTGGCCTCATGAATGGCTGGATTTGCCGGATTCTCGAACTGCTGAGGCAAAAAGTAGCGTGTGGGATCACTTTCTGCAATCTCTATCGCCTTATCGACAGCCCCCTTCATCCCCTTTGACGCCTCGGTAAGGATAATATTTGCCCCGAGGGCCTTCAATACCTTTCTCCGTTCGATACTCATCGTTTCAGGCATCGTAAGTGTCAGTTTGTATCCTCTCGCAGCGGCAACAAAGGCAAGGGCTATGCCTGTATTCCCTGACGTGGGTTCAATAATCTCCATACCCGGTTTCAGCTTTCCCGTTTTTTCAGCATCCCATATCATCGCCGCACCAACCCTGCATTTCACCGAGTACGCAGGATTGCGTCCTTCTATTTTTGCCAGGACCGTTGCTTGAGCGCCATCAGTTACATGGTTCAGTTTAACCAATGGCGTTTTCCCGATTGAATACGAGTTATCCTCAAAATAATGTGCCATTTCAACCTCCTGTATAATAACGTTCGTTACTGTTCATTTAATTACTACTAATTTAGTAGGTTTACTTTACTTTCAGCAGACTATTCTGTCAAGTTATTTTCAAACAAAATAGAAAAAAATGCCGTGTTTGCAACGTTCCCTGATAAATCCTTTTTGAGAAAATCTAAATAGCGCACAGGTTGTCCTTCTGAAAAATCCAGCTTATTCAAATCAAGGGAACTTATTTGTGGATTACCCACAGTACGAAAAAATATCTTTCTATTCTTTACATCTGAAACAATGGTCCATTGCGTAAATCCGTGTTCAAACCCAGGAGATTCGGACATAATCTGGACTGTGCTAAATCCATAGGCTGTCGCCTCTTCGGGTGACTTTGGAGCAGGAAGGTGTTTTAGGTAATAAGCGCCTCTCACAAATCTATCCATGGATTGTGTCCCGCCAGGTATATACGCCTTGCCGCCAAAACCTTCATAGTTTTTAAGAATTGCCAGCGATTCATCATATATTGTATTCGTCAAGACCCGTACAGGCGGATTAAGATGGACTTTCAGTTTGCCTTTGATGTATTCCAGTATAGCTGAGTCACCTGAAGGGTCATGCATATAAAGATGCAGTTTGATATCCACGATATCCCCTTTGATATCCGCAGGGATTTGAATAACCCGGTATTTTTCAGATTTCACATCGGAAACAGCTTCATTAACTGTTTTGAAGTTATCTAAAAAATATTGTATTAACGATGTGATCGCCAGTGCCGGACGCTTATCAGCTTTAGAAAACTGCGATGTTTCAAGGAAATAACTTCCGACCTTAAATCCATACTCATTCATACCATCAACACCAGCCAGAACAAATCCGCTGGCATTAACGCTCACCGGGATACTTTTATTCGTCGGCAATGTAACATTGAAAATTACGTTTCCATATTTACTGGTCCAGGAAAAAGGCTTTTCATCATTATTCGCGTAAGCAGATATTTGGGGGGTGCCTCTGGGGGTGATAACGGCAATACCATCGCCGAATGGAAGATCGAAATTACGGGCCGAAATAATACAATTGTTTTCTTCAATATATATCTCTGAGCAGGCTAATATGTCTCCGGAGTTAATGAAAAGAGCGCTTAAGAAAAATATGATAATCATTATATGATTTTTCCTCATATTCCACTCCTTATTGAATTGTTTTATTGTTTAGTGTACCACCGCAACGCATGAAGTATCTATTTAAAAAAGAGTATTTATACACCTTCGTAATAGGCCTCAATAGTTCTGTGGTCATGTTTTAGATCGGGGGAAGAACTGACAACCTCTTCCTTTCTCTTGGTAATGGTTATCGTTTTTCGACCTACGATTCCATTATATGCTAAGTGCATCATTCCATATAATTAATTATCCTTTTGCCGGATTTATTTCCCCTTAAACACAGGCTTCCGCACATGCTCTTCATTCATAATCTTTTGTCCCCTTATGACGCCGGGATGCGGGTTTGTATCCGGTCGATTAACAAAGTGCCTTTTGATGGATCATTGATGTTGGAAACGCCGATAAGATATCGCCCTGACTGGTGAAGTATGAGACCTTTATACAAAGGGTCCAGCGTGATAAGGGTTGTGCCACCCTTTTTGCTATTAATCTGTGGCTGAATGCCTGCATCCTTCAGGTATATTGTATAGCGCATAAACATGTCGCTTGCATCTTTTTCAGATTCTCCTAAAACAACAAAAACCCTCACAGACTCACCATCAAGGTTTACCCTTGCTACCAGACCTTTTTTAAAGAATGCATATCCGAGAACACTCTGGGAGATATATGTTTCTGTGCGGGGAGTAATATCGGGAATGCTCAGGAATCCCAATTCTTCAGGGCGGGAAGCCCCGCCGGGAATGTTTTTCGCAATCGCCTTTGCACAGTCGATAAACACGTTGGGTTCAGGATTCATAGAGCCTGAAGCAGAGAGTTGAACAAAATATCTGTCCTGATAGAACATCAACTGAGAATCGTTTACGAAGCTTCCGCTCCCGATTTTTGCCTCCGGTGCATCCGGATCGCGGTAGCGGGAATATATGCCAAAGGCATCGAGCGGTGAGCCCATTTTATAAATATCCACAGTGAGAGCCTTGTCAGGATTGTCTTTGCTTATGTAAAGCGCTGCATTGAGGGCTTCAAAACCATAGGGTAAATAAAGTTCAGCCTCGCCGTTGATGTGTTTGTAGAGGTTGTCCGGGTTGAATGTTTTTATTTTGCCTTCCAACGCCCACCCTTCTGAAAAACCTGGTGCAGGCATCACGTGTTCTACAATCATATCAGCAGGTGCAGCATAGGCATTGACGACAAAAAACGAAAGCAAAAAAATGAAAATCAGCATTGTAATACGTTTACGCATTGTCACCTCATCACTCAGACCTTAATTTTTTGTTATGCAAATAGCATCCGCGCCTTCTGCATCTTGTTAGCAATATTCAAACCGTTGGCACAACGAGCAACGCATTCAGTACAGTTAGAGCATACAAAAGCGGATTCGTTCTGTTGCAGTTCATCATAGGTGGATCGGGCAAGTTCATAATTTCCATACCCTTCCGCATACATGATAGAACGGTTAATGATGCTGATGGCAACATTTTGCGGGCATGTAGGCTCGCACTGTGCACAGAGATGACAATAATAGGGGCTGATTGCTTCGGCATAACGCTCAAGGATCTGTCCATCCCTCCGGGTCAGTTTCATTCCCATAACCGCTGTGGCTTCATGAAGCATGCTCATGTCCTTCATCCCTGGAATTGCACATGCCACATTCGTGTCCTGGAGAACCCACTTGAGCGCTGCCTGGTGGGGACTGATGGGCCCGAGCGCATCCGTTTTATATCCTCCCGCCTGGGTTTTCATGGCAACAATACCTATTCCGGCCTTTGCAGCACGGGCAATGGCATCCTTCACTGACGGTTCGCTCTTGAAGTTGTATGATACCAGCGCCACATCGAAGAACTTGCCCGTGTCATCCGTAATGGCCTTCAAAACATCGGCCTGGTTTGTATGGGTCGTGACACCAAAGAAACGGACCTTGCCCTGCTTGCGAAGTTCCAGCAGCGCTTCCCTGGTTTCAGGTATGAAAGCCCGGTCGCCGCTTGTGAGATTATGGAGCTGCAGCACATCGATATAATTAATTTTGAGTTTGGACAGGCTTGTTTCGACATCGTTGAAGATATCCTTCTTTGACTGGGAGGTCGGCGGTGTTTTGGTTGCCACATAGACCTTGTCGCGGCGGCCTTTTAGGGCTTTTCCGACAATTTCCTCGTTCCTGCCGTTCATATATCTTCGCGCAGTATCTACATAATTAACACCGAGGTCGAAGGCAGCCTCCATCGGCTCATAGTCCGGTGTAAGCATAGCGCCGAAGCTTACAACCGTCACTTTCAGTCCCGTCCTGCCGAGCGTCCGGTAGACCGGAGTTGTACCCGTCTTAGAAGCAGACGAAGCGGCTTCAGTTATCCTGCTCAAACCGCTCAAACCTGCTGCTGCGGCAACCCCTATAACTCCAAATTTTAAAAATGCCCTGCGATTCATCGAATTACGATCTTTTGTTTTACTCATGGGAACCTCTCATCTTCGAGCGTTAACCTCTTTTCCATTATATCACACATAAATGATATTTGCGACGTGGTCAAATATGCAAGTCTTCTTTTCTTTTCCATTTTCGGTGAGAGGTAATGGCAAACCGGTGGGCTTCATCGCGCATTTTGACTATCTCTTTGAATACCGGCGATACCCTGGGGAGTACAAGCGGGTTTTTCCGGTTTGGGGCATAGATCAGATCATCCATCCCTCTTCTCCTCTCTCCCTTGGCAATGCCAATGACATCCCTGTCGATATTCTGCCCTCTAAGCGCCTTAGTTGCTGCAGAAAGTTGCCCCTTTCCACCATCAACAATAAAGAGGTCGGGCAGCGGCCCTATTTTTTCATCCGTGAGCCTTCTCTGAAGTACCTCGGCCATAGCAGCCACATCGTCCATGGACGGCGCCGACCGTATATGAAAAACCCTGTAGCCCTTCTTATATGTTTTAAACGCCTCGAAAACCACCATCACCCCTGTGGGGTTTGCACCGAATAAATGCGAAATGTCATAGATTTCAATCCGCTCAGGCGCTTTTCTCAGGTGCAATGATCTTTTAAAGGCATCTCCGAGATCAAGCGCCTCAGGCTCAAGAAGGTTCTCTATGGCAAGAGGCATTATTTCCTTCGATAACCTGCTCTTTGGACCGTAAATACTGACAGCACCTCCTTTTCTCTCCTTCAGATACCTCTCCAGAAAGTGTCTATCTTCAATATCCTCTGAAAGGATAATCTCCTCGGGGATCGGCCTTGCATTATAATATTGAAAAAGGAATGACGATATGGCTTCTTCGTAGGCAACTTTCATCAAGGATTCTTTAAAATGTTTTTTTGAGACGAGTACGCCTTTTCTGAAGGTAAGCAAAACGATCTTAACTCCACGATCCCCGCTGCTTTTCCACCATACCTTTTATGGCAAGGTACTTCTCTTTCAGTTGCTTCGCTTCTTCAAATTTCCAGTTTTCAGAGGCCTCTTTTATCCCCCGCTGGAGCTCCTTCAGGAGTTTCTCGTCCTTTCCTGACAGCAAATCAACGAGTTCGTCAACGACCTTCCTGTATGTCTGCTGATCTGTGTGCCCGGCACATGGGCCGAGACATTTCCCCAGTTCAAAAAGCATGCAGGCCCGCTTTCTCTTCCTGAAAACAGTATCCTTACACCTTCTTATCGCATATACCGTCTGAACGAGTTTCATTACATCCTTTACGTCCCGTGCATGGGGATAGGGACCGAAATAGAGCGCCCCGTCGTCTTTAATGTCTCTCGTTATATAAAGGGCAGGAAATGTTTCCTTTACGGTAAGCTTTAAGGAAACATAGGTTTTATCATCCTTGAGGTTGACATTATATTTCGGCGAGTTTTCTTTTATGAGGTTATTTTCTAACAGGAATGCCTCTTTTTCACTCCCCGTCAGCATAATCTCGATGTTTTCAATATTACTAACCAGGCGGGACGTCTTGGGGTCTTTTTCGCTCTCGCGGAAGTAACTCTTCACCCTGTCCCTGATATTCTTCGCCTTACCAATGTATATGATGTTCTGCTCTTTATCGCGAAAGGTATATACGCCTGACGATTCAGGGAGGGAGTTTATAATTGTTTCATCCATAATAGCTCATAGCTGTTAGCTCATAGTTCATAGTTCTTACTGCCTGCTGCCTGCTGCTTACTGAGGTTCATCAGGTTCTTTCATGCTTTCTATGCCAACAGGATGACTGTTTTCCTTCCATCTACAAAGCGTGAGCTTCGCAGTTTCCTGAAAATAAGTATTACGGATAGTAATAAAGAATTTTCCGGTGTCAATAGATCGCAGAGGGATGAATTAACTGTTGATCATTTTTTACGTTTTCCGAATATCAAATATACAATAAGCATGGGGGTAAATACATAAAAGGCCGCAATTGTCATTACACGAGGTTCTTGTATAAAGAATACAAGAAAAATAATGCTCCCTACCGCAATCATTATTTTCGTAGTTTTGTCCACGACTCACCTTATTTCACCTTGACATTACTTATCCTTACTCAATTATATCCAAATGACCATTCAATGTTCAAGCTATTAGCCGTTTTAAAATCATGTTGTGCTTGTTCGTAGTCCCCAAGACAATGATAAGCCTTTCCTCGACTATAATATGCTTGTCCATTAATCATTATTGTCCTATTTTGTTTCAATTACAAGTGAAAAACCCACAAACTGATAGAGGTTGCCGCTAATCTTTTTTAAGCAGGGATAGCCACCGTGATAAGGTGATTCCAATTCAACATCTGCAACACATAAAGCACTTTCTTTTGCACCTGGCCTATCATAATGGTCAGGAAGAAGGTTATCCCTCAGAACACGCTTAACATCCTTCTGTTGGAAAACCTTAAAGCCATCTACCTCGGTTAAATAAAGTGCGGCGATATAATTTGCCCACTGCTTAAACTGATTAGCTTTATTGATGTAGATATATTTTTGTTGTTCATCTTTGATGTATTTCTCACCAAGCATAATTTTTACTTCTCTCAATGTCGCGCCATTTGAAGCCATAATGTCTCCTCTCTGGGAATCTCCAGGAACGCTACTTACTGTTTTATTTTTTGCCATCCTTGGAGGGTCAATCTCATCCTCAAAAAGATGATTAAATTGGTCATCACCCTTATCAGCAAGGGAATCTTTTAAATAAGGTGCTTTTATTTCTCTCCAAGCAATACCGTGGTGGTCTAAGCTTTTTTGAATGTTGGGCGGGACACGGGTTCCAATTAACATAACCCTTATATCTTGATTGTCAGCAGAAAGAAGCATGCCCTCGTATGAAAGGATTTGACCTATGTGTTCGTCTTTTATCGGTCCTGCTTTTAATTCTACAATAAGTTTTCTTTTAAATTTATCTTCAAATAAAAGGTCTATCCTCCTTCCAAATACTGTCACCTGTTGTCCTACCAAAATCAACCCGTCTTCTACTAAGTCAGGATATTTAGCAAGTATTGATTCAAAATCTGACTCTTTCATATTTAATTCATTATCAACAATATTTGAGTTTTGTCAATTCATTTATTTTTTACGGATTGTAATCGAGCATAGAAGAGGCTGGAGGAAACAACTCTCTTACAGGAAGCGAGCGGTTATGGATGTCACCTTCCCCCATCCCATTGTCCCGCCTTCGGCAGGATTAAACCGTACGGAATGTTGATTGCGGATTGCGGATATCATTTCACTCTACCCCTTCGCCTATCTCGCATTTTCGCAACTTCGGTCTTTCACCTTTCACCTTTCACACCTGAGGGTTCGAGGATTCAAGGGTTCGAGTGGTTCGCTTGGCCCCTTGGCCCCTTGACCCCTTATTTTCACACCTGAGGCGGCTTTTTCTTGACCGGTTTCTCCAGCGCCGGTTCCGGGGCTGTCTGCACCTTCTGTTCTACCAAAGAAACTAAAACCAGTAGTTCATCAAGGTATGTCTGAAGGTCAGATTTTGTGTATTGCCACGTACCCATCTTAAGGAAGTTTTAAGTTTTGAGTTTTAAGTTTTGAGTTGAACCCCTACATAATAATACTAACCATCTCAAATCAGCATCAATGATTTTGTCTGTTTTTAACTTAAAACTAAGAACTCAAAACTCAACACTGTTTTTAAGATCTGGACAATCGAGGTTCGCGGCAAAGAGATAGCCTTGTGAAACAGAGAGATTTCCTGATCGGATTTCGGTCTGAATCTCATCGGAAAGTTTTAAAAGAGAAATCGTGCGATGCAAGGTCTGTATTGACTTTCCGGCGATTTCAATAATTGCTCTCACATTGAGAGCAATTTCCTCCGGTAGGTCTTCGGGCCTCCGGTCATAGCTTACCAACTCACTCATAACCCCACCCACATCATATTTTTTATCAGGTAATTTCGCCTGTATAAAAGAGAGTATTCCTTTGGCTTGGTCTATAGGGTTTAAGTCTTCCCTTTGAAGGTTTTCCGTCAACTGATACGCCAGAATTTCATCCTTCTGTGTGATCGTATCAAGGACACGCGCCGGGATGGATGGTAGTCCCAGCTTCTGGGCAGCCAGATAACGGCGTTCTCCGCAGAGGAGCAGGTATTTACCGTCTTTCGGTGTTACAAGAACAGGCTCTAAGACACCCCGGTCTTTAATAGATTCCATAAGGCCCCTCTGTGTCAATATATATGAGACACAGAGGGGCACTTGATCCTTTGCTTTACTTACAAGTCAAGCACATAGACTTAATTCCATGACTACCGAGTACGGATTAAAAGGGAGTGTGACATGGTTAAAAACCAGCGGACGCTGTATGCAGTCGGCTGAGCTGGCACTACCCCGACCTTATAAAAGTTATTAGGTAGGTTCTCTCGACTTCATGGTAATTTTCATTTCACGCCAATAATTTGTTGCGTACAAATGTGATATGCACGCGTAATCCGTAGAATTGTTCTGCGAACGAGGCCGGCATTTTCATTCTGCTCACCGCTTCTTCGATATTATCGAGCCTTTCCATTAAAACTGTGCGCCTATCCGGTGTCAGTTGCGCCCCGGCATCCCGCTCCACTATCATCAGTGCACGGTACCAACGAGAAATGCGCGACGTGTAGCGCCACCTGTATATGGCCGGTATGAGCCGTAATCCTGGTAGAAGCAGCACGAGCATTGGCACGAGCACTACAACGATGCGATTCACATGGCTGGCAAACACAAATGGCAGATAGCGGTAGAAGAAGCTCTTTCCCGATTTATAGAAGCGACTCGCGTCGTCGCTTATCCGGATCTCCTGCTCGATCGGTGCGGGGAATTCGCCCCTGCGCTTGATAAGCCCGGGGCCGGAGTGCACTTCGTGCGCAGCGTCGAGTAATAAATCGGAGATAGCCGGACACAGGTTCTCCCGGGCAATTAATTCAACCGTCGGGGCAAGCAGATAGAAATCCTGGGCAGGTATGTCCTTTCCGAAATCTACTGACCCCCTTGGAAGGGTGATCTTATTCAGGTAAACAATGCGTCGCGTATAAGCGTCAGCCTGGGTAAAGTCGAAGAGCTTGATGCCAGGTGTAAACAGAAGCTGGCGTATAAGATTTGTTGATACAGAATCACCCATCAGAAACACTGCATCAACCTTGCCGTTTAGAATCGCTTCCGCTGCTTTGTCGGAGTCCATCTCAAGCAGTTTTGTAGGACCTCCCGGTTCTATGCCGTTGCCTGCGAGCAATGTGAGCGAGAGGGTGTGTGTTCCGCTGCCGATCTCGCCTACTGCCACTCGCTTGCCGATTAACTGCGACAGGAGTTTAATGTTTGTTCCGCCCCTGTAAAAGACAAAAAGCGGTTCGTATGAAATGCTGCCCAGAGAAACAAGCTTGTCGGTTTTTATCCCTTTATTTACTCCGCCCTGCACGAATCCTATGTCCACCTTTGACGAAGGATCAGTCAGCCTCCTGATATTGCCGACAGAGCCCTCAGACGGAAGTATCCTGAGCTTTATGCCGTTTCGCCCAAGTATCTTGGCATATCTTTCAGCTATTTTGTGGATCTGGCTTCCATCAGGCCCGCTGGTTATGGTGATGGTGTTGGGCGGCGCAAGGTTATAAAACAGGTATATGCCGAGCGCGAGAACTACAAAAATCAAGATAATTGCGCTTAATACA
>JAPLKD010000230.1 GCA_026388245.1 Pseudomonadota bacterium | reverse complement strand
TGCCAACGAGAGAGGCTTTCTGGCAGCACAGATTATTGCAGAGGCGGCAAATTATGGAATACCGGAAGAAGATATCTGGTTTGACCCGATTGTGCTCCCGATTAATACCCAACAGATACAGGTTCAGGGTTGCACAGAATTCGTTATGATGCTTGCAGACCTTGCGCCCGACTCAAAGTCCACATGCGGGCTTTCAAATGTATCAAACGGAGCCCCAACTCATTTGAGGGGGATTTTAAACAGGACCTACCTTATCATGATCAAACGATACGGCATGTATTCTGCTATCGTCGATGCCTTTGATGTAGAACTGAAGTCAATTGCAAAAGATGAAAGGCCAGAGCTTGAAAACCTTGTGTACAGGGTAATGGATGGAGATAGTATCGATGTGTCAGCGCTTTCGAAGGAACAGTCTTATTATGTAAAAACAGCCAAAGTTCTCCTCGGTCAGACCCTTTATTCCGATTCCTGGCTGGAGCTTTAATTCAGAACGTACCTATATCATTGAAATGAAAAATCTTTTTAAAGACCTCCCTGAGTCCGTTCAGAAAGAAATATTTGAAGTGATTATCGAAAACAAAGATATCAGGCTTGAAAGAATAGTATCCTGTGGTCATGCGACCCCGCCAGGGGAGTGGTATGACCAGGATAGCGATGAATGGGTGTTATTGCTTCAGGGCATCGCCGGATTACGTTTTGAAGATGAAAAACATACAAGGACCATGAATCCCGGTGATTATATCCATATCCCTGCCCGTAAACGACATAGAGTTGAATGGACAGACCCGGTGCAGAAGACCATATGGCTGGCATTACACTGTAAAGCTAAAAAGGTGGGAAGCTAAGAAGGTGGGAAGCTAAGAAGGTGGGAAGGTATGAAAATCATTCTTTTGGCCGAAGGGTTGCTGGTATCGTCGGTATTATTGCTGTTGTTATTCTTTTGTTTTATCTCTTTTCCGGCAGGAATCCCATACAGGATCCGGAAAGCCCGCCCGGCCTCACCGCAAAGAATGCGACAGATTCCGTGAGAAGTACATGGGGCAAAAATTCGCAGGATGCAAGCTATCAAAGTTCATTGCCGCAACAGGTTGTCTCTCAGGGGGACATGCAGCCGCATATTCCCCAGGAACCCCTCACAAAGGATGCTATCATACAGTTAGTCAACGATACCCGTGCCTATCACAGATATGCTCCGCTGACAGAAAACCAGCTCTTAAATGCAGTGGCAGAGGAACGTCTTCGTGATATGTTCCGAAGACAGTACATCGCCCATGTTTCGCCCATCGGAGAGCAGGCATCCGACTATGCGCAGAAGGCAGGATACCATTACAAAATCATAGCCGAAAATTTAGCATCCGGGGAGTTCTTGAATAACCAGAAGGTAATAGATGGTTGGATGCAAAGCCCCGGACACAGACAGAACATACTCTCGCCGGATATTAAGGACATCGGGGTGGCTATAGATAAAGGGCAATTTCAGGGAGGTATTACATGGATCGCTGTCCAGATATTCGGTACACCATCACTGCCCGTATCCGGGAAGCTATGCACGCCCCCGCCTAAGGAAATTTACGCCGAAATCGAGGCAAAAAAGACCGGGATAGAAAACCTTGGCAACAGGCTTGTGCGCTTCAAACAAGAGCTTGACGAAGAGATAAGTTCAATTGAATCAGACCGGAAAAGTATCGGCAATAAACAGGCCGCTGACAATTTAAATATACGGGTCAAGAGCTATAACGAGAAAAGCAAGTGGTACAACGATTCTTTAGCTGACTTAATAGCCAGGAAATCGATTCTGAAGGCTATCATTGATGACTACAACAGAAGGGTGCAGGCTTACAAGGATTGCCGGGCTTCCGGCAACTGATGAAAAGGTGTGACTACACGAGAAAGTATTGAAAGAAAAATCACCTTCAGGTGGTTAACATCACATTGTTTACTGCGTTTACAACTTCATTGCTGATTACTATGATCCATGATTTGCACTCAAAAGGGGGAGGGGACTGCACCGGTTGCCAATGTCATTTGCTGACACATTGTCAGCAACCATAAATATTCTCGTAAAGGCAATATGGAGGCCGATTTATACGAATCGGCTTTAAGTTGTAAACTGACTGGGGTCACAATCTTTATTCTTGACATAGGAGGCGTTTTATTTCATCGAATCTCTTTGCCATTTCTTCGTCTTTCTGAAGCATTCCTGAGAGCCGCTTTCTTGCCACACTTACAGCGCTGTAGTCAATGCCCATAAGTTCCCCGATCTCTCTCTGATTCATTCCACCGTAGCGGTAGAGCATCTCCATGGCAAGGGAACGGGCAATGCCTTTGTAACCTTTCTGCAGGAAATCTTCTGTGTGCAGATTGAGAGAGCCGGCAATTGCCTTGAGAATCTTGTCCGGCTGCACCATTTTTATCATCTGTCTTACG
>JAPLKD010000076.1 GCA_026388245.1 Pseudomonadota bacterium | reverse complement strand
ACGGATTCTGCCTGGAGAAGGTCGATCCTTCCATTCAGGAAGGCTCTTTTTGTAAATTCACCAGGGTCGGCAAGCCTTGAGCCATGCTCCATCATCAAAGTGAGGATATTCTTCTGTGTTGCATATCCACCATGGGAATAGACCTCCGCCACATCCTCTTTTGTATAGGTGTCCGGCGCCTTCATGAAGACGGCAAAGACTTCATCGATGATTTTATTATTCTCAGTGTTTACGATATGACCGAGATAGAGCGTGCGTGGGAGGAATTCCTCTTGTTCCTTTTTTGGGACAAATATTGTTTTTAATATTGAATGGGCTCCATGCCCACTCATCCTTATTATGCCAATGCCCCCTTCACCGGGGGGAGTTGATATGGCACATATGGTATCAGCGATTTCCATTCACAAATTTGCGATTTCCATCCGCAATCTTGTTTGGTGAAATAACCACTTTCTTTGTATGCCCTTCGCCTTCACTCTTTGTGTTTATGTTTTTATTATGTTTGAAGAGCGTGTGAACAACTCTTCTCTCATAAGGATTCAGAGGGTCAGTCTTTAATGCCCTGCCGGTTCTTTTCACCCTGTCGGCCAGTCTTTTTGCCGTAAGCGTGAGGGCATTTTTTCGTTTTTCCCTGTAACCGTTTATGTCGATGAGCAGCTTGAGTCCCTGTTTGTATCTTTTTGTAATGGCAAGCCTCAGGACATACTGGAGTGCCTCCAGAGCTTCTCCATCCTTTCCGATAAGGATATCGCCATGATCGGATTGAACGAGAAACATGAGCCTGTCTTTTGTCTTTGTAGCCCTCACACTGAAAGATAAACCGACAAACCTCGAGAGTTCTTCCAGAAATTTCTTTCCATACTCTTCAGGTTCCTGTGGTTCTTCAGGCTTTTCTGGTATATCAATTACCCTTAAACGAGCCGTAATTCTCACTTTTTTGCTGCCGAGCAGACCGAGAATCCCCTTTGTGTCAACCTCTTTCACATCTATGTCGAGATCTTTTTCTTCGGCATTCAGTTCAAGTGTGGCCTTTCTTATTGCCTCTTCATACGTTTTGCCTTCTACTTCTATAAAATCCATGGTGCCTCCTCAAGAGACTTTTTTGTTAATGTAGTATTGTTGTCCTATGGAAATGACGTTGTTTACAAGCCAGTAAAGCACAAGGCCTGCCGGAAAACCCCAGAAAAGAAAGGTAAAGAAGATGGGCATGAATAACATCATTTTTTCCTGCATGGGGTCTGCGCTGGTGGGTGTCATCTTCTGCTGAATCATCTGGGTAACGCCCATTACTAAGGGCAGGATCCTTATTGGTACCGTATATCCCATTACAGCAAAGGAGAACAGATCTTCAGGCGCCGAAAGGTCGTTAATCCAAAACATGAACGGAGCATGCCTCAACTCGATTGCCCCTGAAAGCGCCTTATAAAGCGCGAAGAAAACAGGTATTTGTATAACCATTGGCAAGCATCCACCCATAGGATTGACGCCTTTTTGTTTATACATTGTCATCATTTCCTGGTTTACTTTTTGTTTATCGCCTTTATATTTTTCCCTGAGTTTTGCTATCTGCGGTTGCAGTTTCTGCATCTCTTTCATTGATTTGTAACTCTTCACGCTTAGAGGATAGAAGATAATCTTTATGAGTATTGTAAGGAGAATGATATCAATGCCATAATTGTGGGTGACTTTGTTGGAAAGGTTAAGCCCCATAATAAGAGGCTTTGCGATAATATCAAACCATCCGAAGTCAACAATCTTTTCAGCTTTTACATTCAGGTTTGCAAGAATATCCGATTTTTTTGGTCCGAAATAGAGTTTTGCTGAGAGGGTAGGCTTATCCATAAATATCCTGAGGACGGGTATACTGTTTTCCGCCTTAGGGTCCGTCTTGAAGATGGTAAGGGGAAATGCTGAATCCTCCTGTGGAATATAAATAAAGGCAAAGAAGCCATCATCAAGCCCTGCATATTTGAAACTGCTGATCTCGATATTTTTTTCTATCTTTTCGACTTGCTCGAATTTTTTACCATTAAAGTAGAAAGGACCTTTAAATGTATAAGTCGATGCATTTTTGCCGGTTACCACTGCAAAATCTAACGATGTTTTGTCCTTTTCCGACGATTCTACCTCAACATTCATATCGATTGTGTACGTATCGGGGTGGAATGTGTATATCTTTTTGATTTTTGTGCCGTTCGTTAATGTTCCGGTAAAAGTAATGGCACCCTCTTTGTCGGTGACAGTGAGACTTCCCTTGTCGGGTTTGAATGTGGTACTGTCATCTACAATTTCGTTATTAATTGTTTTAAACACTTTAGGGAGAAAGATGTAGGGTTTTACGTCCTCAATCATCTCTTTGTCTTTATTGTCTTTCACTGTTTCTTTGTATTGTTTGAGCTTTACGCTTTTGATGCCACCCCCGAAGTCGAGAAGTGTAACCGTCAGGAGGGGGGTCTCTACTACCACGTTTTTCACTTCTTTTGATGGTTTTGTTTCAGGCTTTGCGATTACATCACCTTTTTTTTGTTTAACGGTGGTATCTTTCTTTTCTTCCTTTGTTTGAGGCTGAACCTTTGCCTGGGTTTGATCTTTTGTCTGGGCCTGCTCTGTCGTTTGCTTCGGTTCTTCCGATTGCTGTAGCTTCGGTGCAAAATATGTCTGGAAGACAAATAATATGGCAACCGTTAAAACCAGGGCTATAATTGTGCGCTTTTCCATTCAAATCCTCCGCTATATTACCGGGTCGTATCCGCCCGGATGCAAGGGGTTACATTTTAAAAGCCTTTTCAGGCCGTGTAGTGTACCCTTAAAGACACCTTTTTTCTCAATGGATTCCTTCATGTAGCATGAACAGGTGGGGTGAAACCTGCATTCAGTGGGAACGAATGGAGATATGCATATCCTGTACAGGTCTATCAAAAAGATAACAGTTTTTTTCATTAATGGATGTTTCCGTTCAGCAGGCTTTGCAATTCCGTCTTTGTGCCTTCCCATGTAAGCTTTGGCGGTAGCATTTTTATTCTTATAAGATGGTTGTAGCCGTCTTTGAACAGGTGTTTGTTTAATCTGAAAAACTCTTTTGCAAGACGTCTCATCTTATTCCTGACAACCGCCCCCCCTGCTGCTTTCCGTATGCTCACCCCGATTCTTTTTATACCGATTTCATTCTCATGTAACAGGAGGATAAAATGGTCTGTTTCTCTGTGCCTTGTCCATTTTATACCCCGAAAGTCCTTTTTATTCAATCTTTCTTTTTTAGGGAGAGTGAATTCCATGTGGTCCAGTTATCGGTGATCATTTATCAGTGATTCATAAACTAAATTTTATATTTGTATGGTTTATTTGAATAGAAATCACTTATTGCGGACTAAACAGACA
The DNA here is from genome assembly GCA_026388245.1 of Pseudomonadota bacterium. Lineage (GTDB taxonomy): Bacteria > Desulfobacterota > Syntrophorhabdia > Syntrophorhabdales > Syntrophorhabdaceae > MWEV01. The sequence goes on along the minus strand of JAPLKD010000076.1, from coordinate 770 downwards.
GTTGTTTTCTTCCTTTAGCCCTTCTTCTCCTGATGACGTCTCTTCCGGATGCGGTTCTCATTCTCACAAGAAAGCCATGTGTTCTTTTCCTGCTTTTATTGTGAGGCTGGTAAGTCCTTTTCATTCTTTCACCTCTAAGTTATTTCTAAGTTATTACTTAAACATAAAAGACTGCACGTGTCAATAACTACTACAGGGGCGCAAACCGTTCAGACAGCTCAAACCGTTCAAGGCGTTCAAGCCGCCCAAACAGTTCAAGCCGGCCGGACGTTTACCGGCTACCCTTTTAAATCCTTGATTTTTGAAATAAACCCATGTAAAATTCACCATATTTTAATCGATTCTTATATCCTCTAAAGGAGTTTACATGAAAAAGTATGAGCCCGATGCTATTAGAAATGTTGGTATATTTTCGCATGGAAGAGAAGGCAAGACATCTATTGTTGAGGCTATGCTTTTTCTTTCAGGAGAGAACACCAGACTTGGAAGGGTCGATGATGGTACCTCCCTGATGGACTATGAGCCTGAGGAGGTTGAAAGAAAGATTACCATCTCATCATCGCTTGCATGTTTTGAGTGGGATAAAAACAAGATCAATTTTATTGATACCCCCGGTGATGACAATTTTATATCAGACGCCAAATTGTGTATGCGTGTTGTTGACGGAGCAGTAATAGTAATAAGCGCTATTTCCGGTGTGAAGGTGGGAACCGAAAAGGTATGGCAGTATGCAATGGAACTTTCAGTACCTGCCTGTGTTTTTATTAATA
>JAPLKD010000122.1 GCA_026388245.1 Pseudomonadota bacterium | reverse complement strand
TATGAGCTATATACTTGACAAGTTAACTTTTCAAGATATACTTGGAAGACAAAGAATTAAAAAAAAGGGGTGCATTATGAAGAAGAAAACTCAGGGGAAAAATAAGGAATTTGATCTAATCTCCGGAAAACAGATAAACAGATTTCTGGATGGCAAAAAGGGATTAATACTCGGTATAGCTAACGACAGAAGCATCGCATACGGCTGCGCCAAGGTTGTACATGATCTCGGCGCTGAACTGGCTGTGACTTACCTGAACGAAAAGGCCTATCCTTATGTAGGGCCTCTTGCTGAACAGATGAAATGCCCCATCATCATGCCTTATGACACTGGAATACCCGGCCAGTTGGAAGCTGTTTTTGAAAAAATATCGCAGACATGGGGAAGGCTTGATTTTGTGCTTCACAGCATTGCCTCTGCGCCGAAAGAAGACTTGCATGCCCGGGTGGTTGATTGTTCGAAAGAGGGTTTTCTGCTGGCTATGGAAGCTTCATGTTATTCGTTAATTCAGACAGTCAGACTCTCTGAGCCTCTTATGGAGGAAGGCGGTTCGATACTTACCATGACCTTTTACGGCTCAGAGAAAGTGGTTGCAAATTACAACATCATGGGGCCTGTAAAGGCTGCCCTGGAAAACACCGTCAGATATATGGCAGCGGAGCTTGGTCCAAAAATGATCCGGGTTAATTCAATTTCACCCGGGCCCATATTAACGAGGGCTGGTTCGGGTATAGGCCACTTTGACGAACTGATGGAGCATGCCGTTTCCCTTGCCCCTGAGCATCATCTGGTTACAATTGAAGATGTCGGGGCTTTAGCCGCCTTTCTTGTAAGTGACAGGGCACAAAGCATCACAGGGGGCGTCCACTATATTGATGGTGGATTTCATATTGTAGGGTAATAGCTCATAGCTGATAGCGTTAAATGCAATTAAGAATTATGAATTAAGAATGAAATGCTTCCCGTTTTGCCATGAGCCATGAGCTATGAGCTTATTTTGCCAGCATCATGCGGGCATCCGTAACAACACACCCTGAAGCATTACAGATAACCGGGTTTAAATCAATCGAATCTACCTCTGCACCAAGTTCCATGACCATATCTGAAAAGGCAAGCAGCATCTTTTTCAGCGCCTCAATATTAATGGGTTCAGAACCCCTGTATCCTTCGAGGAGCGGGCGTGCCTTGATAGATTTTAGCATTGAATCAACATCCCTCTCGAGAATCGGCGCCATTCTCAGGGCCACATCTTTATATATCTCAACCGCTGTTCCGCCTACGCCAAGGAGAACGACAGGGCCAAATTGCTGATCCAGTTTCATTCCCACAATAAGCTCAATACCGCGAACCATTTCTTCAACGATGATCCCGGAAAAACCCTTGATTTTGCCCATTTCTGTGTAGACCTCAGCAAGTTTTTCATCGCCGGAAACACCGACAGCAACCCCTCCAACATCGGATTTGTGGACAACTTCCGGGGAAACAACCTTGGCAACAACAGGGTATCCTATCTGATTCGCAAACCTGATTGCCTCCTGGACATCCCTGGCCCAGATGAATTCCGTAGTTTCTACACCTGAAAGACGAAGGATTTCTTTTGCCTGGGGCTCCATAACCCAACCCCTTTCTTTACATTCAGACAATATTTCCCTGATTTCCTTATTCAGCATGCCTTGTACCTCCTTATAGATTCCGCCATATGCACGGCATCCTCAACAGAATGCGCAACAGGAATGTTATTGAGCATAAACCCTTCAACAAGCATTGAATATTTTTCTATATGGGGCACATAAGCAATCAAAGGCTTGCCCTCCTGTTCATGGACAAGACTCAATCTTGCCCCAAGGTCCATTGTTATGCCGGGTTGATAAGGAAGGAGCAAAAGCATGATACAGTCTACAGCATCTGTTCGGCTGAGAAATCTTGCCGCAGCAATGAAATCATCGTCCGTAGAGCTGCCCGTAAGGTCAACAGGGTTGGCAAAAGAGGCAATATTTTGAATCGCCGGCGATAAAACATTACGAAGTCCATCCTTCATTTCTTTAGTAAAGGCAGGCACCTGAAGGCCGTGAGCAAAGCAGGTGTCAGTTGCCAGTGCGCCATGTCCTCCGCTACTCGTAATGATGCCCATCCTGCCCTCGATCGGCCTTTTATAACAACTAAGCGCTTCAGCAAATGTGACAAGTTCATATTCATCCGTCGCTTCAACTATCCCATACTGCGCCATAACAGCAGAAAACACTTCATAATTGCCGGCCATGGAAGCGGTATGGCTCTTTACAGCGTTGGTTCCGCCGGGGGTTTTACCGGATTTGAGTACAATCACAGGTTTTCCGCACTCTGAAGCGGCAAGGACAAATTTTCGCCCTTCATTCTTGTCAAACCCCTCCAAATAAAAGGTAATTACCTCTGTTTCGGGGTCATCTCTGAAGTACCGGAGTAAATCAATCTCCCTTATTAAGGCCTTGTTTCCTATGCTAACCGCCAACGAAAGACCAACCCCTTCTGAAGCACATTTGAGCATGTGATCAACAAGCATACCACCGCTCTGGCTCACCATGGCCACCTTTCCCCGTTCAGGTCGCACTATCCTCTCGCTTGGTATGAAAAAGGTATCCATCAAAGGGGGTGAATAGATACCAAGACAATTTGGCCCTATAAAAGGAAAATCTGCCTCCTTTGCTATCGACACAAGCCTGTTCTGCAAATCCATAAGGCCTGTTTCTGCAAATCCACCCGAAATAATAACTGCACCCCCCACCTCTGCCTCGATACATTCGGCGATGATTGAAGGGACAATTTCCGCTTTTGTAACGATAACTGCCAGATCAATCTTTTCAGGAATGTCCCGGATTTTAGCATAAACATTCTCGCCATTGATACTGCCGCCCTTGCTGTTCACCGCATAGGCCGATACCTTATAGCGAAGGTGATTTTTATTATAAATCACATTGGCCGGGTGAGAATCATTGCTTAGAGAAACACCAACGACCGCCATTGTTTGTGGTTTGAATAACCGGTTAAGATTCATCTAACCCCCTTCTCTTTTGTTTATATAAGGAAATTGTAACCCCATATATAAAAAAAGTAAATGGATGATTGAACAAATAAATAAATGTTTTTCTTCCTATTTAAATTGAAAACTTTGGTATACTATCAAACACGAAATCCAATGAAGGAACGAGAAGGATTCGATAAATTTATCAAAAAAAGAGACATTAATCGTATGGACACAACAGAGACAAGATCGTTTTGGAAACCACTCGCTAATAGATCTTTCAGACTGCTCTGGATAACGAATGTTGTTTCTCTTGTTGGCACATGGATGCATGAAGTCGGGGCTTCATGGCTTATGACTTCTCTTACCTTGTCCCCTTTTGTGGTAGCCATGGTGCAGACGGCAACCACCCTGCCCTTTTTCCTGCTTTCCCTTCCAGCAGGAGCCCTGGCAGACACAATTGACCGCCGGCGTTTGCTCATATTCACCCAGATACTTATGTCAGCAGCCGCCTTAGGACTGGGTCTTATCACCGTCTTCGGAAAAACATCACCGTTGACCCTCCTTGTCTTTACATTCTTTCTCAGCATGGGTGCAGCAATAAATACCCCGGCCTGGCAGGCAATTATCCCTGAACTCGTGCCCCGGAAAGACCTCGCTTCAGCGATAACGCTTGGCTCTGTCTCTTTTAATATTGCCCGTGTTGCAGGCCCTGCCCTTGCCGGGCTCATCGTTGCCGCACTTGGACCCGGTATTACATTCCTCTTGAATGCCCTTTCTTTTTTGGGTGTTGTGACAGTACTCATTCACTGGAAGCGTGAACCAACGATGCGTACACTACCCGAAGAACGACTGATGGGTGCGATACGTTCAGGAATCCGTTACGTAAGAAATGCACCCCATGTCTGGGCAGTGCTTATTCACATGGGAATTTTTTCATTTTTTGCCAGCTCCCTCTGGGCTTTTCTTCCTATTGTCGCAAGGTCTCGTCTGGGGTTAAGCTCCGCCGGATTCGGTATGCTCCTCGGATTCTTTGGCATTGGTGGTCTTGTTGGTGCAGCCATTCTGCCAAAGGTTCAACACAAAACTTCGATGAATTTCCTTGTAGCCCTCTCAACTATTCTTTTCTCACTTGTAATATTTGCCCTCGCAGTTTTAAAGGATTTCAAGCTTCTCTCAATTGCCATGGTCATCGGGGGCATATCGTGGCTCGCTGTTCTGTCCATCTTTAATACTTCTGTCCAGTCAGTCATACCTTCATGGGTCAGAGGGCGTGTAATTTCCGTATTTATACTCGTATTTTTCGGTGGTATGGCAGGCGGGAGCATGCTCTGGGGAGCAATTGCCACAAAAACAAGCATATCTGCTACCCTTGTTGGAACATCCCTCTGCATCATAACGGGGACATTTCTTACATGGCGCTACAAACTCTCGAGCGGCGAGGGGCTTGACCTTACCCCATCCCAGAATTGGCCTGTGCTTGCCATGGGAAAAGGGCCCGACATGGAAGAAGGGCCTGTATTGGTCGTTGTTGAATATCATATTGATCCAGCGCAATTGCAGGCGTTTATGGACGCCATGGGTCCAATGAAGACAATTCGTATGAGAGACGGTGCAATCAGGTGGAATCTCTTTCGCGACGTGACAACCACCGGACATTACATCGAATCTTTCATCGTGGAATCATGGATAGAACACTTACGGCAACATGAACGGTTCACTATATCTGACCGGGAAATCCAGAAACGTGTTCACTCATTTCAGGCAGCCGGCAAACCCGTGATAGGTCAACACTTTATCGCCGAACCAGTACGCAGGGAGAAATAATGCTAAATAAACGCATCTGTACTATAATGGTGCACAAGGAAAACGAATGGGCGACTTATTGATCGAACCCGTGAACATGATCGTCCTTACCGGAGGTCCATGCTCAGGAAAAAGCTCCTCACTTGCATACCTTACAGAAAAATTATCTAACCACGGCTTTATGGTCTTCGTCATACCGGAAACAGCCACCCTGATAACAAATAACGGCATTGACCGCCGCAAGATGGATAAACAAAAACAGGTGGTCATGTTTGAAGAGACCATTTTCGACATGCAGCTCGCCTTTGAGGAAACCTATAAAAAGGCAGTTACAAGGATATTCCCTGAGAGAAAAAAGGTGATTCTCCTCGACAGGGGCATTATGGATGTGAAGGCATTTATAGCTCATGATGATTTCAAAGCCATCCTCAAAAGAAAAGGATTAAATGAAGTGAGCCTTCGCGACAGGTATAACGGCGTTATCCATCTTGTTACTGCAGCCGAAGGGGCCATGGAATTCTACACCGGAGACAACAATACTGCACGGCTTGAAACTCCCGAGGAAGCACTCCGTTTTGATCACGGAATACGGGAAAGCTGGCTTGGTCATCCACATTTTAAAATAATTGATAACAGGACCGATTTTGAGGGCAAGATCAAAAGGACTTTTGCAGCAATTTCACAATTTCTTAACATCCCTGTGCCGCTCGAGAGAAAGGAAAAATTTCTGATTAAAAACATTGATTACAGAAAACTCCCGGTCCATCAGACAATACAAGTTGAGGAAATATATCTTCGCTCAAAAAACCGGAACGAAGAAGTCAGGATAAGGAAAAGAGGGCAGGACGGCGCATATCTTTATTTCCTTACCAGAAAAAAAGCTATCAAAGGCCAGGATAACTATATTGAAGAAGAAGAGCTTATAACGGAACAGGAATTCCATACCCTGAAAAATCTGATTGACCCAAAAACGGTAATGATAGAGAAGGAACATATCTGTTTTTTATGGAATAATCAGTATTTTGAACTGGATATACATAAAGGGGCAAATGAAGGCCTCGCAATACTTGAAGCAGAACAGTTACCCCCATTTATCTCCATTGAGAAAAAAATTACCGGTGATTTGCAATACAGCACAAGAAATATGGCGGCGAAACATCGAAAATTCCAGGTTTAAGGCTGTCCTTGCACACGCTATTGAATAACAGAAAGCAGTACATAAATTAAATTGCATTAATTTTAAAGATTGCAAGGGTTTGTATTGCCCGAGTAATCCGAAAATATCGGTCTCTTCTGGTAAGCACTCATGCAATTTAGGGTTGATTATACCCTCGTTATTAACATATGATATTCAAAAGGAGAGCAAAGTGACACTACGAGAGGTGCAAGAGATACTTGAGGCAGAAGTTTTTTTTGGGCACGATCAGTTGGGCATGGAGGTAAAGACTGCATTTGGCGCTGATTTGATGAGTGACGTCCTGGCTTTTGCAAAAGCGGGAAGTCTTTTGCTGACTGGCCTGACGAATCCTCAGATTGTCCGTACATCTGATGTGCTTGATATTGCAGCCATTATCATAGTTCGTGGAAAAAGTCCTTTGCCTGAAACGATCCGGCTTGCAGAAGAACTGAATATCCCAATCCTGGGAACAAAATATATCCTTTTTGAAACCGTTGGCAGGTTATACATGAAAGGAATTGTCGGTTGTATAGAAAAGGTCAGCGACAAACGTGATTTCTCATGAAACCGTAATCTATGAGAACTCATTTTCCTTAGAAGGGAGGACCTTTAAAAACGCCGGATACATCTCCAGGCAGGTCAAAACCTTGCTGCAGAGAATGAAGCTTTCCAAAGAAGTAGCCAGGCGGGCTGCCATAGTCACTTATGAGGCTGAAATCAATATCTGCTCTTATGCAGAGCGTGGCAAGATTATCCTGCAAGTAACGCCCAAACGGATAATCATCGAAGCAATTGACGAAGGCCAGGGTATAGCAGATATCAAATTAGCCATGAAGGAAGGCTATTCCACAGCTACAGAAAAGATTCGGCACATGGGCTTTGGGGCCGGCATGGGGCTATCCAATATAAAAAACTTTTCTGATTTTTTTCACATCACCTCAAAGGTCGGTAAGGGCACCCATCTGAAAATGATCATACGTATCTAAGAAGTCGGTCCAGGCCGAAAGTTTGCTTTTTCCATCGAGTGTGATATGGTAAATAGCATGGAACCACGAATCATTCCCCGGAAGGAACACTGTATATCACGAAAGCAGGTAAGCCCGAATGCCGTGCGCACGCTCTACCGGCTCCATAGAAAAGGCTTTATCGCCTACCTGGTAGGGGGATGTGTCCGCGACCTGCTTCTGGAGCGAACCCCCAAGGACTTCGACATAGCCACAAACGCCAGACCCGGCCAAATCAAGCGGCTTTTTCGCAATTGCCGTCTTATAGGCCGCCGTTTCAGGTTGGCCCATCTCCATTTTCAGGATGAAATTATAGAAGTATCCACGTTCCGCCGGGCCGGTGTCCCTTCCGACAGCGCGGGCGCGGAAGAGACGGGCCGCAACAACCGCCCCTCCCGCCATGTCAAGGACGAGGATGGAATGGTTCTGCGGGATAACATCTTTGGGACACCGGAGGAGGATGCTCTCTGCCGTGACTTCACCATCAACGCCCTTGCCTACAACATGGCAGATTTTTCGGTTGTTGACTACAGTACTGGACTAAGCGACCTCCAGCAGCGGCTTATTCGTCCCATCGGCGATCCTTATGTACGATTTACGGAAGACCCGGTACGAATGCTCCGTGCCGTACGTTTTTCTGCATCCCACAACCTCGTCATAGAACCCGCTGCATGGGAAATCCTTTGTGACCTGTCCTCCGCCATCTCCCGCGTTCCGCCGGCAAGGCTCTATGAAGAGATACAGAAACTTTTCCTCCTTGGATATGCTCGGCCGGTTTTCAGTCTCCTGGAAAAGAGCGGACTCCTTGCCGCCCTTTTCCCCGGGCTCAGTCAGTGGAACTATGGAAACAGCCATCGCCTGACATTACTGCACACAAATCTTGAATGGCTCGATCAACTATGTCGAAGCGGAACACCCCCGTCGCTGGCCCTCTTCCTGGCAGCACTCTTCGGACCCAGCCTGGAGGAGGCGGCATTAGCAAGCCACCGCGGCGGCATCCCTCATAAGCAGGCACTGGAGGCTGCATGCGCCATTTTCATGAAAGAAATCTGCAAGACCGCATCTATCCCTAAACGGGTCGGCATTCTATTACACGGCATTCTTGCCTTTCAACACTCCCTGCACAGAACACCACCGCAACATCCCTCTTCCCTGGTCAGCAGGCCCGAATTTGCAGACGCCATAGCATATCTCCGTCTTGGGGCGGAGACAAGAAGGGAAAATCGAACCCCCCTGGAATGGTGGGACGCCTTCCTTTTAGAGGCCCCTTCTATAACATGTTCAGAACCGCCAACCGATGAAGCCCCTCCAAAAAGACGAAGAAAGAGGCGACGCAGACATCGCCATGTCGCTAAGACTCCTGTCTGATCAAAGAAAGGGAGACCTGACGTCAGTCTTCTGTGACTGCATTGACTATTATCGTGGCGGTGGTTGTGCGTCGAAAGAAAACGTAAGTCGATGGGAAAAGGTGTCCTCACCTCGCCCCGATTTTCTTCGCAGTCTCCTCACAGGCATCGACGAACACATCTATATCGCGCCGGGTAAGCCAAACACCAGTGCTTGCACGAAAGGGAATGTCGCTCGGTTCCGGTGCATTGGTCACAGAGTGTCTGTTGGGGATGCAACCGCTGAAGAAGGCAGCCGCTTCCGGAGAAGGGGCCCGGGTAAGACCCCGTCTGTCGAGTCCCCCCATGCCCATGTGAAAGAGATGCTCCTTTAACATACGCTCCTCAAAGGCCTCTGCCAGCTTGAAGTTCCTACGTTGGGACTTATCGGCAAAGGGCGTGAATGCCACGAAGCCTGATTTCAGTTCGGGGTCTTTCGTGGGCTGGAGCATGCAGCCGTCGCCAAAGCGGGCAACGAGACGTTGGCGCAAGTAATCAGACAGGGCAAGGATGTAATTTTGAATACGCTGCCGACCGATAACGTCCCACAGCTCGCAGACTTCCCCGAGGGCGCGCCAGTCCGCCGATTCAGGAAAACCATATATGCTGAGGGCATTACCTATGTCGAAACCTGCCGGACGAGAGCCGTCGAGGGGGGCGTCCAGTTGCCCGCTCCGTATGAGATGGAACCGGGGCAAGGGGGCAGGATTCTCGGAATGGCGACCGTTGCGGATATAAAGGATGCCGGTGCCGCCGGGACCGCACTGCCACTTGTGACCCGAAATGCCCCAGAAGTCTATGCCGATGTCATTGAGCTTCGGGTCGAACATCCCACCGTAATGAGCGCCGTCAACTACGGTGATCAAGCCGTACTGCCGGGCCAGTTTGGCCATCCTGCGGGGAGGGATCATCTGGCCGTTGGACTGGGTGATAGCGGAAAAGAAGAGGACTTTCGTCTTGCCCGGCCTGATCTGGCGGCGTGCCGATTCTATGACCTCTTCGGCAGTAGCGGACGGGCGCATCGGTA
>JAPLKD010000288.1 GCA_026388245.1 Pseudomonadota bacterium | reverse complement strand
TGGCAGCCCCGGAAGGGGAAAATGGAACAAAATCAGACATTTTGAGCATATATGCCAACATGCCTGTTGAAAAACTGCACGTTTCAAAAGAAGAATTCTTCAACTATCTCAGCACATTCAGAGAAGAACAGGGGAGAGAAGTCGTCATAGGGGTCGTGGAGGACTTGGGTGAGAGCGCCCTTTCCGATATTGCCCAGGAGATTCCCAATGGTCATGACCTTCTCGACTATGCTGCAAACGAGCCGCCTATCATAAAGCTTGTCAATCTCCTCTTCTCCATTGCCGTGAAGGACAGGGCGAGCGATATTCATATCCAGCCCTTTGAAAAGGATGTGAGGGTAAGATTCAGGATTGACGGATTGCTGTATGATATGTATAAGCCGCCAAAAAGGGCGCAGGATGCCATTATCTCAAGGGTTAAGGTTATGGCGGGGCTTGATGTGGCTGAGAAGAGGATGCCGCAGGACGGCAGGATTAAGATCAGGGTAAATGAAAAGGATATTGACGTGAGGGTGTCCATTATCCCTTCTGCATACGGAGAGCAGGTAGTTATGAGGCTCCTCGATAAGGGCTCTGCAATGGTGGGGCTTGAGAAGGTTGGTATGTCCCCTGAATTTGAGAAAATAATAGTATCGTTGATTACAAGACCGCAGGGTGTTTTTCTTGTAACAGGACCGACAGGAAGCGGGAAGACAACAACACTCTATGCGGCGCTCCAGCTTATCAATACCCCTGAGAAAAATATTCTAACTGTTGAAGACCCTGTTGAATATATCCTTCCCGGAATCGGGCAGATGCAGGTGAATCCGAAAATAGACCTTGATTTTGCAAAGGCCCTCCGCTCTTTCTTAAGACAGGACCCCGATGTGATCATGGTCGGCGAGATAAGGGATGAAGAAACGGCCCGTATTGCGATACAGGCGGCTCTCACAGGCCATCTTGTGTTTTCTACGTTACATACAAATGATTCGGCCAGCTCACTTACAAGGCTTATCGATATGGGTATCGAGCCGTACCTTTTAACTTCATCTATAACGGCTATATTGGCACAGAGGCTCGTGAGGAAAATATGCCCCCACTGCCGGGACGTTTATAAACCGACAGAATTTGAAAGAGATCTGCTTGCAGAATATTTCAAAAGCGGCGAACGGATTCTCTACAAAGGCAGAGGTTGTGAAAACTGTATAAATACAGGCTATACAGGGAGAATGGGGATATTTGAATTGCTGAAGATGACTACCAGGATAAGGCAGATGGTCCAATTAAAAAAGTCATCGGAGGAAATAAAGGATGAAGCGGTAAAGGAAGGTATGCTGACTTTGAGGGAGGATGGCTTGAATAAGGTTTTTGATGGCACTACAACGTTATCAGAGATTATGAGGGTAACGATAGAATAGCTAATGGCTCATAGCTCATGGCTGATAGCAAGGGCTTTAAACCTACTCACTATTCACTGAATTTTAAGGTGTCATTGCGAGGAACAAAGTGACGTGGCAATCTAACCATGCGGTTTAAATACAATGCATTGAACAATAAAGGCAAGAAAGAAAATGGCTTCATAGAGGCCGACGCAGAAGATACTGCAAAGGGTTTAATTAAAAGCAGGGGCCTTTTCCTCGTATCCCTGAAAGAAATACAAAAAAAATCTGACACCAGAAAAAAGGGCTCTTCCTTTGGAATGAAGCAAAGGTTGCCCATTCAACTGGCAAGACAGCTTGCTTCGCTCCTGAAGGGGGGCGTTCCCTTATTCCAGGCTTTGACTATTATAACCAACCAGCTCGATGTGGAGAAAGAGAAAGAGATCGTAGGGTATTTCAGGGATCAGGTGAGGAGCGGCATCTCTCTGTCAGACGCGTTGAAGGCCTATCCGGATATATTTGATGAATTATTTATATACTCTGTTCAGGCAGGCGAAAAAAGCGGGGCGCTTGATTCAATCCTGACCTATCAGGCGAATCTCTTAGAGAGCAACGCCGTTGTAAAGGGTAAAATTAAGGCAGCCCTTGTCTATCCGATGATCATGGCGATTGTCGGAACAGGGGTTGTGCTGTTCCTCATCGGGTATGTTGTTCCCATGGTGATAAAGATTTTTGAGCGTATGAGCCAGGGGCTTCCGCTCCCGACCAAGATATTAATGGGTATTACAAATTTTGTTAACAACTATTACTATATTATCTTTATTATCCCCGTGCTATTGTTCTTCGGTTTCAGGTGGTTCAGAAAAAACAAGAAAGGGAAGAGGATATGGCACAAATTTCTTTTGCGTGCGCCTGTTGCCGGCAACTTTTACTTAATGGTGTTAATCAGCAGGTTCACAAGGATTTTGGGGACGCTGTTAAAAAGCGGTATTCCTATGCTGCAGGCCGTTGTTGTGGTGAGCGGTACCATGAAAAATGTCATTGTGTCTGAAGCTGTCATAAAAATGGCAGAAATGGTTGAAGGGGGGGCTGATCTATCAAATGCCATACGCGGCACCGGTATTTTCCCTTCCTATGTAGCTGACATGGTAACCGTTGGTGAAACAAGCGGAAATCTTGATGAAATGCTCACGAATGTTTCTGAGTACTATGATGCAAACATAAATCAGAGAATAACCGCCTTTACAGCAATGGTTGAACCTGTTATTATACTTTTAATGGGAACAGTTATAGCCTTTGTTCTTGTAGCGATACTGCTCCCACTCTTTGAAATGAATAAAATTCTTATAAAGAAGTAAAGGGGGAATGTATGAACCAATTGCGGATTGCGGATTGCGGATTGCGAATTAAAGATTTAAACTCAAAACCATGCCCTCGAGCTGCTCTAACGGGGGTCAAAACTCAAAACTAAAAACTGAATTTCAGATGTTTTACGCTGAACGAATTGATGATAGTTATTTTCATCAACTGCATA
>JAPLKD010000162.1 GCA_026388245.1 Pseudomonadota bacterium | reverse complement strand
GTATTCTCAACGGGGTGATTGAATGGGTTTGAAAGGTCTCGGGGAAAATTCCAAGCTCATCTTTATCGGCATTGCCGTGGTATTCGGCTTCATCTTCATCCTCCAGAACTTCGAGCAGACCTCCTTCCAAACCCAGATCTTGCGTTTGAGAAGTATCCATAAACGCTTCATGCAGCTCTGGTGTTATTATACGGAACGCTCATAGTGTATGAAAATGTTTTAATAGGTCCGTTAAAATCAGTCATCTTGCAGCCATAAAGAACCGGGAAGATCAGCATTTCGCAAAGGCTGCAAGATGACTGATTTTAACGGATCAAGTTTTTATTCATCTCCAAACACAAAATCTGGGATAAACCTATCTGCTGCAAGGCACGCCTATACCCTACATGGCCTGCACCAGTTCTTCTATCCTGTGTTCATTGGTGAGAAATCCACCGTCAACAAGGGTACTGAATGCCCTTTGACAATCTCTAGATTTATCTGCTGCCATTATATCTAATATCCAGATTATCCTTGACATATAACCCGGGTATTTATATTAACACATCAGTCAAAATATGTTTGTGTTTTCTAAATTGTTATCTCAAAAAGATAAAAATGGCTCAAGCCGTTGTTTCAAACATTTTTAATGTCAATCAATAGTTTTCATGAGTAGCCGGGTTAAATCATTGCGCTGATTAAAGCGCCTGATCCGACTGTGGAGATATCAAGATGGACATTGTTCTCGATGGCGTCAGCAAAATAGTCAATGGCGAAAAGCATATCAACAATATCACCCTTAAAATTGAAAGTGACACCACGAATGTCGTCCTGGGTCATACCTTGGCCGGAAAGACATCCCTTTTGCGCTTGATGGCCGGCCTCGATCGTCCCACCACAGGCCAAATTGTGATGGAGGGGAAAGACGTCACTGGTCTGTCTGTCCGCAAAAGAAGCGTGGCCATGGTCTATCAGCAATTCGTGAACTATCCGTCCATGAGTGTTTACAATAATATTGCCTCTCCTTTGAAAATGAGCGGTCTGTCTGCGTCGGACATTGATCAAAAGGTCCGTAAAGTGGCGGCGATGCTGCATATTGATAATCTGCTCGACCGTTTGCCAGCCGAGTTGAGCGGCGGACAGCAGCAACGCACGGCCATAGCCCGTGCTCTCGTTAAAGACTCTGAACTGTTGCTGCTCGATGAACCCCTGGTGAATCTGGATTACAAACTTCGGGAAGAGTTGCAGGTGGAACTTCAGGATATTTTTAAAGAGCGCAATGCCATTGTTGTCTACACCACAACTGAACCATCGGAGGCGTTGATGCTGGGCGGCAATATTGTGGTGCTTGATGAGGGACGTGTTTTGCAAACAGGTGCCACGCCTTATGTCTATCATCATCCTGCAACCACACGGGTTGCTCAGGTATTCAGTGATCCGCCGATTAATTATCTTCCGGGTGTTGTTCATGGTCGTGTTGCCCGGCTGGGACAGGGCATTGACATCCCAATGGAAGGTCATCTTGAATCCGTACCGGATGGAAAATACATCTTCGGAGTCCGCCCGAATCACCTTTTCCTGACCAATGGCAGTGGGAATAAAGCTGAAATCCGCACCAAGGTCGCTCTGGCCGAAATCAACGGATCGGAAACGTTCATTCACGTCAGTCATGGAGACACCCATCTGGTTGTCCAGGAAGATGGAATTCATCCCCGGCACATTGGGTCGGACTTAGCGGTTTATGTGAATCCATGCAATTTTTTCGTTTACAATGAAACTGGCCATCTCTTGGCGTCACCCTTTCAGTGTGAATAAAACAGGAGTCGAGCATGGCTCGAATTGAATTTGATGATGTTGCACACAGTTACCTACGTAATCCGCAAAAAGAGACGGATTACGCCATCAAGACGATCCGCAATGTCTGGGATGACGGCGGGGCCTATGCCTTGCTCGGCCCATCAGGCTGCGGTAAGACAACACTGCTGAATATTATTTCCGGTCTGCTTACCCCCACGAAGGGGAGGGTTTTATATAACGGAATAGACGTCACAGCCCTGCCGCCGGAGAAACGCAATATCGCTCAGGTCTTTCAGTTTCCGGTGTTGTACGACACGATGACCGTGTATGAAAATCTGGCCTTCCCTCTGCAAAACCGGCGCATGGGAAAAATCGAGATAGACCAAAGAGTGCACGAGGTGGCTGAAATCCTGGATTTAACGGCTTTTCTCAAACACAAGGCAGCCGGATTAGCCGCTGATGCCAAACAAAAAATATCTTTGGGGCGCGGGCTTGTGCGCAGCGATGTGGCGGCCATTCTTTTCGATGAACCTTTAACCGTGATAGATCCCCACCTGAAATGGCATCTTCGGCGTAAGCTTAAAGAAATCCACGAGCAGCTCAAGCTGACCCTGATTTATGTGACGCATGATCAGATGGAAGCACTCACCTTTGCGGAAAAGGTTGTGATCATGTACGAAGGCGAAATTGTTCAGACCGGCACACCCGAAGAGCTGTTTGAAAATCCTGAACATAAATTTGTCGGCTTTTTTATCGGTTCTCCCGGCATGAACTTCCTCAGATGTCGTCTCGATGGCAATGTCGTTTATGTGGACGGCGAGAGGATAAAACTGGAGGCGAAAACGGCGGATGCAGCTCAAAAGGCTTTGGGTGCGCTGGAACTGGGCATTCGGCCCAAGTATCTGGAAGTAAGTTCTACGCCCGTTGAAAACGGTCTGGCGGCCATCGTGAAAAATATCGAAGATCTGGGAAGCTATAAAATTGTTACCATTCTTTTCAATGATAAAACCTTATATGCCAGATTGCCCGAAGACATTCCTGCCGCAAAGGGCAAGGCCTGGGTTGTCTTTCCGCCTCAAAAAATAAAACTGTACTCGGATGGACGGCTGTTGAAATAGCGGGGTTGCGTGATGAACAAGTGGGAAAATAATCGGGCATGGCTCTTGACAATACCCGTCCTGATCATTGTAGCTTTCAGCGCCATTATTCCGCTGATGACCGTGGTCAACTATTCGGTGCAGGATATCTTCGGACCGGGACAGCGCATATTTGTCGGCACAGAGATGTTCAGGTCGGTGTTGCATGACTACCGCCTGCGTGATGCCTTATGGCGGCAGTTTCTTTTTTCCGGACTGGTGCTTCTCATCGAAATGCCGTTGGGAGTTCTCATCGCCCTGGCGATGCCGAAAAAAGGTTGGAGCGTTTCTCTTGCCCTTGTGGTATTGGCCCTGCCGCTTTTGATTCCCTGGAACACCATCGGAACGATCTGGATGATTTTTACACGCCCGGATATCGGTTTATTCGGCGCCACGATCAACAATGTGCTGGGTATCCCCTTCGATCATACGGCAAGCCCGATCGATGCCTGGATTACCCTGATGCTGATGGAAGTCTGGCACTGGACACCGCTGGTCGCTCTTCTGGCATATGCCGGTCTGCGAGCCATTCCGGATGTTTATTACCAGGCGGCCAAAATTGACGGGGCTTCGCCCTGGGCGACATTCCGGTACATCCAGCTGCCGAAAATGCGCGGGGTGCTCACCATTGCCTTGCTTTTACGATTTATGGACAGTTTCCTGATATATGCCGAACCTTTTGTGCTCACCGGAGGCGGTCCCGGCAATTCCACCACCTTCTTATCCATTTATCTGGTGAAGCTTGCCGTAGGGCAGTTTGATTTGGGAACAGCCGCTGCCTTCTCACTCATCTATTTTTTAATTGTCGAAGTCCTGTGTTTTCTGTTTTACCAGGCGCTGCAAAACGTGGGGAAAGGAGCCAACCCATGAAAAAGGGAAGAAAAAAACTGATCGGTCTGGCCATATACTTTTTTCTGTTGCTCCTTCCGATCTACTGGATGCTCAATATGTCCCTGCGCACCAATGCCGACATCCTCAGCGTATTAACCCTTTATCCGGCCAATCCAACATTTGAAAACTACCTTAAGATATTTACCGATTCATCCTGGTATTCCGGTTATATTAACTCCATCATCTATGTGACGATTAATACCCTGATCTCACTGATGGTGGCGCTGCCTGCAGCTTACGCCTTTTCGCGTTATCATTTTGTTGGGGATAAACAGGTATTTTTCTGGCTCTTAACCAATCGTATGGCTCCGGCCGCAGTTTTCCTCTTACCTTTTTTTCAACTCTATTCAACCATCGGCCTGCTTGATACGCATATTGCGGTGGCGTTGGCACACTGTCTGTTCAACGTGCCTCTGGCCGTATGGATACTGGAAGGCTTCATGTCCGGTATCCCACGGGAAATCGACGAGACTGCGTTTATTGACGGATACAGCCTGCCCAGATTTTTTATTACGATCTTTATTCCATTAATTCGAGCCGGTGTCGGTGTAACCGCCTTCTTCTGTTTTATGTTCAGCTGGGTGGAATTGCTGTTTGCCCGGACGCTCACGGTCACGAACGCAAAGCCTATCGCAGCGGTTATGACGCGGACCATCAGCGCGACCGGTCTGGACTGGGGCTTGATGGCTGCGGCGGGTATGCTCACCCTCGTACCGGGGGCTTTGGTCATTTGGTTTGTCCGCAACCATCTGGCTAAGGGCTTCGCCCTGGGCCGGGTATAGAGGAGGTGCAACGATGAATATGGAATGGATGGCCTGGACACTTCCGACAGCGATTTTTTTCATCGTCATTTTCCTCATAGTGACAGCCATGACCATCTGGCAAACCGTATCACCTTCGGTCGGTCGGAGGGGTTTTCTCCCGCTTACCACAACGCCCGGTGACCGGCTTTTTATAGGGCTTATTTGCGCGGCTTTCATTCATATTGCATGGATCGGACTCACTGATCTGAGCCTCTGGATTGTTTTTCCTCTTGCAGTGGCTTGGGTCATTGTCGTCATGATTTGGGGATGAAAAGACTTAAGGTAGGTTTTATCTTGCACTGCGATTCTAACCTTCGCGCAGGCAAGATGGAATCCGGAGAAAAGTTACCTAACGAAGGCCTGAAGGAGGAGATCAAATGAAAAACAGGGTGCTCAGGAAGATGACCAAGCCTACGTTTATGGGTTGCTTGGTCGCCATGTTTGTGGTGTTCCTCGCCGGTTCGGCAAGCGCAGACATGGCCGCCGCAAAAAAGTGGGTCGATAAGGAATTCCAACCTTCGACCCTGACCAAGGACCAGCAGATGAAGGAAATGGAGTGGTTCATAAATGCCGCCAAGCCCTTCAAGAACATGGAGATCAAGGTGGTCTCCGAAACAATTTCGACTCACGAATATGAATCGAAAGTTCTGGCCAAGGCGTTTTATGAGATTACCGGCATCAAAGTCACACACGACCTGATCCAGGAAGGTGATGTGATCGAAAAATTGCAAACACAATGGCAATCGGGGAAAAATATTTACGACGCCTATGTCAATGACTCCGACCTTATCGGCACTCATTGGCGTTATCCGTATATCGTTGTTCTGAGCGATTTTATGGCCGGCGAAGGCAAGGATGTGACACTGCCCACCCTCGATATTAACGATTTCATGGGCAAGTCTTTCACGACAGGCCCGGACGGCAAGCTTTATCAGCTTCCCGACCAGCAATTTGCCAACCTTTACTGGTTTCGCTATGACTGGTTCAAACGTCCTGATTTTAAAGCCAAGTTCAAGAAAATTTACGGTTATGAGTTAGGCGTTCCGGTCAACTGGTCGGCATATGAAGACATTGCCGAGTTTTTCACCGTGCATGTTAAAGAGATCGACGGCGTTAAAGTTTACGGTCATAACGACTATGGCAAGAAAGCCCCTGATCTGGGCTGGCGTTTCACCGATGCCTGGTTATCCATGGCCGGAAACGGCGACAAAGGTCTGCCCAATGGCAAGCCGGTTGACGAATGGGGTATCGCTGTTGATAAAAATAACCGTCCGGTCGGTTCGAGTGTTTGCCGGGGAGGTGACGCCAACGGTCCCGCAGCCAAATACGCCCTTACCAAATATATCGAATGGCTGGATAAGTACGCACCTCCGGGAGCCCGGGGCATGGATTTTTATACCTACCTGCCATACCTGGCTAAAGGCAATGTAGCTCAGCAGATATTCTGGTATACCGCCTTTGTCCCGGACATGGTTAAACCAGGGCCTACAGTGAACGCAGATGGGACTCCGAAGTGGCGGATGGCGCCTTCACCTCACGGCGCCTACTGGAAAGACGGTATGAAACTTGGTTATCAGGATTGCGGTTCCTGGACGCTGTTCAAGAGTACGCCGTTGGAGCGCCGCAAGGCCGCCTGGCTCTATGCGCAATTCTGTGTGGCCAAGACCACCTCGCTGAAAAAGTCCCATGTCGGCTTGACATTCGTTCGTGACAGCGATATCCGCCACAAGTCCTATACAGTGCGCGCACCTAAACTCGGTGGATTGGTGGAATTCTATCGCAGTCCGGCTCGAGTCGCCTGGACGCCGACCGGAACGAATGTTCCTGATTATCCGAAAATGGCCCAGCTGTGGTGGCAGAACATCGGCGAAGCCTCTTCCGGAGCCATCAGTGTGGATAATGCGATGGACAATCTGGCAGCTGAGCAGGATAAAGTCATGGAGCGCATTCAGCGTTCGGGCGCTCAAGGGGATCGTGGTCCCAAGCTGAATCCCTGTGTAGATGATAAGACCATGCTGGGCAGAAAGGGTGGAGTAGCACCGCAGGCTAAGCTGGCCAATGAAAAGCCAAAAGGTGAGACAGTTGATTACGATCAACTCATTTCCGCCTGGAAAGCTGGCCGGGTAAAATAAGTGTTTTTGAGGCAATCATTAGCTGTCTAATGTGCGCCAGAGGAAGTAATCCGGCCTCACTTTGATGAAAAGATCACCCAGCATGAGGCCGGAGCATACGCATGAGCATTGAAAAGAAGAGAGGTTAAAGCAGCTGCTTTAACCTCTCTTCTTTTCAATGCTCATGCGTATGCTCCGGCCTCATGCTGGGTGA
>JAPLKD010000054.1 GCA_026388245.1 Pseudomonadota bacterium | reverse complement strand
TTCATTTGTTGCAGGATCAACCTTATGAAAAGGGACAGAATAGGTAGTCATCAGGGCTGCGCCTGCCTGTCCGAAATAAGGCTCGACCCACATGGCGGCCCCCGTTTTCATAGGGAGGACATACCATTCATGCTCCGGTTTAGTATAGTCGTATACCGATTCTACCTTTATCAATTGCAGTTTTCCCTGCTTTCTCGTATAGTAAGGCGCATGGAGCTTCACTTTTGGGTTGTATGCATACGGCTTATAAGCGATGGCAATACCATAAATGTTCGGATTCTCATCAACTGTGTTCTTGATTTTCTTTAAAACCTCTTCCCTGCTGACTCTGTTGGCCGTTAAATCATCAGCGATATTTTGGGCTACAGACATGCGTTTTCGAAGAATATTGTCTATCTCTCTTGCGCCCTCCATGGCATGGTGAACCACCTGGTCTTTAGCTTTCTTTGTAATGGTGTTTTTGTAGGAAAAGTGATTATAGATAAGAAAAATGGAGATTATACAACTGGACAAGACGACCAGTAATAAACACCAGAATATCGGTTTTTGCATTTTGCCCATGGGGAAAATCTTCTCCATACTGTCCGTTTGAAATAATATTATAGATTCACCAAAAAAACAAGGGGATGGAGAAATAGTAAAAAAGGGGCAAGGAAATGCTCCTTACCCCTCGATGTTATTTTGAGAAAATGTCAGGCGATTTTCCCTTTTTCCTGCAACGCCCTGAGAACCTTTTCAGGGGTAATAGGCAGGTCTTTGATGCGTACCCCAACGGCGTCATAAATGGCATTTGCAATGGCCGGTGCGGTTGGTACAAGCCCTGGTTCCCCGATACCTTTTGCACCGAAAGGTCCAGCCTGTTCATCTGTTTCAACAATAACAGCCTGGACAGGCGGTACATCTTTTGCTGTAGGCATCTTATAATCAAGAAAATTACCGTTCTTAAGAACACCCTTTTCGAAGATCATTCGTTCTCCAAGGGCATAACCGATACCCTGAAGTCCGCCTCCATAAATCTGACCTTCCAGGAGCATGGGGTTGATGGCCTTTCCCACGTCGTGGGCAGCGATATAATTCAGGATCTTTACCTGGCCAGTATCTTTGTCTACTTCAACCTCGACCCCGTGGGCGCCGTATGCATAAGAAACAGAAAGATTGCCCCTGAAGTTCTGATCGAAGTTTTCGTTTGGCGGGTCATAGAAGTTCTCTGCTACGAGCATCCTGCCGCCCAGAGAATAATGGACCTTCCGCAGCACCTTTGACAGCGGTATATTCTTTTCTTTGTCTTTTGTGGAGAAAACTACCCCGTCTTTGATATCCAGTGATTGCGGGTCTTCGCCGAGGTTTTTCGCGGCCACCTCCAGTATCTGGGCCTTTATCTTTCTGGCCGCGCCAAGGGCAGAGTTGCCTGCCACAAAGGTAGTTCTGCTCGCGTGAGCTCCCACATCCCAGGGGCATACATCGGTGTCGTTATTGATGACGTTAATATCATCGATGTTAATACCGAGCACCTCAGCAACAATCTGAGAAATAATCGTCTCGGATCCCTGACCGATTTCTGAAGAACCGGTGATGACATCGACTTTACCGTTGTCATCCATTTTTATAATGGTGCCGCAGCCGTCAGACTTATATACCCTCGCAGCGCCTCCAACGTGGATAAGGCTTGCCATACCAACACCCCTGTTGTTGTGTTTCCCTCTTTTACCTTTCCAGTCCAGCCTGTTTGCTACCTCATCAATACATTCCTTCATCCCGCAGGAGGTAATCCTGAAATTTTGCGGCGTGATTTCGCCAGGTTCGTTCGCGTTTATGCGACGGATCTCAAGGGGGTCAATGCCTGCCTTCTCGGCAAGCTGATCCAGGCATGATTCTATTGCGAAGGTCGCCTGAGGGTTCCCGTAACCCCTCATTGCCTGACTGTACGTGTTATTCGTATACACGCATTTCGCCACATATTTAATGTTCTGTACCTTGTAGAGGGATGAGATGGGCACCATCATAACGGAAGGTGTTGTTGCCCCCCATGATACATAGGCACCGTTATCGAGGACCATCTCCATTTCACGGAAGGTGAGTCTGCCGTCCTTGTCGCATCCCTGAGAGATCTTTGTAATCGTGCACTGCCGCGGGGAAGTGGCAAAAAACTCTTCTTCTCTTGAGAAAACAATCTTCACCGGTTTTCTCGTCTTCAAGGCAAGCAGGATGGCGATGTATTCATAGGCATAGGTGTCGAGCTTGCTGCCGAAACCTCCTCCTATGACGCACTGAATGATCCTTACCCGTTTATTTTTTAAGCCGAAGGTCTTGAGTGCCTCTAAATAGTCATTCTGTGCAAGAGATGGTATCTGTGTGTTGCTGTACATGGTAAGATTGTTGTTCATGTCAAAAGCAGCGATACAGCCGCTCGTGCCGAGGCAGCAGTGTGTTACCCATTGGGTGCTGAAGCTATCCTCAGCGATATATGCCGATGCCTTTTTCGCTTCTTCTACATCACCGGCGACCAGCTTCCAGGGCAGCTTCAGGACATTCGACTTGAATTCTTCATGAATCAGCGGCGCCCCTTCTTTCATGGCATCGAGAGGGTCAAAAATTCCCGGTAGCTCTTCATACTCTACCTCGATGAGATCAAGTGCCTCTTCAGCTATTTCAGCGCTTATAGCAGCAACGGCTGCGATTTCATCCCTCGCGGATAACACCTTGCCTGTCTTCAGCGGCGGGTTGTCTTTAAGGAAGCCGAATTTAAAATTGTTCGGTACATCTGCACCGGTCAGTACAGCCCTTACGCCGGCGAGTTTTTCTGCCTTGCCGGTATCTATTTTCAGTATTTTTGCATGGGCATATTTACTGTACAATATCTTGCCATAAAGCATGCCCGGCACTTTCATATCCTGTATATATATCGCGGCGCCGGTAACCTTTAAGGGTGCATCCTTCTTCGGGATTCTCTGTCCTACTTTTGTGAGACTGCTCATAATTTACCTCCCGCCTGCAACAGATTTTATGGCATCGACAATATTTACATAGCCGGTGCACCTGCAGAGATTGCCTGCGATGCTGTCTTTGATATCATCTTCCGTAGGCCTTTCCTTTTCATCCAGGAGCGCTTTCGCAGACATGACCATGCCTGGCGTGCAGAATCCGCACTGAACAGCACCGTTCTGCACTAAAGCCTGCTGGATAGGGTCAAGCTCACCGCTTTTTAACATGATGCCTTCTATGGTGGTAATCTTCCTGCCTTCGGCTTCCATGACAGGATACAGGCACGAATCCACTGCCTGGCCGTTGATAATAACCGTGCAGGCGCCGCATTCCCCGTAACCACAACCTTCTTTCGTACCGGTCATCTCAAGGACTTCCCTCAGCAGATAAAGGAGTGTCCACTTAGGATCGACCTCTGTCTCGATTACTTCGTTATTTAAAGTAAATGTTATTGCTTTTTTCATCGTTGCCCCCTAATGTTGTTCAATGTTCAATGTTCCAGGTTCCAGGTTTTAACTCAACACTCAACACTGTTTTCTTACCATAACCTCTCCGGATAAATGGTATCATCCGGCCTGATGACTCTGTCGATTGACCGCATAAGAGCCCTCCTTACAAGGACTTTCACCATTTCCTTCCTGTACCATGCCTCGCCTCTGATGCTGTCCCTTGGCTGGGCTTCTGTTGCTGCAATCTCCCCGATTTCCCGGAAGAGTTTTTCCGATACGACTTTGCCCTTCAGGGCTGCCTCAGCCTGTTTCGCACGTATAGGTCTCGGAGCAACAACCCCCATGGCTATCCGTGCATCCTCAATCTCCAGTTCTTCGTCCTGGAGACGTGCAAGCACGTTGGAAATGGTATCAATGGTGCAAAGGGCATCCCGGCAACGCACTTCGCTCTTGCCGATTTTTATTGTTATCCGTGCACCTATCCCTATCATGGGGAGATCCATTGCCTGTCTCCTCGTATGCTTTATGTAAGCAGAACCTGTATTATCTCCAAATTGCGGCATATGAAAACCTTTTACAATCTCACCCCTTTCAAGGGCTATTTTATTTGGTCCAAGGAAGAAATCATCGATATCCACCTCCCTCTCCCCTTTTTGTCCAACGATTATGACCTTTGCATCAAGAACAAGGAGAGGACATGCCGTATCGGCAGAAGGCGCTGCATTGCATATATTCCCACCCACCGTTGCAACGTTCCGGATCTGCCGGGAACCAAGATGAGTCGTAGCATCATTGAGCGCTGAATAAAAGCGCTTGATGAATTCATCCTTTACAATCTCGGTGTGCGTTGTGGCGCTCCCGATCTTCAAGCCATCCTTCTTATCAATGTAAACAAGATCCCCGATATTCCTCAGAGAAATAAGGTTCTTTAACGCCAGCTTTTTCTGCCTGAGTAGCACCATCACATCCGTACCACCGGCAATGAACTTTGCATCCTCAAGCCTGTCCATCAATCCCACTGCTTCCTGCATAGTTTGCGGCTTATAATACTCATAGCTTCTCACAATAACCTCCTTTTTAAAATACAGGGTTCGAGGGTTCAAGCAGTTTAAAAACCCATGGACCCCGGGCCCCTTGGCCCCTTGAACCCTGGTTTAGTTAGTCTCTGTTGTCAAACACCCTTTTTGTCTTTCGTTCCGACCTCGGCAATGACCCATAGTCCTCAATTTCCACGTCGCAGCTTACCATTATCTGCTTCTTTATATCATGCTCAACGGCCTTCCTCATATGCTTATCCGAGTCATGGGAGTGGTGTACATCGTGGGCCCGTTCAACCCTGATGGTCATATGGTCTTTGCCGCCCTTGTCTTTCCTGAAGAGGACGATCTGGTATTCACTGCCCACATCCTTGATATTGGAGAGTATCTGGTCGATATGGCTCGGGTAGATATTTACCGCCCTGAAGATGAACATATCGTCAGACCTGCCGAGAAGTCTGTCGTGCATGGGCATGACGCTTCCGCAAGGGCACTCCTCGGTTATGAGCTTCGTCAGGTCTCTTGTTCTATAACGAATCAACGGCGCAGCCTCTTTCTTTAGTGTCGTTACTACCATTTCCCCCATTTCTCCCGGTGGAACAGGCTCCAGTGTGTCAGGGTTCAAAATCTCCAGTATGTAGTAATCGGCCCAGTAATGGATACCCTTGTGGTACCGGCAGTCCAGGCCGGTACCGGGGCCGTATAGTTCTGTCATGCCGGGGATATCGTATAATTGATCATAGCTTACACCGGAGAGCTCCGATATCCGCGTGCGCATAGCTTCACTGGCCCTCTCAGAACCAAAGATCATTTTCTTGAGGGCGATTTTTCCCCTGAGCCCCCGGTTGTTGATCTCCTCTGCCATGAGAAGCCCCATGGAAGCGGTACAGCACATGGCCGTTGTCCCGAAATCTTCGAGAAACTGGCACTGCATATCCGTGTTGCCCGGCCCTATGGGGATTGACATAGCGCCGAAACGTTCGCAGCCGTTCTGGAAACCCCAGCCGGCGGTCCAGACACCATATCCTACGGCGATCTGTATCCGGTCTTCTATGGTACAGTCAGCGTATGAATAACAGCGCGCAAACATCTCTGCCCAGTCATCCACGTCCTTTGCCGTATAGCAGAGGACCTTCCTCTTGCCGGTGGTGCCGCTGGATGCATGGATACGGACAACCTTCTCCATAGGTACGCTCAGGAGCGGGAAAGGGTAACCTTCCTGAAGGTCTTTGCTGGTAGTAAAGGGCAGCTTCCGTATGTCTTTCAGCGTTTTAATGTCCGCCGGCTTTACACCGGCTTTATCGAACTTCTTCCGGTAATGGTCGGAACCATTGTAGGCGTGGTTTACCGTCCATTTCAGACCCTCAAGCTGAAGGGCTTGCAGCTCCTTCTCTGTTTTTGCCGTTGCATCAAATCGTCTTTCCATATTTTTTCCTTCCTCCTGTTCTCAAATCAATTAAGAATGATGAATTAAGAATTAAGAACTTTTTCATTTTTAATTCTTAATTGGCGCAGCCTTTTCGTTTCTTCCCGGTCAATTTCTCCGGTTACCGGATTAACAACAACACCATAGTCGTTTCTGGCGCTTTCAAGGCTGACATACCCTTCAATAACGTCGCTGGCCACCATTTCGGGTTCGCGCTCGAGTGGATTGCCATAGCCGCCTCCACCGGGCGCATCGATGGTGACCACGTCGCCCGGAATCAACTGGGTTAATCCATAGGAATTCCCCGGAATCCCGTTGACAAGGAACTGTGCCTTGCTGCCGGGTTTGCCTTCAAAAAGGCCCTCTGCCGGATAGACATACCTCCCTGCCTGGATGCCCAGATTGACCGGCGGGATTGGGGCATACTGGTCGTCAGGCACCTTAAAAATTTCCCTTTTGCCGAGACCACCCTTCATTGTGCCCAGACCACACGAATCAACAAGGAGTTCTCTTTTTTCGACAATCAGCGGGGTGTCACTTTCAAAGATTTCAACAGGCGTATTGGCACCATTGGCCGGAAAGATGTAAACATAATTGCCGTCGTTATTGGCTCCTGCCCCCATACCGCCTCCCCTGATGATCACGGAATGCCAGGGTTTCCCGTCTTTCCTTCTCCCATAAAACACGTTCATGGCCGCCGGCGTACCACCGGAACCCGCGATCACCCTGTTGGGTAGAACATTGGACAGTGCCCGGTAAATGACCTCAGTAAGGAAATGGCCAACCCCCATCCGTGCAGCTACGGCTGCAGGGAACTTGCAGTTCACAACGGTTCCTTCCGGGGCAGAAAGCTGTATAGGCCTGGCGCAGCCATCGTTGTTCGGGATGTCCGGGGCAAACATGCTTTTCACTGCCATAAAGACATAGGCGTAGGTAAAATTGAAAACAACGTTGCCGCCCCAGTCTACCTGACCGGAAGAACCGTCAAGGTCTACAATGATATCGCTTCCCCTTATCTCGACCTTCGCCTGGATAACGATGTCCCCTTTTCCCTTGACCTGCTCGATTATGCCTCTGGCATCGTAAACACCGTCGGGGATCTTTTCGATCTCCTCCCTCATGCCCTTCTCAGTGAGGCCGATAACCTGATCCGCCAGGTCATCGAGGGTGTCAAGGTTGCTTTCCTTGAGCATCTGGCGCACCTTCTCGGCACAGACATGGTTTGCCGCTATCTGCGACCGGATATCCCCGATAACCTCATCGGGCGTCCGTACATTCCACCGGATCATGTCCATGACCGACTCGTTGAGGACTCCCCTGTGATAGAGCTTCACGACAGGGATAAAAAGACCTTCTTCGAAGACATCGTGATTATCCGAGGCAACACGGCCACCGATGTCGGAGTGATGGAAAACACAGGCCGTAAAGGCAACCAGTTGTTCTTTATAATAAATAGGGCTCATAACGCATACATCGTTCAGGTGGCCTGCCAGTGCCCAGGGATCGTTCGTAATAAAGACATCACCCGGTTGGTAATGGTCTAAAGGGAACTTTTTAATGAGATTTTTTATTCCCAGGGCCATGGCCCCAGACTGCCCGGGGGTCGCAAAGCTCCCCTGGGCCAGTTCCCGACCTAATCTGTCCGTAAACATGCAGGTATAGTCATGGGCATCCCTGAGCAGGCTCGAGAATGCCGTGCGGGCGACGCTGCTGTCCGCCTCATCCACAATGGAAATAAGTCTTCGCCACAAAATCTCTAACGTGATCGGATCAAACGCGCGCGGCATTTTCATACCTCCTTAAGATCAATCCACAAAAACCCAAAATCATCTATCGATACATGGCCATCCTCGCCCACAATGAGGGTTGATTCTTTTTCCTCGATAATGGCCGGACCCTGAAACTCAGCCGCTGGAAAGAGTTTGTATCTATCGTACACAGTATAAGGGATAAAGTCCCTGGCAATCGGAGAATACGCCGGGCGCTGCCCCTTAATCGCTGCGTCGAGGGACTGCCCTTTCTTCCTGCTGAATCTGGGCAACTGCAGGAGGCGCTCAGGAAGACTTGCCCTGATTTTGAAATTGATGAATTCCACTTCCGATTCAGGATATGTTCTGCCATAGAGTTTCTTATAGACATCGTCGAAGAAGCGCCGGATATCCGCTCTCTGAAGTTTTGTAAAATCCCCCGCAGGCACAGGCACATTGATTTCCGAACCCTGCCCCACAAAACGCATGTCCAAAGACCGTTCGTAACGTATCATCTCGTCGGTTGCCTCCTTTTTCAGAATTTTCCCGGCATCTGCTTCGAGCCCCCTGAAGATATCCTCTATTTCGGAAAAGTTCACACTGGCGAGGGGAACCTTGTGACTACGGAGCAGATCAAATGCCCGCGGGGCAGTGAAAAACCCCATGGCTGAACCCACACCGGCATTCGGCGGCACAAGTAAACGGGGCGCCCCCAGTTTTTTGGCCAGGCCATAGGCGTGCACCGGGCCTGCCCCTCCAAATGCGGCTATGGTTACGATCTTCGGATTGCCCCCTTTTTCGGCAATATGCGTTTTGGCTGCTGCTGCCATGGTTTCGTTGATGAGATCGTGAATTCCCCAGACTGCCTGAATGAATGACACCCCAAGGGGTTTGGCAATCCCTTCCTCAACGCCGCGCCTTGCGCTCTCCTTGTCGAGGTTCATCGTCCCGCCAAGAAAATAGTTCTCGTCGAGATAGCCCAGCAGGAGATCGGCATCGGTCACACAGGGACCCGTGCCTCCCCTCCCGTAGCATATAGGTCCGGGGTCTGCTCCGGAGCTTTCCGGACCAACCTGAAGTGTACCGAGCTTGCTTACCTTGGCAATACTGCCTCCTCCGGCACCTATCTCCATCAAATCTACAACAGGTACCTGGATCGTGAGGCCGCTTCCTTTCATGAACCTCTGGACGCGACCGACCTCAAAGGTCGGTACAACACCTGCGACCCCTTTCTGGATCAGACACGACTTGGCCGTCGTGCCCCCCATGTCAAAGCAGAACATCTCGGGGATATTGAAGTGCTTACCGTAGTATTGGCCTGCGATGACTGCCGCTGTGGGCCCCGACTCGATAATCCTTACCGGAAACTCGGCTGCCGTTTCCACAGAGGTAACACCGCCGCTGGAAAGCATGATAAAGAGCTTGCCCTTGAAACCGATGGACTCCAGCCTGGCGGCAAGCTTGGACAGATACCGCCCCGTAAGAGGCTTGACGTAAGCATTGGTAACGGTGGTGCTTGTTCGCTCATATTCTTTAATCTGCGGCAAAACGTGGTATGAAATGGAGACGGAGATCCCGGGGGCTTCCTTTTCAATGATCTCAAGGAGCATCAGCTCATGGGATGGATTTTCAAAGGAATTAAGGAGACAGACAGCAATAGATTCAACGCCCATATCGAGAAGGGCACGGACTGTCTGCCTTGCTTCTTCCGTGTCTAAGGCTTTTATGACGCTCCCATCACTTCGGACCCTCTCATCTACTTCCGTGCGATATCTTCTCGGGACCAGGGGTTTGGGAAATTCGGCGAATACGTCATAGGGGGCATACCGTATCTCGCGACCTATTTCCAGGACATCCCTGAAACCCTTCGTCGTGATGAGTCCGGTTATGGCTCCCTTTCTCTCTATAATAGAATTTATGACGAGGGTTGTTCCGTGTATCAATTCATCCAGTTTTGCGACAAAGTCCGGCGCAGTGGCTTCCAGCGCCCTTATCCCTTCTTCAACGGCATCCGAGGGATCCCGGGGTGTGGTCAGGCACTTACCTGTTGTTATCTCCCCGGTTTGATCATTGAGCAGGACAAAGTCAGTAAATGTACCGCCTATGTCACAGCCCAGCCGGTAATACTTGTCTCTCATATAAGCCTCCAAACTCAACTATTGAAAACTGATAAAACGTTTGAAAACTGATAAAACGTTTCTCTTGTTTCTCTTGTTTCTCTTGTTTCTTTAGTTTCTTTAGTTTTGTAACAAGACAAACCAAAGAAACCAGACAAACCAAAGAAACATAAGGGGCTAACACCCTGGAACCCTTGGACCCTCTGCCCCTCGGACCCTGTTGTTAAAACAGGCCCGGTTCCTGAAATTCACCAAAAATCTGCCTGAAGATGCCCGTCATTTCACCAAGCGTTGCATATGCCTTACAGCACTCGACGAGATGGGGCATCACATTCTTCCCCTCCCGTGTTGCAGTTTCAAGCGCCTTCAGTGTACGAGCAACATCACGTTCCGATCTTTCCCGCTTGACCTGATGCAGGCTTTCAATCTGTTTTTCGGCAGTCTCATAGTTATACTCGTGGAGTTCTACGTCCATGGGGGCACCCTCTTTGTAGATATTGACACCTACCTTCAGAAGCTCCCCTGATTCAAGTCCTTTTTCCACTTCAAAGGCCTGACGTGCAACAAGCCTCTGGATATACCCATCAGAAACAGCCTTTGTGATGCCGCCGTACTTCACAATCTTTTCCATCTCTTCTTCGATTTTCTGCTCCATCTCTTTTGTGAGCGTTTCAATGAAGTAGCTTCCGGCAAGGGGATCAACGGTATCCCTCAGCCCCATTTCATCCATCAATATCTGGAGCGTACGGAGCGAGAGAAGCGCTGAATGAGGCGTTGGAATCGTAAAGGCTTCGTCAAAACTGCACAATGCCGTTGTTTGTGCGCCTGACAGGGCAGCTACGAGCGCATAATATGCCCCTCTCATGATGTTGTTTTCCGGCTGTGCCTTGGTGAGTCCATACCCACCACCCCCGAAAAGTCCACGCAGAAAAAGGTTCTGTGCCTTTTTTACATTGTATTTCTCTTTCAGATTCCGTGCCCAGAGCTTCCGGGCCGCCCTGAACTTGGCAATCTGTTCCCACATATCGCCGAACACATTGAAATTAAAGGAAAACCTCCCGACAAATTCATCCACATTGTATCCCCTTGCAACAACATTATCGATGTATGCGTTAGCAATGAGAATGGCGTAAGCGATTTCCTGGGCCGGTGTTGCACCGGATTCCCTGATATGATACCCGCATACGCTTACAGGGTTTGTCCTTGGCATGGTGGTCATGGAATACTCGATCGTGTCACCGATGAGTTTTACCGCCGGCTCCACAGGGAAAATCCATGCCCCTCTGCCTATCATCTCTTTCAATATGTCATTCTGGGGTGTTGCAGATATGACTTTTGCGTCGTACCCGAATTTTTCCGCTACCGCCTGATACATGGCAAGCATAATGGATGCCACGGCATTGATAGTGAGTCCCGCACCGATCTTGTCTAATTGTATGTTCTTAAAGGCAATTTCAAAGTCACGGAGGGTGTCTACTGCCATGCCCACCCGTCCCACTTCTCCTTCGGCCATGGGATCGTCCGAGTCATACCCCATCTGTGTCGGCAGATCAAAAGCAACATTCAACCCTGTCTGGCCATGGGCAATCATAAGCTGGAAGCGCTCATTCGTCTCCTCCGGGCTTCCGAAACCGGTATATTGACGCGTTGTCCATGCCCTCGACCTGTAGCCCAGGGGGTGTATTCCCCTTGTAAATGGATATTTCCCCGGGTCTGCAACGTCTTTTTCGTAATTGAAGCCAATATGTTCCAGGTCTTCAGGTGTATAGGAAGGTTTTACATGGATTCCGGATTCCAGAATGACATCCAGAATCTGATCCTTTTCGTCTTTAATGTATCGTGGAACCGCCATATCTTCCTCCTAATGCAATATCCTTATTTTACAATGTTTTTTAAGAACTCTATCGTTTCGGCAAGAGGGGTACCGCCGGGGAAAACACCGGCAACCCCTATCCCCTTGAGCCTTGGAATATCCTTCCCGGGTATTACACCGCCAACAAAAACAAACTTGTCTGTAACCCCCTCTTCACCAAGTCTTTTAAAGAGCTTTTGCGTAATCGGGATGTGGGCACCTGACATGATAGAGAGCCCGATAACGTCCACATCCTCCTGGATGGCGATATTAATGATCTGGTCTATCGTCTTGTGGAGACCGGAATAAATCACCTCCATCCCTGCCTCCTTAAGGGCCTGGGCGACTACCTTTGCCCCTCTGTCGTGACCATCAAGTCCCGGTTTCGCAATTAAAATCTTTATCCTTTTCTGCTCTCCCATAAAGTTCCTCCTCACAGTTGCTGTTCAGTGTTCTCGAGGTTCGAGGCTTTAACCTTGAACATTGGACCTTGAACCTTGAACGATTTTATGCTTTTAGGCACTCTTTCGCAATAATCGTCTTCAATATTTCCGACGTCCCCCCTCCGTAGAGGAGAAAACGTGCATCCCTGTATAGCCTCTCAACATGGTATTCCTCTGCAATACCATATGCCCCGTGTATCCTTGTCACCTGGTCCACCACATATGTTGCTGTCTCGGTGGAATATAATTTTGCCATGGCAGCCTCTTTCTTTGCAGGTATGCCATGATCCTTAAGCCATGCTGCATGGTAGGTGAGAAGCCATGTACTTTTAATGCGCATCTCCATCTCTGCAATCTTTTCCTGGATGAGCTGGAATTCAGAAACAGGTTTCCCGAAGGCCTCCCGTTCCTGGGCATATTTAAGCCCGGCGGCATAAGCGCTCCGGGCAAGCCCGAGCCCCAACCCTGCAATCATAATCCTGATTTCACTCAAAAGTCCTTCAAGGTATTGGGCGCCCTTTCCCTCTTCTCCGAGAAGGTTTGTCTCAGGAATACGGCACTCATCAAAGATCAATTCCCCGGTAACCGAACCCCTGGCTGACATCTTATTAATCCTCTGACCAACCAAAAAACCGGGTGTGCCCTTTTCAACAAGGAAAAAAGCAAGGCCCTTGAGGCGTTTTGAAGGGTCAACCGTAGCAACAACAGTAACAAAATCAGCTACTTCGGCACTTGTGATCCACATCTTTCTGCCTCTGATCACATACTCGTCCCTCTCTTTTACGGCTTTTGTCTTTATTGCCCCCAGATCAGAACCGCAATCCGGCTCGGTAAAGGCAATGGTACCTATCTTTTCGCCTTTAATCGCAGGAACAAGGAGGCGCTCTATGTGATCTTTCGTGCCAAAGCGGTGAATAAAATCCGTACCCATAAGGCACTGCATGGTAACAATGGCTGAAAAGGCTACGGAGACACGGGCAAGTTCTTCAGCAAGAATGGTAAACGTGGTACAGTCTGCCCCCATGCCACCAATTTCCTGGGGGTACCGTACACCGTAGTAACCTAAATTACCCAGTTTTTCGAACAATTCATGGGGGAACCTGTCTTCTTTGTCTATCGTGGAAACCTGTGGCTCTACAAGCCCTTTGAGGGCCTTCGCGACCTGTTCCCTGAAAAATATCTGTTCCTGTGTAAAGTTAAAATCCATCCCAAACCATCTGCTATGTACGAAACATCATTTCGGATGCCTTGTGCACTGCTGCATAAGGGTCCACCTTTCCATCCTCGAGTTGCCCTACAATACCTTGAAACTCACTGGTATTGCTCCACTTATCCATCAATGTATTCCACATTTCTTCCTTTAAAAGGGTCAGCATCATTGTTTTCAGGCGCTCTTTTTTCTTTTGAATACCAGAGGTGTTTTCCCTGAGAAAAGAAAAATGTGCATCAAGGTGATTTTTAAGCCCTTCCACGCCTTCCCCGCTTATTGACTGGACTGTGACAACGGGAACTTTCCAGCCATTCTGTTTACGATCCCCGATATGCATCGAAATGTCCCTCACAGTGTCTTCCGCCCCTGACTTATCCGCCTTATTTACAGCAACAATATCTCCTATTTCAATAAGCCCTGCCTTCATAAGCTGAATATCATCCCCGTAATCAGATGTTACAACAGTAACAACGGTATCACACAATGCAGATATCTGGATCTCGGTCTGGCCGGCACCGACACTTTCCACCATAATAATATCTTTGCCGAGACCCTCGAGGACATACGTTGCCCCGATTGCTGCCTTTGCAATGCCGCCCGGATACCCTCTGTGGGCCATTGATCTTATAAAGATCCCTCCTGTTTTATCAGCTTCCCGCATGCGCACGCGGTCACCCAGAAGCGCCCCGCCACCTTTTGAGCTTGTCGGGTCAACAGCAATGATTCCGATCTTTTTGCCCTCGCTGACAAAACTCATAGCAAGCTTGCCGATGAGGGTGCTTTTTCCCGCACCAGGTGCACCGGTAACACCGATAACATGCGCTTTACCGGTATGGGGATATATGAGCGAAATGGCCTTGAAGCCTTCAGGCCGTCCTTCCTCTACCATAGAGATGAGACGTGCCGCACTCTTCTCATCTCCCTGGAGAAGTTTTTTTACCAGGTCCATGTTTTACAACATCTCTTTTGATTTTTTTCTTTATCAGGTTTTTCCCTCTTATGATGTGTTTCCGGACAAGCTTCTCCACCTGCATGGCATTTTTCTCCTTCATGAGGCCGATCATGTCCTTATGGTCATTAATAGATATTTCCGCCATACCGCTGTAACGGAAAATTATGATCCTGTACCGGTAAATGTAATCTCTCAGATCGTTAATTATAGTGTACAGTTTAGCGCTTTTTGCTGCTTTGTATAATCTGTCATGAAATTCGGTATTTAATTGTATAATCTCTTCCGTGTTATTCTCTTTGAGGCATTCTTCTTCTTTCTGAACAATCTCTTCCAATGCCTTTATATCGTCTTCTGTTGCCCTCGATGTGGCAAGATACCCTGCATACCCTTCTATGACGCTCCGTATCCCGAATACCTCTTCAATATCCTCATCGGTGACAATGCTTACCGCATAACCGCCCCTGGGGAGCCTGTGTATGAGGCCCTCCTTTTCGAGTTTCTGTATGGCCTCCCTCACGGGGGTTCTGCTTGTCCCCATCTCGTCGGCAAGTTTTTCTTCAATGAGCCTCTTCTTAGGCTGTAAACCACCGATTAAAATAGTATTTTTTAATGTTTTATAAACCTGTTCCCTCAGGAATTTCCCTTTCCTCACGGTGGGCTGCTCATCGGGGGTATTCATTTGACCTCCTCAAATTATTCCCTTTGTTTTCCATTCATCCAGTCTTTCTCTTGTGTAGCCAAGGGTATTCATATAAATCTCTTCGTTTTGTTCGCCAAATCTCGGAGGGAATGACAGTTTCCTGTTTACAGATTTTACATAACTCGTTGTATGGGGTAACGGTGCAAGATAAATCGTTGTCCCTGTCTTTGCATCGGTAGAAGAGAGTATTTCATCCTTTATATAGGGGTCTTCGAGAACTTCCTCTATAGTGTTGACCTTGGAGATAGGAATAGTGGCGTTCGTGAACAGGGCAGTAAGTTCATCAATGGTATACTTCACCGTAGCCTCTTCAATGGCCCTATTCAGATTATCAACATTCTTTATCCTTCCCTCGTTCCGTGCATATTCCGGCTTTGCCAGACCCTCAAAGCCGCTGATTTTCAGCATTCTCTCCCACTGAATGTCGTTCCCGACGGCAACATATGCATACCCGTCCCTGGTCTTGTAGACGCTTACGGGTGCGAAAAACTCATGGGTATTCCCTCTCCTCGTGATCTTTTTATTGAAGGATTTTGTCTGGGTAATGGGGACGGTAAGCCAGGAGACGGTGCTCTGGAACATGGAGACATCGATCCTCGAGCCTTCCTTTGTCATTGCCCGCTTATAGAGGGCCTTCATAATCAAACCGTACGCATGCTCGCTGGCACCCATGTCAGGGAGCGGCACACCGAGGACATATGGAGGACCGTTCTTGTCACCAGTGACTTCCATGAGCCCGCTTCTTGCCTGGAGAATGGGATCGTAGGCAGGCTCATTGCTTTCAGGGCCGAAACCGGTAAGACCCACCCATATAATATCCGGCTTGATGGATTTTACTGCTTCGTAATCAATGCCGAGCTTTGGATAATTCCTCGGGAGCTGGTTTGTGGCAAACACGTCAACATCCAGTTTTATAAGCAAATCCCTGAATATTTCCTTACCTTCCGGTGTGCCCAGATCCAGGGTAATGGCCTTTTTGTTGCAATTAATGGTAAGGAAATACGTGTACATCCTGTCTTCGTTAAGCCTGTTTTCGCCTACCCTTCTATTCGGGTCTCCATAGACAGGGTGCTCCATTCGTATAATGTTTGCCCCATCCATGGCAAGTCTGTAGGAAAGGTACGGCAAGACCGTTGCCTGTTCAAGCGAAAGAACGGTAATGTTTTTAAAAATCTCGTGATCTTCCATGATTCCCCCTTTGGATTCTGTATACAATTTTGATGAATCAACTATAGTATCACTCAAAAAAATTGTCAAGCATTTTTGTATACAAAATAAAGCAAAAAAATATCATCGTAATCCCACAGTTATTAGACTGGAAAATATCTCTTCCGTTCGCCAACTCAGTATTATCACCCTTTCTATGACTCAAACTCACTCGATGGGCAAGGGCGGAGACTGCCTGAAGTGGGCTCATCCCTGCCCATCGTCCCTATGGGAACGTTTCCTTCAGCCGGTGGCCACCCGTGTCGTACCTCCACAAGTACCCGGCTGAAGGTAGGGTGGCCCCCGATAATGCTTCGATGCTTACTCCAGAGACAATTTTCCTGACAATATTTCACAAAACCGAGGGCTTACACCATGTAAAAAAATCACAACAATCTTGACACTTTTGTTCCCAATGTAATGATCAATAACAACATAGAAACTTCGGAAGACAATTTTACCGATTACGAATCATGAATCGCCTGCTTTTTTCACTTTTCACTTTTCACCTTTCCCTCTCCCCTCTACGCTCATCCTCCCATGGATCAGGCGAAAGGAATTCTCGCATTTATTCAGGCGAAACACCCCGACAATGGGTATGATGTAGACGGGGTTATGAGTGACCTCATAAAGTATAACCGGAAACCAGACACGCTATCTGAAGCAGTGGTGTTCACAGTGAACACCATAATGAAAATCTCCGGAAAGTCTTATCCCACCTTGTTCCGCACGATTTCACTTTTAAAGCTTCCTCCTGAGATTCAGGCAGAAGTCCGGGTAGGAAATCTCCAAGTTTCCCAGGGATATCTCTTCGCTGCCAACCTCGGTTGACCTGACCTTTCGAAGGCAGTGAATGGTGAATAGTGAATAGTTGAACCCCCACATGATAATACTATCCATCTCAAATCAGCATCAGTGATTTTATCTGTTTTTAACTCAAAACTAAGAACTCAAAACTTAAAACTTCCTTGAGATGGGCACCAAAAAATACACAAAGCCCGACCTTGTGACGCTTCTTGATGAGCTGCGGGTTTTCTGTGCTTTAGTGGAACTGCGGATACCGATTGCCCCGGAACCTCCGCCGGAGAAGAAAAAGCCCCCACAGGTGTGAAAAAGGCAGTGAATAGTGAATAGCAGATAGTGAATAGTTAAAAAGGTAAAAAGGTAAAAAATATGAAATGTTGTGAATGGCAAATAGGTTTTTGACTAACGACCATTCACTAACGACTATTCGCTGAATCACTTCCGAATTCCGCAATCGCTACTAAATGTGTCATTGCAAGACCGACTCCTATGGTCTCGTTGATGATATTGGCAAGGCTTAATATCTGTGTCTCCAGTAGTCAGGATGTCTGCGCAGATGCATCACTGCAAGTATAAATATCCCGCTCTGTTCAATACTGTAGAGCACACTAAAAGGAAAACGGTTTACAAGACAGCGCCGAACATCTTCTTCAATAACCGGCCAGGCATCAGGATAATTTACGATATTCTGAATAGCGGCAAAAACCTCGGCAGAAAAGTCATAGCCTAAACCAACTTCCCGATCTTCATAATAGTCGATAGCTGTGCAAGGAATTCCTCTTCTGCTTCCGGGTGAAATAAAAAGGTCATTTCTCGAAACGATTACGGATTCTCGCGAAAACTTCATTGCCTGAGATAGGCATCGCCTGTCCCGATCGCAACTCTGTAAGCCGTCTTTTAGCGACCCTTATCCATTCAATATCTATTTCTGCTGTCGGGGGGTTAATTGTTCTAAGCAAGGAATCAATGACCACGACCCTTTCTTCTATGGGAAGTGACTCTGCTTCTTCTATTATTTCTTTCATTCCATGCATCACAGCCCTCCTTTTCCTTATACATTAACATATCGATTCTTTCTTGGCAATTAAACCACCTTATTGTCTTTTTTGCCTATCGCCCCCGCTGCACGAGTACCGGATGATCATATGCTATATTTACAAGAAGAAGGTACCGTGAGAGAGAGAAGAAAACATACAAAAGGAAAACATGGTGTAAGTAGCTAATATTAATAGAAAAAGCAGGTTTTGTTACGTATATCTTCCTGAAGTCCACACAGACAGCCTTTTTAATATCATAGCAGCTTTCATAC
>JAPLKD010000098.1 GCA_026388245.1 Pseudomonadota bacterium | reverse complement strand
CACTTCCGCACTACTCTCCCGACCATTGTAGGGCTTGCATCGCTTGATGTGCAAGGGCGGAGGCTACCCGAAGATGTTTTTACCTGCACATCATCACGCTATGCGTGAATGCTCTGCTTCACCGCACAATGGTTCCCCGGTTGTTCCGTAAGTCATGCTCAGGGAAGGCGCTCCCGCTTTAATTTACCGAATGACGGCGAATTGGTATTATACGGTCTTGCGTTCATTACATTTCAACATTTCAATAGCGTCCCATCCCCCTATTTAATAATTTCCTTGACAACCTGCTGTAATAGCAGGAAAATGGAAAGAAAAAGAGCGGTCATAGGCATAGTTGAAAAAGCTGATATTTCAAGACCTGACCCCCAAGCCTCTGTTGCAATCCCCCATACCGCATGCCTTTTTGGCATCACTGCACCCACGTGTGGTATTGCCCATACTCAAATATGCCATCCCCCGGTTGCTGTATGCCTCAGCAAAATTGGGTTTTAGACGGATGGCCTCATTGAAATCCTCAATTGCCTTTTGGTGCTGACCCAGTTCAGCGTATGCTGCCCCCCTGTTGCCGTATGCATTGGCATAATCAGGCTTGAGACGGATGGCCTGGTTACAATCCTCAATTGCCTTTTGGTGCTGACCCAGTTCAGCGTATGCCCGCCCCCTGCTCACGTATGCATTGGCACAATCCGGTTTCAGGCGAATAGCCTGGTTACAATCCTGAATTGTCTGCCGGTGCTG
The DNA here is from genome assembly GCA_026388245.1 of Pseudomonadota bacterium. Taxonomy (GTDB): domain Bacteria; phylum Desulfobacterota; class Syntrophorhabdia; order Syntrophorhabdales; family Syntrophorhabdaceae; genus MWEV01. The sequence goes on along the minus strand of JAPLKD010000098.1, from coordinate 18,005 downwards.
ACCGAGGTTGTTGTATGCTATCCCCCGGTTGGAGTATACATCGGCATCATCTGGTTTGAGACGGATGGCTGTGCTAAAATCTTCAACAGCCTGCTGGTACTGACCGAGGTTGTTGTACGCTATCCCCCGGTTGTTGTACGCCCGAGCATAATCCGGTTTAAGACGGATAGCATTATTCAGGTATTCAATGGCTTTTTTCGGGTCTGTGTATTTTCCGTCCTGCCAGAGCGCTGAGGCCTTATCACCCCACTCAACGGCGGTGAGGCCTTGTGAAGTTGCCTTAAACTGTTCCTTCAACTTTTTGGTGCTCTTCTTGCTTTTTGTGAGACGTTTGTTCTCCTCCTGCAGTTTCACAACCGTATCGAGTAACTCCTTTTCCTTCTTCCGTGCCTGATTGAGTTGTTCAAGATGGGTTCTGTCTGCAAGGAGCTTCTTTACCCGGTCTTCCAGGACGGAGGTATCTACGTCTATTCTGACAACTACCTCGACGCCGAAGGCATCATCTGTATGGTAGTTTTTCTGAGAAACTACCTCTGCTTTCAACACCCCTGCGGTAAGAGCGAGGATTTCATCCTTATCTATACGTGAGTTTTTCACTATGGTGAAGCTTTCCACGTAGACCCCTGCCATCTCCAGGGCTTCACGTTTGGCTCGTGCCACTGCGGCTATCCTTGCATCATCAGGGGATTGGCTACCCCCGAAAGGTTGTTTGACTGTGTGGGTAACGGTTTTCATCTCTCCCATGACAGGGAAGGGGATAAGACTCAACGTTATTGCAATAAAAATTGTGTAACAAAGTAAGCTACATGCCTGAATGGTTGGAATATATTTTGATACAGTACCTCTCATGAAGCACCCCCTATGGTTATATCAAGACATAGAAATGTTAACTTCAACCATTTTCGTTTATATCATGAATGGTCAAGATATTCACTTTTTATTGTATTGAGGAAATGCAAGATTTACAAGGAGCATTCAGAGAGGTGCTAAGCGAAGCATTGAAGACATGAAGCCCTGCGATAGCAAATACTACTTTATGGAATTTGTAGATGAAGGTGACAAGCTGTTTGTGTTGTTTTTATAATGACAAAAATGATATTTTTTTACAAGGCGTGAATAACTGAAGGGTGAACTTAATGTGTCTATCAATTGCAAAAGGATTTACAGTTTTCGGGTTAATTATAAGTATTGTGGGATTATGGTTAATGATTAGTTCAGCGGAAAGCGAAAAGTGCAAAAACGGAAACGGTAAATCTATTGTATTTTATAATTTGCACAGGATTAAAATCAAAAAGTTCAATATTGGTTTTGGCTTGGTGGTGTTAGGAAACATTTTTCAAATAATTGGTGTTTTTTTGTAAAAAAACAAATTAAACTTTATTTTACCTCAAACTCAATACTATATTTCTCATGGTAATTGTTGCTGCAAATGCGAAACCCTCACTAAACAGTTGTAGGTGGAGTTATTACGTATAGCAATTTGAAATATTCACTTTTTATTACATTGAGGACCTGTCGGAGGATGTAGTTGACACATTGTCAACAACATCATAAATCTCTGTCAAGTCAATACTGACGGCGGGAATCCCATTCTTTGAGATTGCCACGGGCTAAAGCCCTCGCAATGACAGATAGGGGAGAAGTCGCCCGCAATGACAGGCAAAGGGGATGTCCCCGACTCCTTACCGGATGAAGCGGTGGAAACTGTTTCCACCGCGGCTAAAATCTTCTGAAAGTCAATACTGACGCTGCTTCGCATAATTTTACTTTTGAAACATTCTGACGAAATTCAGATGGCAATCCGCAATCCCTCAGTCTTGGTGGTTTTTTTAAGGAAATGTATCCCTGAAACGAATATCGGAACATTTTCGGGGGGCCACCCTTCCTTCAGCCGGGTACTTGTGGAGGTACGACACGGGTGGCCACCGGCTGAAGGAAGCGTCCCCGAAAGGGGTGATGTGCAGGCATGAACATCTTCGGGTAGCCTCCGCCCTTGCACATCAAGCGAATCGAGCCAGTAGAACGGGTCAAAAATGTGAAGCTGATGAGTGGAAGGGAATATTTCCTTGGGGAGACGTAATTGGGGTTAAAGTTTTCACCTTTCCGCTTCCCCGCAGGTTCCTGTCCGCCAGGGCCGAGGGACAGGCGGGAAAACCTGCGGCTACCTTTCCCTTTTAACCTTTACTCTTTCCCTTTTCACTATTCACTATTCACTATTCACTATTCACTGCCCTTCCATCAATTCATGTACCCCATCGTACCTTTCGGTTCTTCTGCTACTTCAATAGTCCCGAATGATGCCTCATATCTGGATATATTTTCTGCAAGGGCGTTGAAAATACGTTTAACGTGTCCGGGGCTCACCACGATTCTGGCTGTAACAGCGCCTTCCGGAGGAGCAAGCATAATAAAATCCATTACAAACTCCTCTTTTGTATGTGCTACCACCATATTATTTGCATATACTCCGCCTTTTATTTCATTGGGGAAATACACTTTGATGTCCTGTTGACCGTTCGGCATATAGACTCCTTTATTTTTTTTAAAACTATAAAATATTTTCTTTGACCATACAATACCTGTTTGTGATTTGGAAATTAGTCATTGAGATTTACTTTTCAAACCATTTTACCTTGCAAAAAAAGGCTGCAAACTGATATTATCTTTCTCGGATCATGGAAATTACGGAAAACAATCTCATAAAAAGACTCAAAAGATTTGAGCAGAAAAACGGACGGGTAATAAGAGGCATCGGCGATGACGGCGCAGTCGTTGAGATGGCTCATGGCCGTTATGTCTTTGTACAGGATGCACTTGTAGAACACATCCATTTTGAATTTTCTTTTATGGATGCAGTTTCGGTTGGTAAAAAATCTATATATGTCAATGTTTCCGATATACTCTCCATGGGCGCCGAACCGCTGTACTTTCTCGTCACTATAGGCATTCCGGGGAGCATATCATACAAAGAAATCATAGATTTGTATAAAGGCATGCATCGTGCTGCCCGGGAATTTAATGTTATCCTTCTTGGCGGGGACACAGTTGAAACAAAAAGCGACTTTTTTATCGATGTCTCTATGGCAGGCATCCTGAAGAATGATACGTACCTGGGGAGAAATACAGCCAATGCAGGTGACCTGATAGGGGTCACGGGGTGGCTGGGTGAAAGCGCTCACGGTCTGCACATGCTTAAAAATGGTAAGATACCTGGACGTCCCTGCCGGTTTATCAAAAGATACAGGGAACCTAAGCCCCCATATAACATATGGAAGGAATTAATGAAACGTGGTATAACAAATGCGATGATGGACATTAGTGACGGCCTCATCATCGATCTTGAACGTATGATGTCTGAAAGTAAAAAAGGTGCTGTGATTTACTTGGAAAACCTGCCTATACCCAATGTCCTGAAAAGAGAAGGAAAAGAACATTTTGCCCTCTCAGGAGGCGAAGATTACCAACTTCTTTTTGCATTCAATAAAGATAAACTCCAGGATTTTAACGAAATGAAAAAGAGTGGATTCCATGTTTCTCTTATAGGTCAGGTAACCAGAGGAAAGGGTGTAAGGATTTTGAGAAACGGCAAAGAGGTAAAAATAGGTTCAAAAGGGTATGAACATTTCGGGGTCAACTTGTGAAAAAAGATATATTTATTAAACATATTACCAGAGAAAACATGGAGGTTAATGATTCCTTCATGGTTATCAAAAAGGGTATTTTCTCAAGCAAAAATAATACAAAATATATGAGTGTAGAACTGAAAGATAAGACGGGCAAGATAGAAGGCAAGGTCTGGGATAATGCAGATACATTCAATAACCTTTTTGATAAAAACGATATCGTATTAATCAAGGCAAAATCTAAGTTCTATCAGGGCAAGCCACAACTTACCATAAACGATATCCGAAAAGCCGAACACAACCTTGCATTAGAAGACATGCGGGCATTTTTTGCAGAGAGCGAGGCAGGGATCGATCTCCTTAAAGAGGAATACTATAAGGTTATTGATCAATTAAAGGAACCCCATATTGTATCGCTGTTTTCTGTTTTAAATAACAGGAAAGATACGTTGGAAAAATTCTTTCTTTACCCGGCATCAATAGGGGTTCATCATGTATACATGGGGGGACTGCTCGAACATTCTTTATCATTAGTTAAAATGGGCATGCATGTTGCAAAAACAATCGGAGGCGACATGGACATCATTATCGCCGGGTCGCTTCTGCATGATATAGGAAAAGTTGAAGAGATTGAAATGAGGGGCGGTTTTAAGTATTCAGACAGGGGAAGACTTTTAGGACATATCACGCTCGGTGTCATAATGCTTGAAGAATGTATAAAAGATATTCCCGGGTTTCCGGCTCATATTGCAGATGTGCTTGCCCACATTATCATCAGTCATCATGGAGTAGAGGAGTGGGGATCACCAAAAAAGCCTATGTCTTTAGAAGCACTTATGGTACACTATCTGGACAATCTTGATGCAAAGGTAATGGGTGTAAAGGAACACATGAGAGACAATATGGAAGATGAGAAATGGACAGAATATCATAAGCTCTATGAATCGCGTTTTTACAAACTTCCCGAAAGGTAATATATGGAGATAAGAAGAGTTTTTGTCGACAAACTGAAGATCAAAAATGGTATGGCGCTCCTTGCCGGCCCAATGTACAAATACATAATAACCGTCCTGCGGAAGACCATTGGAGAGAGGATAGACCTCATCGACGGAAAAGGGTATCTTTACAGATGCATAATTAACAACATCAAGAGCAAAGAACTCTTTTTGCAGGTTCTGGATGTAGTTCATCGTCCTGAAGAGAAAAGGCCAAAAGTAACCCTCTGCGTAAGTCCCATAAAAGGGCCCCGTATGGACTGGCTCATTGAAAAATCTACAGAATTAGGTGTTGAACGCATTCTTCCTACAATCTTCAAGAGGACACTCATCAAGTTTAACGATAAGGAGAAAGGCAAAAACGAAAGATGGAAGCGTATTGCCATTGAAGCATCCAGACAATCGGGAAGATTCTCCATACCTGAAATTATTGAGCCTACTCATTTAAGGGGCATATTGCCCTGCATTGAAAATATTCCTAACCGCTGGGCCTTTTATGAAAGAGAAAAGAAGACGTCTCTGAAAGATGTGATATCCCGCCAGAATGAAGGTGAGATATGTCTAATCATTGGGCCGGAAGGTGGCATTGAAGAATTAGAAATTGAATGGCTTAAAGAAAATGGTTTTACCCCATGCACATTAGGGGAAAATATTTTCAGATCTGAAACAACCCCACTTGTTATCTTATCAATAATCCTCTACGAATATAGCAAGAAATGAAAAGAGCTTCAATATTAGCAGGTCATTGAGGAGGAACTATGAATAACAAAGGAAGGGTTGGCTGTGGTTGCCTCATTTTCATCCTCGTTGTCTGCATGGTTGGAGCAGGCATTTTTATGCATCCCTTTACGCTCAAATTCATTGCGAACCAGTTCAGATATGAGGATAAGATTTTTCAATCTGATGTAATCTTTGTTCCAAGGTTTTCGGAAGACAAAAATGGCGAATTATATATAGCAACTTTCAGTGAATTCTGGGCAGGCAACGGCAAGGCAATATGGGTGGAAGATGATAAACTCCTGGGGATGAACATTTCCGAAATGGTTTTGAAAATGGCTAAGGAGAGAGGCATTAAAGACGGGGTAATTAAAAAGATTGAAGTTGATGGCGAGGGAAAGACTAAAGCCGGAAAAATAAAGGAATACATCGAAAAGACAGGGGTAAAGAAGGTTATTTTGGTAGTGCCTGAATATGCCTCACGAAGATTTCACCTGGTTTTTGGTTCCCCGAAAGACGATGAGAAAGTGTTGTTCCTTATAAAACCTGTTAGTGTCTCTTATTTTAAAAAAGATAAATGGTGGAAGGAGTCAGTATCCAGAGATATCCTCTTAAAAGAGCTTTCTTTGATAGGCTCATACTACTTCGATAAATTCAAATGCGGCGTTAAAGAAAGGTAAATTTTATTAACGGGTTTTATGGATGAACTAATCGCCTTAGTGGCATTATCAAGGCTGCAAGGTTTAAACACCTTAAAAAAGAAGGAAATAATCGACAACCACGACAGAATTGCCTCCTTATTCGAAGGGAAGGCAAAGCCGGTCGACCGTGATACACAAAATAGAATTTCATCTTTCAAGGCATGGAAAGAAATCGAAAAGGAAATTAAAATCTTAGAGAAAATGAAGGTGGATATTGTCACCATCAGGGACGGGGAATATCCGCATCTCCTCAAAAATATCCCTGATCCGCCAGTAGTATTTTATAAGAAAGGTTCCTTAAATTTTACATCAAATACAATCGCAATAGTAGGCTCAAGAAAGGCAACGTTTACAGGCATAAACCTTGCGGAGAAAATAGCAGACACCTTGTCTGCATGTGGAATTACAGTTGTAAGTGGATTTGCCAGGGGGATAGACACGTCAGCCCACAGAGGTGCATTACAAGGCAAGGGTAAAACTATAGCTGTTTTTGGATGCGGCATTGACATATGCTACCCATCTGAAAACGGGCGCCTCTATGAGAAGATCAGCGAGGAAGGGGTGCTACTGACAGAATATGGCCTGGGAGAAAAACCCCTCCAATACCATTTCCCCGAAAGGAATAGAATTATTGCCGGGCTCTCAAAGGGTATACTCGTGATTGAGGCCACGCATAAAAGCGGCTCCCTGATTACTGCAAGATGCGGTATTGAATATGGAAGAGACGTAATGGCTGTGCCGGGAAATATTTTCAATGATGAGTATAAGGGGGCAAACGCTCTCATTAAACAAGGGGCAAAACTGGTTGATAACATTGAGGACATTGTTGTAACCTGTTTCCCTGATTTGAAATTTAAAGAAGATAAAACAGGTAAAACAAATAAAAGCAAAGAGATGAATCAAGATGAAAATTGTGTTTATTCATTAATAGGATTTGACAAGATCCATGTAGATGAAGTAATAGAAAAAAGTAAAATGCAGACAAAAGATGTTATGGTAATACTTACGGGACTGGAAATGGAAGATCTCATCCGCCAGTTTCCTGGAGGATTTTACATAAGAAAATAGAAACACAGGGTTCAGGGGTCAGCGTTCAGGGTTCAGCCGATCCCCGGCCCCAGATCCCCGGCCCCTTTTATTGTAAATAAGGAGACAAATAGATGGCAAAATCGTTACTTGTTGTTGAATCACCTACCAAAATGAAAACGCTTTCAAAATTCCTTGGCAGGGACTTTATCATAAAAGCAACATACGGTCATATAAAAGACCTTCCAAAAAGCAGGATTGGTGTAGATATAGAGAAAGATTTTACCCCCCATTTTCTTGTCCTGAAAGGGAAAGGCAAGGCAGTTGACGAAATAAAGAAGGCAAGCAAAAACGTTGATAAGATATATATCGGCTCAGACCCGGACAGAGAAGGCGAAGCCATAGCTTTCCATGTTGCAGAGGTGATAGGCAGCAAAAGGGAAGTCGAGAGGGTATTATTCCACGAAATTACAAAAAAAGGTGTGCTTGACGCATTAAAAAACCCCACAATACTTGATGATGCTAAATATAATGCACAAAAAGCAAGGAGAATCCTTGACAGACTTGTAGGATATAAGATTAGCCCGATTCTCTGGGAAAAGGTGAGCTATGGCCTCTCTGCAGGGAGAGTCCAATCGGTAGCGCTTAGACTCGTTTGTGACAGAGAAGAAGAGATAGAGGCCTTTGTAAAAGAAGAGTACTGGATTATTGATGGTGAATTCAAGCTTCCCTCCGGGAAGAAATTCAAGGCAACGCTGGAAAGAAAAGACGATGCAAGGCTTAAGATTTCCACTCAGGTTGATGCCGAAAAAATAAAAAAGGAGATTCAGGGACTTGACTCTTACATCTCGAAGATAGAAATTAAAGATAAAAACGTGTATCCGCAACCCGGCTTCATAACGAGTAGACTTCAACAGGAGGCCTCCCGGAGATTCAAATTTTCACCGAAAAAGACAATGCTCCTTGCTCAAAAATTATATGAAGGGTTTGACATTGGCGGGGAAGAAGGGGTCACCGGTCTCATTACTTACATGAGAACTGATTCCGTAAGGGTATCGAACGAAGCGATTCAGGATGCAAGGCAATACGTAAACGAAACGTACGGTAAAACTTATCTTCCCAAAACACCAAATTACTTTAAAAATAAAAAAACTGCACAGGATGCGCATGAGGCGATAAGACCCGCGTATGTGCACCTTACACCTGAAAAGATTAAAAAACACCTCGATAAAGACCTTTTTTCACTTTACGAGCTTATATGGAAAAGGTTCATAGCATCTCAAATGGCTCTGCAAAAATTAAAAACCAAGACTATTAATGTAACCGTTGGAGATTATACATTCGTTGCAAGGGGTTCAGTGGTTGTGTTTGATGGTTTCACCAGGATATATGAAGAGGAAGATGAAGACAAAGAAGCTGCTACGATCCTCCCGGAAATGAAAGAGGGAGAAAAGGTTTCACTTTTAGAAACAATGTTAAACCAACGATTTACAAGCCCTCTGCCAAGATTTACTGAAGCTTCGTTAATAAAAACGCTTGAAGCAAAAGGAATCGGAAGGCCATCCACATATGCAAACATAGTCGGTACCATACAGGAAAGAAGCTATGTAAAAAAGGATAAAGGCAAGCTGATCCCTAACCCCCTTGGTATGACAGTAAACAGATTATTGAAAGAGTTTTTTCCGCTCATTGTAGATGTAAGCTTCTCGGCTAAAATGGAAGAAAGGCTTGATTTGATTGAACGCGGCAAGAAAAACTGGGTAAAATCACTTGAACAGTTTAATCGCGCACTTGAATCTGAGTTGGCCCTTGCAAAGGACGGGATGAAAAGCTTAAAAAAAGAAGAAAAAGAAACAGACATAGTGTGCGAACTTTGCGGAAAAAAGATGTTGCTCAGGTGGGGAAAAAACGGCGAATATATTGTGTGCAGCGGGAAACCTCAATGCAAAGGCAAGAAAAACGTAAAAATTAACAATTCAGGAAAAATCACGATAGTTGAGGTCGAGGTAAAAGGGATATGCCCTCAGTGCGGTGGTAATTTAATAGAAAAACGTGGTATATTCGGGAGGTTTTTTGCATGCAGCAATTACCCTGATTGCAAATATACCGAATCTTATTCGCTCGGGTTCCCCTGCCCAATGGAAGGCTGCACCGGCAAAATTGTCGAAAAAACGTCAAAAAAGAAAAAGCGGTTCATCAGTTGTTCACGCTATCCGGATTGCTCTTTCGCATCAAACGCCGAGCCCATGGAAGGCCCCTGTCCTGTCTGCTCTGCCCCAACGCTTTTCACATTTAAAAAGAAAAACTTCTGCCTCCGTAAGGACTGTGGATGGCAATCAAAGTAATCGGTGGTGGTCTTGCAGGTGTTGAGGCCGCATACCAGATTGCACAGAAAGGTATTCCTGTTGCCCTCTACGAAATGAGGCCTGCAGTATTCACACCAGCCCATAAAACAGAATTTCTCTCTGAGCTTGTATGCAGCAATTCTCTTAAATCCAAAGACCTCTCGAATGCCCATGGACTCCTTAAGGAAGAATTAAGGATACTTGGCTCAATCATAATGAGGGTTGCAGACGATACATCCATACCTGGCGGAAAAGCCCTTGTGGTTGACCGGAACAGGTTTTCTGAGACAATTACAAAGAAAATTGAGGCCAACCCTCTTATACATGTTGTAAGAAAGGAGATTTCAGATATTCCGTCAGGCATAACGGTTATCGCCACCGGTCCCCTCACAAGCGATTCCTTATCAGAAAAAATCAAGGAAATTACCGGCTCAGAGAATCTCTCCTTTTTTGACGCGATTTCCCCTATCGTAGACAGCGAGACAATTGATATGGAGAAATGTTTCTTCGGTTCGAGATATATGGCTGATGCCGATGATTACCTGAACTGCCCGCTTACGGAAGATCAATATAATGTTTTTTATGATGCCCTCATAAAAGCAGAGAGAGTTAATCTAAGAGATTTTGAGAAAGTTTCCTATTTTGAGGGATGTTTACCCATAGAGATTATGGCCGAAAGAGGAAAGCAGACGCTTTTGTTTGGCCCCATGAAACCGGTAGGGATCATTGACAGCCATACAGGACAACGGCCCTTCGCTGTGATACAACTGCGAAGAGAAGATGAAGCTGGAAAGATGTATAATATTGTCGGTTTTCAGACAAAGCTCACCTATACGGAACAGGACAGGATTTTCAGGCTCATCCCTGCCCTTAAAGACGCCTCGTTTCTCCGTTATGGCAGCATCCACAGAAATACATATATCAATTCGCCTTCAGTGATTACTAATAGTTTTCAGTTTAAGCATAATGAAAATATCTTTTTTGCAGGTCAGATAACAGGGGTTGAAGGTTACGTTGAATCCACCGCCATGGGTCTTGCAGCAGGCATCGCTGCATCTTTGTATTGCGCTGGAAAACAGTTTGTGCCTCCTCCTGAAGCATCATGCACCGGCGCCCTCTTGCACTACATAACAACACCAGCAAAAAACTTCCAGCCAATGAGCATCAATTTTGGACTCGTTAAAGATTATAATAAGAGAGAAAAGGAAAAGGCTATCAAGAACGCTTTATCCTCGATAGTTGCATGGAAACAGTCAACAGAAAATTAAGAATGAAGAATTAAGAATTGAAATCATTTACTGCACGTGCTTTTAGAAAATAGACGACTTTAGCCGACCACCGATCCGAGTTTGAATATGGGCAGATACATGGCAATAACTAATCCACCCAGAATAACGCCCAGAAACATCATTATCATTGGTTCCATCATGGCAGTAAGGTTTGTGACCAGGGTATCAACATCTTCTTCGTAAAAATCTGCTATCTTATTTAACATATTATCCAGTGCGCCCGTTGATTCACCCACCTCTATCATCTGAACCACCATCGGAGGAAAGACACCGCTTTCCGCGAGTGGTTCCGACATGCTTCTCCCTTCACTTATGCGGGAACGGGCAACAAGCAATGCCTCCTCGACCACCTTATTGCCTGCCACTTTGGCCACAATGAGGAGGCTCTCAAGGATGGCAACACCGCTCGACAACAGCGTAGCCAGCGTTCTTGTCACCTTTGCCACCGATGCCTTGATGGTAAGAACTCCAAAAATAGGGAGCTTCAAGATAAGGGCGTCAATCTTCCTTCTTCCCTTATCGCTTCTGTAGTATCGCTTGAATAAAAACACAAAAGCAATGAGGGCTCCAATCATATAATGTATTGAAGATTTGACAAACCTGCTTATATTCACAACAATTTGGGTCGGTGCAGGAAGAGTTGCACCCATATCTTTAAACATAGTTTCAAAAACAGGTATAACAAATACAAGGAGGACCATTACAACACCGATTGCAACAACAATAATGCTTATCGGATAAATCATTGCAGATTTTACTTTTGCCTTCAATTTCGCAGTTTTTTCCATGTAAACCGCAAGTCTCCCCAAAACAGTATCGAGCAACCCTCCCTCTTCGCCTGCCACCACAAGGTTCACGTAGAGGGAATCAAAACATTGCGGATATTCTTTCAGCGCATCGGCGAACCGTGATCCCGTCTCTATCCTTTCCTTGATATCCTTTACAATCCCTTTGAAATTTTTGTCCTCCATCTGGTTTGAAAGTATATCAAGAGATTGTACAAGAGGAAGACCTGAGGTGATCATAGTTGCAAGTTGTCTCGTGAAAATAACTATACTCTTGGATTCGATCTTCTTCTTAGGGTTAAATTTATCCTTGGCAGTATCCTTTTTTGCCGTCGATTTTACAAGTATAATGCCGTCTTTTCTTAGTGTCGCCCTGAGTACAGCTTCAGAATCGGCCCGTAAAACCCCGGATTTAATTTCGCCGCGTAAAGTCCTGCCCTGCCATTCAAATGTCGCCATAATTCAATATTACCCCAATACAAAAATATTGCAAAGAAAAAATCATATTCCAGGAGAAGGGTTCAACAGTTTTAAATTTCCCAAACCCTCGGCCCCTTGAACCCTTGAACCCTGTTGTATCTTCTATTCTTCCCTCAGCACAGTGTAAAAAGTTGTATTTTCTCTTTTGACGAGTATCACAATACCCTCTTTTATGCTCCCCTTTTTCATGGCTGCCTTAAAATCTGCAACATTTCGTATTGGTTTTCTCCCTATCTCCCTAATGACATCCCCTGACCTTATGTCTGCGTCCTGCGCAGGACTACCGGGTTGCACGTCCGTGACGATTACACCCTTTTTGTCTTTTAAATTCATATGTTTTGCAATTTCAGGGGTTATGTCCTGAACTACGACCCCAAAATCTTTTTCTACTTCAGGTTTTTTTGAAACCTGCATGCCCTCTTCCTTCAACTCTCCAACAACAATATCCTTTTCAATAACTTTCCCATCTCTGACTATATTCATTTTAACTTTTTTGCCGATTTCTGTTGAGCCTACCAGTTTAGGGAGCGTATCCATATCCTTTATCTTTTTCCCGTTAAAGGAAACGATAACATCCCCTCTCTTTATGTCTGCTTTTTCGGCAGGGCTTTGTTCCATTACATCTGCTACAAGCGCGCCTTCAGATTCCTGAAGTCCGAAGGTTTTTGCTATCTCAGGCGTTACCTTTTGGATAACAACACCAAGCCATCCCCTGTCCACCTTTCCTTTCGCCTTTAACTGGGCAAGCATTTCTTTGGCTACATTGATTGGTATGGCAAAACCAATGCCCTGGCCCCCTGATACAATTGCAGTGTTTATACCTACAACTTCACCTTTCAGATTAAATAATGGCCCCCCGCTATTGCCCGGATTGATCGATGCATCGGTTTGGATAAAATCATCGTAAGGACCAGCGCCTATAACCCTTCCTTTAGCGCTTATAATCCCAGCGGTCACCGTAGTTTCCAGGCCAAAGGGATTGCCAATGGCTATTACCCAATCACCCACTTCCAATTTATCGGAATCGCCGAACATGGCCACAGGCAAGTTCTGCTTTGTATTAATCTTTATGAGGGCAATATCTGTCTTCGCATCCCTTCCCGTCACCTGAGCATCATACTCTTTCCCGTCAGAAAGTTTCACTTTTATGCTCTGTGCTTTTTCAACAACGTGATTATTGGTAAGGATGTAACCCTCCCTGTCAATAATGAAGCCTGAGCCAAGGCTTCTGTGCTTAAATTCTCTCCTTGGCGCGTCACCAAAATACTTTTCGAAAAAGTCGTTCCCGAAAAAATCCCGAAAAGGATTGCCAGGATTAGAAGGACCGAAAAACCGTTCATGTACATCGGGCCCCTTTACCACAGTGGTTGTGCTGATATTGACAACTGATGGTTTAACGCTCTTGATAAGGTCACTCAGACTGGGCAAACCCTTATCGAATGCAACTTTTTTAACGTTTGTGCTCCCCGCATCAAACCAGGATTCCCGGGTAACAACTTTGCCCCTCACATACATAAAACCTGATGCTACAACGACTAATAAGAAAATTGCTCCTAACCATCTTTTATTCATGTTCGTTTTCCTCCAACTTACATGGGTAATTTAATCGTAAACAAGCTTCCTTCCGGGGGTTTGCTTTTTACTTCAATGATGCCCTGATGCGCCTCTGCTATCCATTTACTTATGGATAGACCAAGTCCGCTACCGCTTTCGCGTTTTCGCGATTTGTCCCCCCTGTAAAATCTGTCGAAAATATATTTAATATCGTTTTCCGGAATACCGATACCATTATCTTTTACATCAATACAGATAAAGCCATTGTTAATATAAGACATTATTTCAATTTTTCCACCCTTTCGGGTATATTTTATCCCATTCTCCACGATATTCCACAGCATTCTTCTCAATTTTAATTCATCGCCCTTTAATTTGACATCTTCAAGCTCTTTTACATCCAACACTATATCTTTGTTATCAGCAAAAATCTTCATATCCACACATACATCAGCTATAAGGTCCCTTAAAGCAACGTCTTCCACATTCAATTTCATCTCTTTCAAATCTGCCTTTGAAAGGAGTAATAAGTCGTCGATGATCTTCGACATCCTGTCGATCTCCTCAAGGTTACTCGAGAGTATGCTTTTGTAATTCTCATTATCCCTGTCCTTTCTCAATGCCACTTCTGTCTCCCCTTTCAATATTGTTAAGGGTGTTTTGAGTTCATGGGACACGTCTATACTAAATTGGTTGATCCTCTGAAATGAATCTTTTAACCTGCTGATCATTTCGTTAAATGTCTGCGCAAGCCTGCTCAATTCATCTCTCCTGCCACCCACGTCAATCCTCTCATCAAGGTTTCTTGAAGATATTTTTACAGCAGCCCTTCTTATCTGGTCAACAGGCTTTAATGCCTTTTTCGCCAGGAAATAACCGCAAATGATCGTAACACTTATCGATGTAGGAATACTGATGATCATGATAATAAGAAGCTTTTTCATAGTTTCATCAAAGTCTTCAAGAGAGGTGCCAACCTGTATAATGCTTGAGACCTTCTTGTTGTCCATATCCATAATAGGGATAGTAACCATTCTCAGGCGTGGTTGCACTCTTTCGATGGTCTCATAGACAATCTCGCCTTTGAGTGCCCTTTCCAGGGTGCCAAAGCTTGACGGTAGCGTCTCAGTTTCAATATCATTCATCCTGGCGCCGATTCTTCCCGTTCTATCCATTATTTGTATAAATTTCCCTTTTGGTTTTTTTCCAAGGACATTTTCGAGATATCTTTCAAAGTTACCGAAAACACTTACGCTACGCGTGTCTGTTATTGAAGACGAGATAACCTCGCCAAGCGATTTAATCTTCGCATCAATGCTTTTCTGGAGACTATTCCTGAAATAGACGTACACACCGCTCGAAAATACCACGAGGATTGAGGCTAATATTAAACCGTACCATAGTGTCAGCTTCCACTTTATCGGAAGATTAACTGTTTTCATTTTCTTCTCTAAAAATGTAACCGGTACCCCTGACTGTATGGATATATCTTTTTTGAGATATTGATTCTATTTTTTTTCTGAGAAAATTTACATACACGTCTACGATATTCGTCGAATCAGTTGAATTTTGCCAAACATATTCAGCAATCTCTTTTCTCGCTAAAGGTTTTTCGTTGTTTTTTAAAAGATATTCCATGATCATAAATTCTTTGTCAGTGAGCTCAACTTCTTTTGATGCTACACTCAGTTTCCGGGTATAAGGATTAAGTATAATGTCCTTGTATTCAAGTATATGGGTATCTACCTTTCTGTTTCTTCTCAGGAGCGCTCTTATCCTTGCGAGCAGTTCTTCAAAGGAGAAGGGTTTTGTTAAATAGTCGTCACTCCCTGTATCAAGTCCTTTTACGACATCTTCTTTTGAACTTTTCGCAGTGATAATGAGTACGGGTGTGTTAATACCCCAGGCACGCATATTTCTTAACACTTCAAGCCCGTTAACTTCCGGTATCATGAGGTCAAGAAGGATAATATCGTAATGGGTCTCTCTTATGAGGTCAATACCGCTTTTACCGTTATAAGCCACTTCTACGATATAGCCCTCTTCCTGCAATCCCTTGCTTATAAAGCTGGCAACCTTAACTTCATCTTCTATAACAAGTACCTTCATAACCTGTATTTAATTATATAGCAAAATATCATTTTTTCCAAATAATTTAAAGGAAGTTTTAAGTTCCAAGTTTTAAGTTTTGAGTTAAAAACAGACAAAATCACTGATGCTGATTTGAGATGGTTAGCATTATTGAGTGGAAAGTGTCTCACTTATATTGGCACAGAGGGTCACGCGGCAATGCGGGGGATATAAATCAGCCTTTGCCGTTGAAACTAAGTGTTGAAATAATATTATAGCAAGGCTATCATATGGGCAATGAATGACAACTTTTCTGTTGAGTGGAGGGAGAAAAAGTCATGAAACTGAAAATAGCTATTTTAACTGGTGGAGGAGACTGCCCCGGCCTGAACGGTGCAATCAAATGGGTAACAAAAAGTGCTCTTGATCCAAAACTCGCCGAGAAGCGATCCGTTTCTTTTGAAGTTATCGGTGTTGCTGATGGCTGGAGGGGATTGGTAGAGGTTGATCCTGATGATCCGAAAAGTTGTGATCGATACCTCAGGTATCTGGATGGAGAGATTGTTCGGGCATGGGACCGATATGGTGGAACAAACTTAGGAACCTCACGTACAAACCCGTTCAATCCGAAAAATGATCGTTCTGATAAATTAATTGATAATATTAAAAGGCTTGGAATAGACGTACTTGTTGCGATTGGTGGAGAAGATACGCTTGGTGTTGCCTATAAATTGCACAAACTGGGCATCAAGACGGTAGGTATTCCCAAAACTATTGACAATGACCTTGTAGGAACCGAATATTCGCTCGGTTTTGATACTGCTGTTAATGTGATTATGGAGGAAATTGACCGGCTGAGAACCACTGCAGGTTCTCACGGCAGAATCTTTGTAGTTGAAACAATGGGACGTCATGCAGGATGGCTCGCCCTCCATGGCGGTGAGTGCAGCGGTGCATATATCATTTTGATACCCGAATATCTTTTTGATATGAACCAGGTATGCGAACTCCTTCGTGAGCGAAGGGGACGGGAAATAAATTATTCAATTATTGTCGTTTCTGAAGGGGCAAAACCTTCGGGACAGCATGAATTTCTAAGAGATGGCAAGGTAGATGACTTTGGACATACCTCACTTGGAGGGATAGCAAGTTATGTAGCCGGTGAGATTGAAAAACAAACAGGATTCGAATCGCGCAGTCTCGTCTTGAGTCATCTACAACGGGGAGGCACACCATCCGCACATGATCGTTTAATGGCCAGATGGTTTGGTATTGCCACTGTTGATATGATAATCAACGAAGACTTTGGACGCATGGTAAGTCTTGTACGGAGTGAAATCAGAAGTGTTCCCATGAAAGAGATACTCAATAAATTGAAACTTGTTGACGTGGAAAAATATTATGATACCGAACGGTATAATGGCCGCAGATCAATAATGTAGATAATTTTTAGCCTATACTGTCAGCAAATCCATATGTATCAACCTGCCACCCTTCAGCAGGCATTTGCACACCGTCAATATAGACTGTTCTGCCGTCAAGGGCAACTCTCCCTTTTGCAATCAGCTCATGTACCGCAAAAGGATATATCTCCCAGTCTCCTTGCTCTCTGAGCACTTCCTGGATACTGGCAGAAACCTGCTCCAGCGATGTGTAAAGCATATTCCCTTCTCTTTGCGCGGCCTCCCGAAATTGCGGGAGGGTCCTTGCATTTGTTTTCTCCGCAAACCTTCTGATATCGCGCAACCCATCATCCCACGCTGAGAGCGGCAGGGATCGTGATTGGACCAGTATCGGGCCTCCATCATCGCTTGCATCAACAAAAAATACAGTTGATTTCACACTGCTTTCTTCGGCCAGTATTGCTTTGGCAGTAGGTCTCCACCCAAGCCCTACGTATTTTCCCGCATCACCGGGATGAACATTGAGAATGTGTGGAAAGTATCTGTTAGCCATCCAGTCACCTATCCACAGGTCGTATCCGGCCAGGCATATTAGATCCGGTCTGCCGTTCAACCCCTGTTCCATAAGCGTCATGATTGCCATGTCATAGCTGTTTCTCTCAACACCGTACCTGGGAATCTTTTCAAGTCCCCACATCTCCTTGAAATATCTCGTAGAATCCAGCAAGGCTACCGGAACACCACGGTCTTTTGCTTTCAATACCCCTGCACAAAGAGGTGCGTTGCTGAAAACGAGGTGATGTTTATCGGGGTCCCCCTCGTATATTTTATCATAATTGGTTCCCGACCCGGAGACGCCGCAGGCGTACCTGATTGGTCCGGATAATGGATCGTAAATCAATTTAGCTGTCATTTCTCATACCCCCTTCATTTTCCGGGCTTACATCGCCCCTCATAACCGTTAAAGCAGTTCAAATCATTCAAGCAGTTCAAACGGGTTAAACGGGTCAGAGTTCA
>JAPLKD010000263.1 GCA_026388245.1 Pseudomonadota bacterium | reverse complement strand
TGAGGCCCCGCCGTCGGGGATGTCATTTTTCTTTGATGTTATATTACCTTATTATTTTGCCGTTCCTTGAACGTGGAATTAATAGTATCCCAGGAATGACGGGATCCGTCACTGTGTAAATACATGTTATTATTGAGTTATTATCGTAGAGCATAAACGTTTTAACGGTTATAAAAACAGTTCTTGCGCTCAGCACTTATTCATATGTTACTCGGGGGCGCTTCGCCTCCCTCCGTTGGTGGAGATATGAATATCTCGATTGTGTCTTTGAGTCTGCCGATGGAATCGTTGACGATGAGGCGGTCGTCGTCGGACCAACCGGTAATGTCGGTCTTTTCCAGTTTCTCCCGGGACTTGTTGAGAGTTTGGCAAAGGGTGGCAGCCTCGGATAGTGCCTCTCTCTTCTTCGTGCCGCCCGTCGGCTCCTTCTGCAGCTCTTCCTTGTATTTGGCATAGGCCGTATTCATAGCACGCTGCTGTGTCTTCCGCGAAATCTCGATAAGTCTGGTCTTGCTGATTTTGCGGTTGTCGCGGCAATCGTCCCGGATCTCCCGGGGGAGGCGCATCAGGAAAAGCGAATCGTTAATGGTAGTGCGGGGCTTGCCCATCACCGCCGCCAACTGCTCCTGGGTGTATTTCTCCTCGTCCATGTGCCTTTTCAATGCCTCCGCCTCTTCGATACAGGTGAGATCCTGGCGCTGGAGATTCTCGACCAGGGCGATTTCTGCTGTGTTGCCCTCCGCGCAGATACTGGGGATGGCCAGGAGGTCGGCCATTTGGGCGGCCATGTGGCGGCGCTCGCCAACGACGATGTAAAGGGTGCCATCTGTGTCCTGCCGGAAAAGGATGGGCTGCAGAATGCCGCTGCGCTTAACCGATTCGGTCAGTTCCGCCAGTGCCTGGGGATCCATGGACCGGCGCGGTTGGTTCGGATCAGGGTGCAGATCGGAAAGAGCGATGTTGTAAAGCTGTCCTTTCACGTAGGTTTCCATTGATAATCTCCCTTTTTATAAAGCTGAAAGCTATTTTTTTACCGCCCGTCGGAGTATGGTGCTATGCGTTCCTTTATGCTGTTTCGTATTTCTTCTACATCGCTCATAGTGTCAACCTTAATCAAAACGCAGGCTCCTGTCCGCCGGAGCCGAGGGACAGGCGGGAAAGCCTGCGACTACCCGTACAGAAGAATTAAAATTTACTTCGGCATCGAAGATGCGTAAAGCGTAAGCAGGTATTTCAATTCAAAACTCAAAACCATGCCCTCGAATGCCTCTATCGGGGGTCAAAACTCAAAACTCATAACTCAACACTGTCTTTCAGAAGGCAGGCTACCGCCGTCGGGGATGTCATACTGAACCATTCTTTCATTGTGCATATCATCTAAATGTCTTTAATAACTGTCAGTAATGCTTGTTCTTCTGTTCAGATGCATTGCTCTGATATATTGTGCAATATTTGTGCCTCTTGCTTGCCGTATCGGGTGAGTTAATATGAAAATGTGCTGAAATAATAAGAGTTCATAGAGTTCATAGCGTTTATT
>JAPLKD010000195.1 GCA_026388245.1 Pseudomonadota bacterium | reverse complement strand
TGTGCGAAGGAAGCCCTTTTTCTTCCACAACCAGTGGAGATGATATATGAAACATCAGATGCTGTTTTTGCTGGATAAGCAAGCACCTTTTCAAGGGCCATTTCGGCAGTTTTCTTTGAATCGGCGCCGGTTTGCATTATTGTATACCCGAGAATCCCCTTGTCTTTATCCAGGAGTAGAGCCTCAGTGGTAATTGAGCCTATATCAATTCCGGCAACTAACATGTTGTTATCACCCCTTTATTCAATAATCGCAAGAACAGTGTCAGCATCAACTTCCTGACCTGCAGAAACCATAATTTCCTTTATAACCCCAGATAATGGAGCAACAATTGGCATTTCCATTTTCATTGCTTCGAGGGTTGCAATCTGATCGTCTTCTTCGACTTTGTCCCCGACTTTTACGAGTACATTTACAATTTTGCCTACCATTGGGACTGTTACTTCTGTAGCCATAGGTATACCTCCTTAAAATTTTGCTGTTTATGCCTTTCTGTAACCCAGAGCAAACTGGGCAATAATCATCTTCTGTACGTTGGATGTGCCTTCAACGATCTGATAGGATTTTGCGTCTCTATAGAATCTTTCTACAGGGTATTCTGAAGAGAAACCGTAGGAACCGAATATCTTTACTGCCTCTGAGGCACAGAAGTTTGCTGATTCTGCGCAGAAATATTTTGCCATAGATGTTTCGAGGGTATTGTTCATGCCCTGATCTTTCTGCCAGGCAGCCCTGAGAAGTAGAAGTTTCGATGCTTCGTGCTCAACTGACATTCTGCCGATTTGTTCCTGGATCATCTGGAACTGGCCAATTGCCTGTCCGAACTGTTCTCTCTCATTTGAATACTTGCACGCTTCTTCGATACAACTCTGGGCCACGCCAACGGCCCTGGCTGCCGAGCTTAATCTGGTGAAATTAAGCATGGTCATACAGATTGCAAAACCCTGACCCAACTTTCCAAGGAGAGCGGTCTTCGGGATTTTTGCTTCTTCAAAAAAGATTTCACCGGTTGGGGCGCAATGCAGACCGAGTTTTGTGGTGATTGCCCTCTGGACAACACCAGGTGCATTAAAATCTATAAAAAAGGCTGACATACCTTTGTGCTTTGCTGCCTTGTCTGTCATGGCGTAAACAACACCACATCCGCAGTAAGGCACGCCGGATATCCATGTTTTTGTTCCGTTCAGAATGAAGCCATCATCGACCTCTACCGCAGTTGTCTTCATACTGGCAACGTCGGATCCTGAGTTTGGCTCAGTAATAGCGAAGCAGCCGCCACTTGTTCCTGCAATTAATCCTGGCAGGAACTGTTCTTTCAATTCTTCGCTTCCATATTTCAGTAGAACATTCTGAGGTCCATTCATCTGAAGATTAAAAGGAAGTCCCCAGGAAGGGCTTACCCTTGCAACTTCCATTGCCATAAGGGTTGCAGCCATGTTGCCTTCTTCGAGTTCAAGACCGCCGAATTTTTCAGGGGCCAAGCAGGCAAACATGCCTTGATCACCCATCTTTTTCAAATACTCAGGGCGATATTTGTGCTCCTTTTCATCCTCTTCCATTGTGGGTTTAATATTTTTTACTGCAAAATCATAGGCCATTTTTCGCATTGATTCTAATTCGTCAGAAATCTTAAAATCCATAATTTTTCTCTCCTTTCCTATCGAATTGTGAAACTATTAACAAACTATCTTAGCAAAGCGCCTTTTGCATGTCAAGCTTATTTTGTAAAAATAAGCTGTGATTGTAACTGATCGGTTACAAAAATAATATTGATTTTTTTACCTCCCTCTTCTTTATATTTTATATATTGACACCCACATACGGGATTGATACCTTTTATATAAGGTGAAAAGGCGGTTCACAGTTCACAGTTCACAGTAAAGGCGGTGAAATGAGCGGAGAGGCAGGGGTCAAGGGGCCGAGGGTCCAAGTGAACCACTTGAACCCTTGAATCCTCGAACCCTATAGAGGGCAACAATGAACTATGAGTTAAGCACTGGAGATATCGTTGATTTTCAATAGAACTGGACTGATTGAAAATAACCTGTATGTTGCCGGATTTCCATGGTCACCAGTGTATGTATTGGCCGGGGAACAACCGGTAATCTTTGAAGCAGGGTTTTACTGTATGGGTAAAATCTATGAGAATGATATAAACAAGTTCCTCTCAGGTAAAACGCCAAAAACTCTTTTCCTTACTCATGTTCATTATGATCATTGTGGTGCAGCAGCATATCTGAAAAGGGTTTTTCCCGGGATGAACATTGCTGCATCCAAAAGGGCATCTGAGATTATGCAGCGTCCTAACGCTCAGAAATTGATGACCGAGTTAAGCCGGAACGTATTTGGATTGATAGATAAAATAGGCACTATAAATAACAAATTTCTTATAAGAGACCCGTTTGAAGCGTTTGAAGTAGACACAATTATTCATGACGGTCAGGTTATACATTTGGACAGCGGTGTGAGCGCCCATGTTTTTTCAACCCCTGGCCATACCAGGGATATGATGAGTTTTTATATGCCGGAGAAGAAGATTCTCATAGCTACTGAAGCGGCTGGCTGTATGGGGCACACAGGGCGCATCATCACCGAGTTTCTCGTTGATTATGATGTGTATATAAATTCGCTGAAACGTCTTGCATCACTCGATGTGGAGATTTTTTGTCAGGGTCACCACTTTGTTTTTACCGGCGAAGATGTAAAAAGACATTTTGAGCGTTCAATTAAGGCTGCAGAAGATTTTAGGAATAACGCCGAATGTCTGTTAAAATCTGAGAACGGGTCCATCGACCGTGTAGTTTCGATAATCAAGTCTGAGGAATATGATACAAATCCTGGAACCAAACAGCCCGAACAGGCATACCTGATCAATCTGAGGATGAGAGTTGCCCATCTGGCAGAAAGGCTCTCCAGTATTCAATAATATCAGTGGAACATGCATTTTTGCAAATCCTAAATCAGCAATTTTTGGTGAACCTTATCCAGCACTTCCCGCAGGGTCGGATTTCTGAATAAGGGAGGATTTCCTGACTGTTTGCTATGGAAACACAATGCATAAGAGGGGTAAAACACACCATAAGGAGACACTGCTCCGTAAGGATTTCAGTATTGCCTGGAAGATAGTCTTTTTCTGCTGATAGGGTATCTCACGGAAACCCGTAAGACTCAAGAATCCTTTTTAGTAAAGCCTCCTATGAGGGAAAGAGGATAGCGTGAAGGGTAACCCGCAGGTGATCCCGGAGGTTCCGTTTGTTCCCCGGCGCCTTTCTTGCCTGCCTGTAAAGGTCATCGGTCAGCTCAAAGATCTGGTGGCATGAAGAAGGCTAAAAGGTTCAAGAGAAAGAAATTCATGGAGAGATACTCCTTTCCATGGCCGTAATTATGTTCTATATGATATCCCTCTTTTCTGTCCTTTACCTCCATCCGTGATGTTTCCTTCAGAACCCGTCTTGATTCTCGAAAAAATACTTGCGGAAGAAATGACAGGGATGACGTGTGCGCATGGAGGGGGTATATGCATCATCGGATAAAAGAATATTCAGAACCGTATCATTGAGGAGTGCATCAATGGCCTTCAACTCATTATCCTTGATGTACATCTGTGATCGTTTCATATTCATATCAAAGAGGCAGCGCTCTTTCTTCTCCTTTTTGGTAAGGTGTTTCCAGCGGGGGAAGTTCTTTTTTAATTGTTTTACCGTCTTTTGTTTGATATTCTTTTCATGCATGGAAGACCCTCTATGAGTGTATTTATTTGTGGTGAATGAATGCTCTTATTATAAGGGTTTTTCATGCATAAGTCAATGATATTATAAGCTATTTGGTGATAATTGTTAACGGGTTTAATAAGTCAATTTTCTACGGGAGATCAATATAATTGAGTGCGAAGCAGGAAGCAGCGAAGGACCTTTTTCAGCCTATTCTCAATTCTATTCCAATCGGTATCTATATCATCGACAGAGAATTGAAGATCTACTGGGCCAATGAAAGGTTGTTGCGATGGATAAAGGGAAAGGAGATTTCCTATACAGAAAACAAGAACTGCTACGCGGTAATATTCGGCAACAAAGCGCCTTGCGAGGATTGTCCCGCCATCAAAGCCTTCGAGAGCGGGGCGTCGGAGTATGCGGAAATGCGAAGAACCTTCAAGGGGAAGGCCGCCTATTATCTGACCACTTCAACGCCCTTAAACGAAGAAGCAGTCGGCGGTGGACCGCTCGTCATTGTCACTGTTCAGGATGTAACGGCCCATAAGATAGCGGAAGAAGATCTTCGGCGCCTCAACGATTTTAATACTGCAATCATTGATAATGCACCGGTAGCCATTTTTACCATTGATAGAATAGGTAAGTTTATAAGTGTAAATCCTGCTCTTGCAACCCTTTCGGGGTTAGGATCAGAGGCGGAGGAGAAACTTGTAGGATTCAACTGGCTTCAGAACCCTTACACGGTGAGGTGCGGCCTTGCTGAGCATATAAAAAAGGGGCTCCAGGGCGAGCCCTTTGAACTGCAGGACTTTCCCTTTGTAACCTATCGGGGAGACAAGGGGCAGTATATTCATTTCAGGGGAATCCCCTTAAAAGGTAAAAGCGGTAAGGTAGAGGTGCTGTTGTGTATCATTGAAGACAGTTCAGAAAAGGTAAAAGCAAAGATGCAGTCAATTCAGGACGCTAAAATGTCCGTCATCGGGAGACTCATGACAGGAGTTGCCCATGAGTTGAATAATCCTCTTGCCACAATTGCGGCTAATTCAGAGCTGGCCTGCGAATTATTCCAGGGCTTTAAAGAGGGGATCGTAAACGAAAACGACGTGACTGAGCTCCGAAAATATCTCGATGTCATACAGGAGCAGGCATTTCGCTGCAAAAACATCATCAAGGATATGATTGACCTGACAAAGAAAAAAGGCCTTGAAGTGCAGAAAATAGATCTGAATGCTTGTTTGAACGATCTTACAAAGTTGATTAACTTCAAGAAATTGAACATTCACTTTGTGAAGGAGATCGACCTTGACCTGCCGCATATCAAAGGGGATGTAAATGCGACAAAGCAGTCTTTGATGAATATTCTTCAGAATGCCGTGGATGCTGTAGAAGAAAGAGAAGTCAAAGTAATACAGCTTAAGGCCTTTCCCTCTGGTGATACGGTGATAGTTGCCATTGAGGACAATGGCGTCGGTATCCACGAGGACCTCGTTGACAAGATTTTTGAACCCTTTTTCTCGACAAAAGATTCGGGCAAAGGTGTAGGGCTCGGTCTTACTTTGTGTTATGAATTTCTGAACAAAATGGGCGGAAAGATTGAAGTAGCAAGTACGTTGGGAAGGGGAAGCACCTTCAAGGTCATTTTCCCGGTATATCGAAAGGAAGACAATGGAAACTGAGAGCCCCGTCATACGAATCCTCATTGTGGACGACGAGCATCAATTGCTGGAAGTATTCAAGAAAAAGCTTTCCAAAGAGGGCATGAAGGTCTTTACTGCGTCAAATGGACACGATGCCATTTCTATAATTAAGGAAGAACCGCTTGATATAGGACTTTTTGATATAAAACTCCCCGACATGGACGGTGTTGAGCTTTTAAAAATGCTCAGAGAGGTCCAGCCTACCGCTGAGGTCATTATGCTTACGGGCTATGCCTCGGTGGATACTGCCATACGGTCCATGAAGCTTGGGGCCTATGATTACCTCACAAAGCCATGCAAGCTTTCGGAATTGCATACCGTAATATTGAAGGCTTATGAAAAAAAACAGCTCAAGGAAAAGAACATTATCCTCAAGGCGCACCTGCAGCGGGTTGAGACCCACGATAGATTAATCGGGGAAGCCAAGGGGATCAAAGAAGTAAAAAAGTTCATCTCTTTGGTGGGTACCTCCAATGTACCTGTTCTGGTTCTAGGAGAAACCGGTACCGGGAAGGAATTGGTTGCCAGGGCCATTCACGATAATTCAAGTCGCTCTGCAAACCCCTTTGTTGCCATTAATGCAAGCTGCCTGCAGGAAAATATCCTCGAAAGTGAACTCTTCGGATATAAGAAGGGTGCCTTCACCGGCGCACAGACAGACAAAGTGGGTCTTCTGCAGATCGCTGACAAAGGTACCTTTTTTGTCGACGAGGTATCCGACATGAGCCCCGCTATTCAGGCAAAACTGCTCCGTGCTCTTGAAACGTCTGTTTTCAGAAGACTTGGAGATACAAAAGAGATTACCGTCGATGTCCGGTTTGTTTTTGCCACCAACAAAAGCATAGAAGAAGAGGTGGAAACCAACCGGTTCCGCAAGGACCTATTCTATAGGTTGAATACATTCATTATAACAGTTCCTCCGCTGCGTGATCGAAGAGATGACATCCCGCGTCTGGCTGATTATTTTATGGAGAAACATGCCAGGGGCGGCAATAAAAAGATCATTTCAGAAGAGGCCATGGGCCTTCTTATGAACTATACCTGGCCCGGGAACGTGCGAGAGCTGGCAAATGTGTTGGAGCGGGCCATATTAATATCGGCCAACAGAGAAACCATTGCAAGCAATGACTTGCCTCAGAGCATGGTCGGAGCACCGTCTCCTGTTCCCGTGATTGAAAAACAAAAGTTGACTCAGGATACATTACGACTGGACAACATGGAGAGAGATCACATCCAGAGGGTCCTCGAGTACGCCGAAGGCAATAAGAGCAAGGCAGCACGTCTTCTCGGCATCAGCCGGAAAAAGCTCTACCAAAAGATAGAGGCGGATTCGTAGGAAGCCTCGCATCCTCTTCTTTATTCGTAGCAGCTTCTTGTCTCAAAACGGGACACCTGTTTCTATTGGATGCATCCCACAAGACCAAATTCCGCACCAACCTGCCGAAACATTCAGAAAGCCCGAACGGATTTTATTCAACAGTCTTAAGATCGGGCAACATTATTCATGTTCCTGCCTGGTGATATCTGCGTTGGCATACTACTTGCATTTAATTTATATATCCTTGAGTAGAATTTCTTAAGTCGCTTATTTTAAATCCGTTGATTATTGATGTATTGACTTTTAATCGTCGGTATGAAAAGATGATAAAGAGAAAAAGAAATGTTGGAACGACGTCCCAACAAAAAAATGTAAGGAGGGTTTATGAAAGGGTCAACAATTATGAAGGTTCTTATGGTAGTTATGTTTCTTTCCTTCTGCGTCATCCCGGTTCAGGGTTACGCGGCAGGGGAAAAAGTCATTACGGTGAAGGTTGCCAACTGGTTCCCCGTGGGTCACAAGCAGACCCCGCTTCTGGAAAGCTGGTGCAAGGAACTGGAGAAGCGGACGAACGGCAGGGTTAAGGTCAATTACTACCCGGCCGGCACCCTGGTTCCTGCGGTCCAGGCCTATGACGCTGCGACCAAAGGCATTTCTGATGTAGGCAACCATGTCCTCGGCTATACTGTCGGAAGGTTCCCCCTCACAGAGGTACTGGACCTTCCTCTTGGCTATCCGAACAACACCGTCCCAACGAAACTCGCGAATGCGTTCTATGCCAAATTCAACCCAAAGGAATTCAACGATGTCAAAGTCCTCTGGTTCCACGCCCAGGCCCCGGGCATTATCCACACAAAAACTAAACCAATTAATAAGCTGGAAGACCTCAAGGGCATGAAAATGAGAACCTATGGATCCAACGCTAAGCTCATGTCATTGCTGGGTGGTACTCCTGTGGCAATGCCCATGACGGATGTCTACGATGCTCTGTCGAGAGGGGTTGCAGAGGGCTTGATGTGTGCCTATGAGGCAACTGAAGGTTTCAGGTTTGGAGACCAGCTTAAGTATTCTACTGAGAATTTCACCACTTCCTATTCGGCAGTGTTTGTTGTAATGATGAACAAGGATAAGTGGAATTCCTTGCCTCCCGATATTCAGAAGATCGTCGATGATATGAGCAAAGAGTACATTGAAAAATATGCAGCCATGTGGGACGACATAGAAAAAAGCGGGAAGGCATACTTAATTAAAAGAGGGAATAAGATTATTAGCCTGTCCAACGAAGAGCAAGCGCGATGGGTGGAGAAGGCACAGCCGATCTTTGATGATTACGTGAAGAAGATGAAGGAAAAGGGTTTGCCGGGCGAAGAGGCGCTGAAGTTTGCACGGGACTATCTGAAGCCCTTCAAAAAGTAGAACCGGCCGGTAAGCTTAATAAGGGGTGAGAAGATGCAGGGATTGCACGCAGTAATTTTCAGGATCAGCAAGGTGATGGATGTTATCGGGGGGGTAGTGCTCACCCTCATGATGCTCATTACCGTCACAGATGTCATATTACGGTTTGTCGGAAAGCCGATCACCGGTACCTACGAGCTGGTCTTTCTTGGAGGAGCCGTTGTTATAGCCTGTGCAATTCCCCAGACTTCCTGGGAGGGTGGCCATGTGAATGTCGATTTCGTCCTCGGTTATCTTCCCGGGATTGTCAGCAAAATAATCACGGTTGTGACACGATTGATGGGCATGGCCTTTTTCGTTCTCCTTGGCTGGAACCTTATCGCACTGGGCACCAACCTTTATAGCAAGGAAGAGGTCTCTCTCACCCTGCATGTGCCTATTTACCCTGTTGCCTATGTATTGGGCATCTGTGCATTTGTGGAATGTCTGGTGCTTCTATCCGACCTGATAAAGAAGGTATGTGAGGTGAAACATGAATGAGACAAGTATAGGGATCATTGCCCTCCTGGTGTTGCTGGGTCTTTTTCTCACCGGCATCGAGCTTGCCTTTGCCATGGGCATTATCGGTTTTATAGGTTTTGCCTGGATTGTTGATGTAAAAGCGGCGATGGGACTCATGGCGAACGATTTCTTTGATGCCCTTGCATCCTATGGATTGACGGTCATACCACTCTTTGTCCTTATGGGTCAGATCGCTTTCAACGCGGGTATTGCGAAACGGCTGTATGACTGTGCCCACAAATTCGTTGGTCACATACCCGGCGGTTTGGCAATTGCCACCGTCGCAGGGGCAACGGCATTCAAGGCCATATGCGGATCAGTGGCAGCTACAGCAGCGACGTTTGCAAGTGTTGCTGTTCCTGAGATGACAAAATACGGTTACAGCAAGAAACTGTCCACAGGCATTGTGGCTACGGTCGGCACCCTCGGGGTCCTTATACCGCCCAGCGTTGTGCTCATCGTATTCGGCATCATCACTCAGTTGTCCATAGGGAGGCTGTTTCTGGCGGGTCTTGTGCCGGGGCTTCTTATCGCATTCTTTTTTGTGGTTGTCATCATTGGTTGGTGCAGGATTAATCCCGAGTTAGGGCCAAAAGGTGAGAGATTTTCCTGGCCCGAACGATGGAAGACACTCCCTGAGGTGATCTGGCCTATCGTAATCTTCCTCATCATTATCAGCGGATTGATGAAGGGGATCTTTACACCCACGGAGGCAGGAAGCATAGGGGCTTTCTCAGTACTCGTGCTGTGTGCCGCCAAGCGGAACATCAACTTTAAAGGATACGTAAAATCTGTGCGGGAGTCCTTAAGGACCGCCTGTATGGTGTTACTGCTCATAGCGACTTCGAATATACTGGGACACTTTATTGCCGTGACAAACATTCCCAATGCCTTGGGTGAATGGGTTCTGGGCCTTCAGATGCCTCGTTACCTCGTGATGATACTGGTCTTCGTTGTGTATCTTATTGGCGGTTCATTCATCGATGACCTTGCCTTTATGATCCTCGCAACGCCCATATTCTTTCCCATTATGGAGAAGTTAGGGTATGACCCGTTGGTGATCGGAATCATGATTGCCCTTACCGTATGCATCGGGTCCGTCATTCCCCCTGTGGCCATCTGTGTCTTCGTGGTCAGGAACATCACTAAAGTGCCGATGGGTGTGATATACAGCGGCGTATACCCCTTTCTTATCTCTCTTGTCCTCGCGGTGATTCTCTGTTTTGTCTTCCCGCAATTGGTTCTGTTTCTCCCAAATTGGCTCATGCCATAGAAAGGCCGCATAATCCGATGATCAGTCTGCCCGTAACCCCATCGCTGGTGCGAGAGCAGAATGTCCATAACTATTTGGAATGAGGAGGAAAGATATGACTATAGGGGATCTGCTTGTACGAAATGCAAATAAGTTTCCAGAGAAATTAGCCGTCGTCTCAGGAGATTTTTCCGCCACCTTCAGTATGTTCAACGAAAGGGTAAATCGCCTGGCCGATTTCTTGCTTACACGAGGGTTACAGAAAGGTGATCGAATCGGGGCTCTTGTACATAATTGCCATCAGTTTATTGAAATATACTTTGCTGCAGCCAAGACCGGTGGGATCTTTTGTCCATACAATAATCATCTGAAGCAATGGGAATTGAAGGACATCATAGACTACTCTGCCCCAAAGTTCCTCTTTGTTGATGAGGATTATGGTGAGATGATAGATGGGCTAAGACCGGAACTGGATTCCGTAGATCAATACATATGTCTCCATATCCCGGCCTTTTCTTACATGAAGAATTACGAAAACATACTTGCCGAAGGGTCTGTCTCCGAGCCCGATATCAAAATAGCCGAAGAGGACGTGCTCAGCATCATCTTTACCGCAGGCACCACAGGGAAGCCGAAGGGCGCCATGAGGACCCACAGACACCTCATGTCGGACGCTGTGGCAAGCGTGATTGAGCTTCGCGTCGAGTACGACGAGCGTATGTTGTTAACCTTCCCCATGTATCATGTGGCCTGCGAAGACAACATTGTGCGCCATTCGTTTATGCCTAATACGTTCTATATCAAGCGCGAAGGGAGTTTCAATCCCGAAGAGGTTCTGGCATACATCTCTCAGGAACGAATCTCTAGGCTCCACGTGGTGCCTACTATGATCCACAGCCTTGTTCAGGTGCCGGACGTGAACAAGTACGATCTGAGCAGCTTGAAACTGATACTATATGCTGGCTCTTCGATGCCCGTAGAGCTACTGAAAAAGGCCCTGGCGATTTTCCCTTGCAGCTTTGCTCAGTTGTACGGCCAGACAGAGAGCGGTCCTTTTACAACCGTACTGAAGCCTGAAGACCATATTCTGGATGGCTCTGAAAAGAAACTGAGGAGGCTCGCCTCTTCCGGAAGACCCGCAGTCAATTACGAGATTAGAATTGTGGATGACCGTGACGTTGACGTTCCTGTCGGGGAAGTAGGCGAAATCATCGGGAGAAGCGAAGCCATGATGATAGGGTACTGGCAGATGCCCGAAGAGACAGAGAAGAAGTTGAGGAACGGTTGGTTGCACACGGGCGATCTGGGAAAATTTGATGAAGATGGCTATGTGTACATTGTGGAAAGAAAAAACGATTTGATCATATCCGGCGGAGTGAACATCTATCCCCGTGAAATCGAGGAGGTGCTCTACGCGCATCCTGCAGTCTCAGAGGTGGCGGTCATAGGGTTGCCGGACGAGCACTGGGGAGAGATTGTAAAAGCAGTTGTGGTACTGAAAGAAGGGAGTACGGCCACGGAGGCCGAAATCATAGACTTTTGCGCGAAGCGCTTGGCAGGCTACAAGAAGCCCAAACTCGTGGATTTCTGGAAAGAGCTGCCGAAAAGCCCCCAGGGCAAGATACTGAAAAAGGAGATCCGTAAACATTACGAGCAATAAATGATCGAATGTCCACCACCACCGTACTGCAGATAATGTGATCGAAAGTAGGCGCGAGAACGAACAGAGTGCCGGAGGGAAACATGGTTGAACTTACAGTAGAACAAAGAGACATTAAGATGGCGGCCCAGGAATTCGCCGAGAAGGAATTCAGGGATGTGGCGCGTGAGTTGGAGGCAAAAGAGGAGTTCGATGACAGTATCTGGAAGAAGACGGCGGAGAACGGATTTCTCGCTGTTTTCGTACCGGAGGAATTCGGGGGCCAGGGTCTTGGACACTTTGAGCAGTGCCTTATCCTTGAGGAGTTTGCCCGTGTGGACTTAGGGATAGCCCACCAGATCGATTCGACCTTTTTTGGCGCCCAGTTTATATTGCTCAAGGGCACAGAGCAGCAGAAGGCGAAATATCTCCCGCCCGTCTGCGAGGGAAAGTGGAGAATAGGCATGGCATCAACGGAGCCGGATGCGGGAAGTGATGTTGCCTCCATAGCCACCACGGCCGTTAAAGACGGAGATGATTACGTGTTGAGAGGAAACAAAGTCTTTATTACAAATTGTACAACCAGCGACTTTCTCGTTGTGCTGGCTGTCACCAATCCTGATGCGAAGAAAAAACACGACCGCCTGAGCGCGATCATTGTTGACACGAAAAGTCCCGGGTACGAGGCTACGAAGTGGCATGGCAAGCTCTCCATTCGTTGCTCAACGACAGGCGAGGTGGCTTTAAACGACGTACGCACCTCGAAAGAGAACCTGCTTGGTGAGGAAGGCAAGGGATTCTATCATGTCATGGACTTTTTCAACCTTACCCGCCTTGGAGTCGCAGCCTTTGGTGTAGGCACGGCCCAGGGAGCCCTCGACAAGGCCATGGCCCACGTGCGTAAGAGAAAACAGTTTGGCGCCACCCTCGCAACGTTGGGGGTCGTTCAGACAAAGATTGCTGAAATGGGCACCCTTGTCGAGGCGGCAAGGAGTCTGCTGTATAGGGCTGCATTGAAGAGCGATAAGGGAGAGATCGACCCTGCCCTTGTGGCTATGGCGAAATGGTACGCCTCTGAGGTGGCGGTAAAAGTAGCCGATGAAGCGATTCAACTTCATGGGGGCAGCGGCATTTTAGTTGAATACGATGTGGAACACTACTGGCGGGATGCTAAGGTCTTAGAGATATTCGAAGGCGCAAAGGAGATCGAGAAGCTGCTCATAGGACGGAGACTTCTGGGGCTGCACTAGGGGTCCTACCCCACAGGGCCTTCCGGAGTATCTATCTCGGAAGGGTCCCGGGGAGCTTTTTACAGAATTGCACCGAACTTGGTTTTTTAAATTCTTCCAGGTATTCACCGCAGAATTTTATAATGTCCGCGCCTGAAACGGTTATCCCTTCTCTCATAACAACCAGCGCCTTTACCGCTTTGCCGAGATGATGGTCCGGTACCCCGATTACAATGGCCTCGATGATGCCCGGAAAGGTGTATAGAACATCTTCGACCTCCCCGGGACATATGCTCTTGCCGCCGCTTACAATGATATCCCCTTTCCTGTGTATCCGAGACATGTCCAGCCTCCATCTGTATTGTCGGAGTATGCTTCACATATGTAAAAGCAATTACCGTGCCAGACAGGGTACCGAGGAAGATGCAAGAAAACCCCGCCAACGTTCGCTCTTCCTCGCGCCGTGCAAGGGATTTGGTCAGGGTATCGTGTACTGAATGGAACCAGGTGTGTCGCAATTACCCACATCAGGGAGAGGAGAATTGCGTGAGCGCATGCTCTATCGTTCTGCACTATTTTGGAAATAGAGGTCCTATGAAACACTCAAGTAGGCTGAGTAACTCAGCCCCAAAGGCTTATTTGAGTGGCTTACGGAGTAACGGAGTGTCCTTGTGCTATCTCCCTACTGTTCTTGATGAGCCGTTTCACCTTATCCAGAAGTTCATGTTTCTCTTGTTCGGAAAAACCATTAAGCATTACGTGCATGTTCTCGTCCCGCTCTCTTTCTATGTTTGAAAGCGTCGTCTTTCCTTTTGCTGTGATTTCGAGTATGGTTACCCGCTCATCAGCGGGGTCGGATTTCCTGACTATAAAGCCGTTCTTCTCCAATCTCTTGGCTATGCCGGTCATGTTGGCACCGGCAACGAGCATGATTTTGCTCACGTGGGTGATCCTACTCTGGCCGTCCTTTGAAGCATCCAACACCCTCAGGACATTATACTGCGGGAAGGAGAGTGCGTATTTTCTGAAAATGGCAGATACAACCCTCTTAAAGGTCTCCGCCGCTCTCAGAATCGCCATCAGTAATTTCTCATCGGCGCTCAGGTCGCTTTGATAGCTAATATTTCCCATAACTTCCACCTCAACGGATTAGTGTTTCATCGACGGTGCATATACATTATACCAGCTTACCATTCTTTACACCAGAAAATAAATGCATTGAAAATAAATAGATTGATAATTTACATATTGACTTTTATATCCCGCTGTGGTATTCACATCAATATGAATGTGATCGCCCTGCAATGTGCTGTGAAAGTCCATCAGACGTTACAATCGATCAAACATCGTTTAACAAATTTCGGCAACAAGAAATTGAAGAAATAAAGCTCAAGAACAAGGAGGTACAATGCTAATCAAGAATGAACTTGCAAAAATTGTTGGCAAGGATTATGCGAGCGACAGCATGAAGGATCGCGAGAAATACTCGCAGGATTACAGCCTCCTTCCTCCGGGCATTCCCGATGCAGTAGTGTGGCCGGGAAGCTCAGAAGAAGTAGGGAAAATCGTAACATGGGCGAATGAAAAGAATATCCCCGTCGTTCCGGTTAGCTCAAAAGCTCACTTCCACGGGTGCAGCATACCAAAACAGGGCGGCATTGTTGTGGACATGTCAAGGATGAACAAGATCCTTGAAATCGACACAGAGAACCGTCTGGTAAGGTTTGAGGCAGGTGTCACCTGGGAACAGCTCACCACCGAATTGGAAAAGAAGGGTCACAGGGCCATTATGCCGCTGTTGCCCCATGGTGAACGGTCAGTGCTTACCGACACCCTGGAAAGAGAAGTACCAACAAATATCGTCTACGATTACGGCGAACCGATGCAGTCAATTGAAGTGGTATGGCCTACCGGCGAACTCTTTAGATGTGGCTCTGCCAGCGTAAACGGTTTCCCTGATTCAAAATCGAGAGGCGCCAACCCATCCGGACCTGGCCTTGACTTCTATCGTTTTGTCCAGGGTGCACAGGGCACTATGGGTATTGTCACGTGGATGAGTCTGAAGATCGAGACGATTCCCACGATCGACAAGATCTTTTTCGCACCTGTCTATGATCTCCCCTACGCTATTAATTTTCTTTACAGAATCCTGCCAAGAAGAATCGGCCAGGAATGCCTGCTGCTGAATAACACAGACCTGGCAGCCATCGCAGCGGATACCATGCCTGATGATTTTGAAGAACTGCAGGCAAAACTGCCGCCATGGACACTAATCCTTACCATAAGTGGGCTTATCAGAAGACCTGAAGAGAAAATTGCCTATGAAGAAAAATTTCTCAAAGACATATTGAACAACGAATTCTCCAAAATGGGTCTTACCGACAACCTCCCCGGCTTTCCCGGATTGGGACGGAAACTGATGCCAATGCTTAGAAAACCCTGGCCCACCGATCTGCCGTACTGGAAGAACCGGGTAAAGGGCGGATGCCAGAATCTCTTCTTCATCACCAAACCGGATAATATACCGGTATTCATGGAAGTTATGGAAATTGTGGCAGCCAAGTATGATTACTCCATGGGTGACATCGGCAGTCATATTCAGCCTATTGAGCACAACAGGGCCTGCCAGATCGAATTCACCTTCTTCTACAATCCTGCTGATGCTGCGGAAAAGGGTCTTGTGGCCAGCTTGTACCGTGACACTGCAAAAGCTATGCTCGCTGAAGGCGCCTTTTTTTCAAGACCCTATGGAGAACTTGCTCCCATGGTATATGAAAGGGCAGCAGGATATGTGGTAGCTCTCAAACGGGTAAAAAACGTTTTTGATCCTAAAAACGTTATGAACCCCGGAAATCTGTGTTTCTAAGGAGGATAACATGCCAAGTGATCGCTATGATACGCCAAAAAAACCGGTCAGTCTGGACATAACAAATCTGGACAATTTCAAATATGATATGGACCATTGCATTAAATGCAAAGGTTGTTACTGGGTAGAACACACCTATATGCCGGGTGTCAACTTTTCGGTACGGTGCCCGAGCAACTATTGGAACGATTTTGATTCCTACGGCGCTTTCGGGAAGATGAGAATCGGTCTCGGCATTCTGGATGGAAAACTGGAATGGAGCGACAAGCTTCTTGAGATCATTTATGCCGATCCACTCTGCGGTGCCTGTGATGTAGGCTGCAAAAGGAACCTTGACCTGGAAATCGGCCTGACCCTTGAGGCACTGAGAGTCAAGGCCGTGAAAGACGGCGCAGGCCCCATGCCGGCGCACAAGAAAATTGCCAAGAATATCGCTACGAAACACAATCAGTTTGGAGTTCCTCACGAGAACAGACAAAAATGGGTTACCAAGGACATTAAGGTAGCGGAAAAGGCGGACATACTCTATTTCGCAGGATGCTCCTCCTCATACAAAAATGTTGATATCGCAAAGGCAACAGCAAAGATACTGAATGCCACCAACACACCTTTCATGCTTGCAAAAGATGAGTGGTGCTGCGGGAATACCGTATTCTCGGTAGGTATGATTGACGAAGCCAAAGAAATCGCGAAACGCAATATCGAGGCAATCAAGGCATCGGGTGCAAAAACAGTACTTACAAGCTGCGCCGAGTGCTACAGAACTCTTAAGGTTGATTATCCGAAGCTTCTAAAAATGAATACCAGTGATCTTGGCTTTGAGGTTATA
>JAPLKD010000242.1 GCA_026388245.1 Pseudomonadota bacterium | reverse complement strand
ATATAAGGTTTTTTGTCGTAATGGTGGCTGTGACTTTTGCAGTAGGCCCCACAATCAACAACCCCTCCGAAATGATTTCACCGTCAAGGATACCTTTGATCATAAGAGAGCTTTTGAATTTTATTGTGCCCTGAATTTCCAAGTCATCAGCCAGTATCGTGGTTACGTTTTTTTCATCGATTTCTGGAGCAGTGGGGGTTACGTTTGGCATTTTTACCTCCTTTTTGATGTGTGACTTATTTTTTTAATTTTTGTTCCATCAATTTCACTAATCATTTTTAAAAAAGCAACTTAACACAGCAAAATGAATCAGATTGATTCACTCGTCACCCGGTTCCTCGCGGGCCTTTCGCTCTGCGAGCATTACCTGACCTCTTCTTATTAATGTCTTTTTCCGCTTCTTCCTCTTGCATTTCCGCTTTCTCGTCTTCAACTTTTATTGCCATTTCGTTTTTTGTTGTCGATGCTTCTACCACCTCTTCTTCGACCGTGGTCACAGTAACAGCGGCATCGACTGTCTGAACAACCAGCTCTCTTTTCATAGTACAGGAACCATTGAAGAGAGAACCTTTTTCAATTACGATATCAGGGGTGGCTGTGACTTTTGCAGTAGGCCCCACAATCAACAACCCCTCCGAAATGATTTCACCGTCAAGGATACCTTTGATCATAAGAGAGCTTTTGAATTTTATTGTGCCCTGAATTTCCAGGTCATCAGCCAGTATCGTGGTCACTTTCTCATCTTTACTTCCTGAAGAAACGGGAGATGTATGTATCATTATCCACTCCTTTTTAATTATTTTGCATACACCTTTTGTTTTGCAATTTTTATGCCTTTATCCATGCCCACACCAATGCAGATGGAATGAGTTGCATTGTGGCATTATCCCAGCCGTGTGGAGATAGGGCTTCCGCTGTGGCGCAAGCTGCTGCGATGACGATAATCCTGGCGATGCCGAGAGAGGGCGCAGCGATATGTGGAGAAAAGGCAGCAGCGATACCCAGGGCAATGACCGACATGATGAAGACGGCTGTTGAACCTTCCCAGTTCCTCGTCGTGGGAACCGAGGACAGCGAAGGTACTCGGTACCGGTGCTTTCCGATCATCGTCCCGACAGGTTCACCGATCGCGTCTCACAAGCTCGTGACGAGGTATCCTGAAATGGCAAGCCCACCAAAAAGGACGTTGTTCGGGAGGCCACCGACTAACATGGCGAAGTATGGTACCTGAATGAAAAATGTCCGGTGAGGTTCGTCTTTCTCTCTGGCCATGGCTTCATAGAGTATATTTCCGTTACCCTGCCACACTGCGAAGAAGACAACCAGCGTGCACATGTCACCAAAAAGACAGACGGCAGGAGTGCCGAATCTCCACTGGAGAAGTGCCACCGTAGTAAAGATCAGGAAATAAAATATCTTCCGGGTGTATCCTGTGTGGATTCCGTTCTGTTTCAGGTGACCAGCAAACCACAGGCAGGCAAACGACCACGCAAGAACCCAGTAGAGCGCCGATTGCGATGGCCTGCCACGATGGGAAGCTCTCAACGAAAAACCCGACTGTCCTGCTAAGAAACCAGTTTATCTCATCTCTGTATAATAATAATTATACCGCATTTTGCAATTCTTTGAATTGTATATCCAGTAAACTTTTTTGTCAATCTAGCTCGGAAAGATTTATAATATTTCCAAGGCACAGTAAATCCCTTTCAAGAGGTTGTCAGCAAATTGTCAGCAAATTGTCAGCAAAATATTAATTATTTTTAAAGCCTGTTAACAATTATCACTATATATCTTATAATATCATTGACTTATGTATTAAAAACCCTTACAATAAGAGCATCCATTCACCACAAATAAATACACTTATAGAGGATCTTCCATGCATGAAAAGAATATCAAACAGAAGACGGTAAAACAATTAAAAAAGAACTTTCCCCACTGGCACATACTTATACTAAGTTGCCGTCTTAACACCACTAATAATCTAGTTGAAACCTGTGAGTCCCGCAACTCTTTCTTGGTCACATTCCAATGTTGCTAAGGCATCCATCAGTGTGTCTTCCACGGCGGTAATGCTCTTAAAGGCAAGATTTGGGAACCACTTTTCATGGCTTTACCATAACCCCATGTGCTGTCGGCAAAGGCAATGAAAAAGGCCGTGTGGAAAACGGTGTTGGCTATGTCAAAAAAAACTTTCTGGCAGGTCTTGAGATATCTGACTTCAAAATCGTAAACCCTGACGCTATCCACTGGCTTGATACCATATCCAATATTCGCATTCATGGGGAAACCGGGAGAAAACCATGTGAGATGTTCAGCGAAGAACGCGGCAGTCTTATACGGCTTGCACCTTTCCCTTATGATGTTGCAACCATATCCCGGGTAAGAGCCTGCACACAGTTTCGAATCACCCTGGATACCAACCACTATTCTGTACCAGCTGAGTATGCCGGCCAGCAGCTTACCTTAAAACCTATCCTGACCGGCTCTGTATTCATCATCAGGAAAGACTGATCGCCCGTCATGTCCGCTCCTATGAACGCCGCCAGAATATTGAGGATCCGGATCATCCAAAGGAGCTGATAGCCCAGCGTAAAAAGGCCAGGGATCAGAAAATCTTCATGCGCTTTCTGATGCTTTCTTCAAAGGCCCAGGCCTATTATCAGCAACTTGAACAGCGCCGCATGAATCCCCATCACCATATAGTAAAAATTGTCGGTTTAAGCGAAATCTACGGTGTTGATCCGGTCGCAAGGGCTATTGAGGACGCATTCGTTCTTCAGGCGTTCTCATGCGAGTACATCGCCAATCTCCTGGAGCAGCGGGCCAGAAAACTGCCCGAGCCCGGTGCATTGATCCTTACGCGCAGGCAGGATCTCCTGGAGCTTGAAATCGATCAGCCGGATATGGAAGTTTACAACAAGGCTTTAGAAAATCCAAAAGGAGGCACCCTATGAGCAGAATCACATCAAATCTCTCAGAGTTTGATCAGCAACTCAAGTATCTCAAGCTGCGCTTTATCAGCGAAAATTACGAATTAATAGCAAAACAGGCGGCTGAAAAAC
The DNA here is from genome assembly GCA_026388245.1 of Pseudomonadota bacterium. Taxonomy (GTDB): domain Bacteria; phylum Desulfobacterota; class Syntrophorhabdia; order Syntrophorhabdales; family Syntrophorhabdaceae; genus MWEV01. The sequence continues at coordinate 1,951 of JAPLKD010000242.1, read as the reverse complement.
AATGGACACATGTCCAATATCTAACCGAACTGATTCTGGCACAGACCCATCAGCGCCGTGATAGCGCCATAGAGCGTCGAATATATCAGGCCCGTTTTCAACAAATAAAAACCCTGGAGCAGTTTGACTGGAGTTGGCCTAAAAAAATCAATCAGCAGCAGGTGCGAAACCTGTTTAGACTCAAATGGATCGAAGACAAAAGTAATGTGATTTTCCTTAGCAGTGTAGGGCTTGGAAAAACACACTTTGCCACCGCGCTCGGATATGAGGCATGTCTCAAAGGATACTCGGTTCTGTTCACCACGGCAGTTGAGGCAATTAACAACCTGGCCTCCGCCCGATCTGCGGGTCGCCTGAAACAAGAGCTGAATAAATACCTCAAACCGGATCTGGTTGTTTGCGATGAACTGGGATATCTGCCCATCGATAAAACCGGCGTTGATTTACTCTTTCAGGTCATCAGCCACCGCTATGAAAAAGGCTCACTTATCGTGTCACCACTAACCGGGCTTTTAAAGACTGGCCGGAAATCTTCAATAACGACAGCACCCTTACTTCTGCGCTGTTGGATCGTCTCCTTCACCACACCGAAACCGCGGTTATTGAGGGGGACAGCTATCGAATGAAGGACATAATTGAGGCATAAAACATTATTATCATGTAGCCGTTGGAACCTGAAAAATGTTTCCAGTGGCTACTTTAATCACGTTTTAGACAGTACGTTTTCAAACCGCCCTGTTTATTACAGTTTCACACCGCCGCTGACATTCAACCGGTTTCTGAAACTTCTCGTGCGCTTCGAGAAGCGAAGCGACAGCTATGAAGCATTGATCCATTTGGTTTGTGCAATCATATGCTGGAGAAAGATCAAGAAAGAGAGCATCATTTACGGATAAGCTCTAAGTCTCTGGAGAACTAAATCTGCCCATAAAAACTGTGGGCAAAAATAAGTCTCTGGAGACAAAAAAATAGTTAGCATACTCCTAATCCATCTATCACATACGTTATCTTCTTGCCTCTCGTTGTCCCGACAAACACCATCTCGTCTGTCAAAAACCCCTGTCTGTCCCGGGAGGTATCACAAATATCACATAATCGCTTTCGCTCCCCTGAAACTTGTGTACCGTGAGTGCATAGGCAAGTTTTATATCCTTTGGTTCAATCAATACCGTTCCATCTCCATCTGAAGGGAACTGCACACCAATGAATTCCATATCCTTTGATATGACATACCCCATCTGGCCGTTCGAGGCAATGAGTTCGCCGTCCACGTAAATATTCTCAGTGATGATCACCTTGGCATGTGCCTTTATCTTCCGAAAGACACTTTCCGATTGCGGGTTGACGATCCTCTGCAGGAACACGTTCAATCGTTTTGTCCCTAACGGACCGCCGTGAACAGGGGTGATGACCTGAAATGTCTTGCCATGATCTTTGAGCGTCTTTGCTATCTTCTTGACAAGCCGCATGGCCGAGAAGTCATTGTCTACATGGTAAACCTTCACAGAGGGTCCGCCGCTATTGGCAAATCTCCACTTTTTTGTGAGCTCAACAATTGGGAGAACATCAGTCATTCTTCTGAAAACGCTTTCCCCTTCAACGGGAGGAAGCTGTCCGGGGTCGCCTGAGAATACCACTCTTGGGGCTGCCTTGAGAATTGCATGAAGAATATGCCAGTCAAGCATAGACGCCTCATCCACTATAAGTAGGTCACAATCCAGGGTATCTACAGAAAACCCTTTCCTGCCGAATCCGAGCAGGCTGTGGACGGTGACGGCATTGCTGCCCAACAGCTTTGTTGCTTTGCCTGTTGTTGCCGACAGGATAACACGGCTTGACATCGAGGCGATCTTTCTGAGCAAGGTCGTTTTTCCTGTCCCTGCTGTTCCTGACAGTATCGTATATCTGTGATTCATCAAACGACGGATGTGATCATCATCTGTTGAAAAAA
>JAPLKD010000221.1 GCA_026388245.1 Pseudomonadota bacterium | reverse complement strand
AAATGTTTCCCGCCATCAACGTATAAAGATGAAGTTGAAGGGATAGACCCTAAGACGGGAAATGAGATAAAGAGAAAAATGAAATCCGATGCACCCTTCAGCGCATTTATATTCAAAACAATTACAGACCCCTTTGCAGGGAAATTGACACTCTTCAGGGTTTATTCCGGTGAGGTCCATCCTGACATGACAGTTTTGAATGTTACGAAAGATGAAAAAGAGAGGATAGGGCAGATATTTTATCTTGTCGGTAAAAAGCAAAAACCCGCAGGCTTTGCTTCGGCCGGAGATATTGCAGTTTTAGCAAAATTAAAAGAGGCGGGAACGGGTGATACGTTGTGCGATGAGAAGGCCCCCATTAAATACAAAGATGTATCCACGTCACCTCCTGTTATCTCTTTTTCTCTGCAGCCCAAGGCAAAAGGCGATGAAGACAAGCTTAATACGTCTCTTGCGCGGCTTATGGAGGAAGATCAAACGATAAAATATACGAGGGATGCACAGACAAAGGAATTCATCCTGTCCGGAATGGGCCAGGTCCACATTGAAGTTGTGGTGGAGAGGATGAAAAGGAAATTTGGCGTGGAAGTGGAATTGAAAGAGCCCAAGGTTCCCTACAAGGAAACGATCAAGGGAACTACGAAGGTACAGGGAAAATACAAAAAGCAATCCGGCGGCAAGGGACAATACGGTGATACATGGCTCGAACTGGGCCCTCTGCCGAGAGGTTCAGGATTTGAATTTGTTGATAAGGTTGTTGGAGGGGCTATTCCGAGGCAGTACATACCGGCAGTCGAGAAGGGCATCATAGAAGCAATGCCGCAGGGTATCCTTGCCGGTTACCCCGCGACCGATTTCAGGGTTACCCTCTATGATGGTTCCTATCATGATGTTGACTCTTCGGAAATGGCTTTCAAGATTGCCGGATCAATGGGTTTCAAGAAAGGTATGGAGCTGTGCAACCCGACGCTCCTCGAACCTATCATGAAGATTGAAGTCATTGTGCCTGATGAGTTCATGGGCGATATCATGGGCGATATGAATTCCCGGAGAGGCAAAATTATAGGTGTTGAAGCAAGAGGAAGCAATCAGGTTGTGAAAGCAGCCGTTCCCATGGCAGAGATTTTAAAATATGCTCCTGACCTTCGGTCTATGACAGGTGGAAGAGGGATATTTACCGTTGAATTTTCCCACTATGAAGAGGTTCCGGCACATATTGCACCAAAGATCGTAGAACTGGCGAAAAAAGAGAAAGAGCAGGAAAAATAATAAAAACGAAGGGTTCAAGGGTTCCAGGGTGTTAAGGCACTTGACCCCTTGGACCCTTGACCCCTCGGCCCCTTTCTGATTTATATGAAAGCTGTAATCCAGAGAGTCAAAAGTGCATCCGTAGAGGTTGAGGGCAGGATTGTCGGTGACATAGGCCGTGGTTTGTTCGTTCTCCTTGGTATTGGCAGGGATGATACCATCCAGGATGCTCAATGGATGGTGGATAAAATCATTCATCTCAGGGTATTTGAAAAAGAAAACGGAAAGCTCGACGAATCTCTTCTTGATATAAAAGGGGAGCTTCTCCTTGTATCACAGTTTACCCTCTATGGGGATTGTTCAAAAGGGCGGAGGCCATCCTTTACTGATGCCATGGATGCAAAAGAGGCAAGAAAACTTTTTGAAATATTTGTCGCGAAGGCAAAAGAGAAAATAGAAAAGGTAGAAACGGGTATTTTTCAAGCCACCATGAATGTATCCCTTATTAACGAAGGCCCCGTCACATTGATCGTTGATTCGAAATAGTAAAATATTCTGGACGTCTGAATGAAATCTTAACAACTTGTCACCATTCTATCGATTGAAACACTTGCCCCATATCAGTTTTGACTAAATCCCTTTGACATAAAAGATGGATTCACCTATACTTTTTATATAAATAATGTTTTTATCAATTTTAGATTGGCGAGTGATTTTATGGGAAAGAAAGAGGTAGTCGACATCATTAGAAGTATCAAGCCGGAGATGGAATCCCGCTATGGAGTCCAGCGGCTTGGACTTTTCGGTTCTTACGTCAGGGAACGACAGCGAAGAAAGAGTGACATCGATATACTTGTCACCTTCAGTCGCGATATCGATCTCTTCGATTTTCTGGACCTTCGTGAGTACCTTGAAGGCAGGCTGAACTCCAAGGTTGATCTGGTCATGGAGTCAGCTCTCAAGCCAGCCATTGGCAGGTATATCCTGGCCGAGGTTGAATATGTCTAAGGGGCGGGAGATCTTATATCGCCTTCTCCTGAACCCTCCCAGTTTAAAGTGGTAAATGAGAAAACCATAATAATAGACCAAGGAAGTGCCTCAACTACCGAACACCTCATGAGGTGTTCTGCCAAGCTCTACGGAGTAATGGTGCACTTTGAACTGGAATTTACCCCTTCTTTTGCTTTTCCAGGAGGAACGTCAAACAGTTTCTTACTTTTTAAAAAACCTCCCGCCCGTCCCCCCATGACATGCTGTCACAGGTGAAAATATGCCTGAAATACGGGGTGTAGTGTCACCAAGTATGCTATTTGTCCTC
>JAPLKD010000029.1 GCA_026388245.1 Pseudomonadota bacterium | reverse complement strand
AAGCGGGAGCGTCTTCCCTGAGCATGACTCACGGAACGACCGGGGAACCATTGTGTGGTAAAGCAGAGCGTTCACGCATAGCGTGATGATGTGCAGGTAAAAACATCTTCGGGTAGCCTCCGCCCTTGCACATCAAGTGATGCAAGCCCTACAATGGTCGGGAGAGTAGTGCGGAAGTGCGAGGGGATGCGTGCTCCCGCTATCAGGCAATTCGGTTAGGGGTGAAGGTTGGGAGGTTCCTCAAAAAGCAGGAAACTGCTTGGCGTTCCTCTTGGAAAAGCAAAAGGGGTCTTGCAATGACACGGAATACTTCAGTGAATAGTCGTTAGTGAATAGTGAACAGTGACGCAGGCTGGAGCCTGCGACTACCCAATTTTGTTTCTCTGGTCTATCTGGTTTCTCTTGTTTCTCTGGTTAAACAACAATAGAAACCAAAGAAACTAAAGAAACAATAGAAACAATAGAAACTGCACCCGGTACTTAGTGCCTACTGTCTTTTTCCTTTCCTTTTACTTTTCACCTTTTTATCAATACTTTATCCTCACCTTATAGACAAGCTTTGTCTCGCCATCCTTCTTCACCGGCACATCAAAGGATACTGTCGTGGAATCTTCTTTTTTATAGCTATTAGATGATTCAAGGACCTTCCAGTCTCCAAAGAGACGCTCTATAACCTTTACTACAATATCCTCTTTCTTGTGGTTCCTTAGTGATATCTCATAGGCAACTTCGTTTATGTTTTTGGCCACTTTCTCCCAGTGCATCTGCTTCCGTGTCGCAACAACATCAAAGGCATCGCCGATTTTTACCTTGATCTTTTCATCCTTCGGGGTGTGCTGTATGGAATTCTCCCCGATAAACTGAAGGCTTCCGTCCGGGTCATGCTTGTACATCCTTAAAGTCCCCTTGGGAAGGGGCATACCAAGATTATGCTCGCTTTTATTGGCAATCTCAATAAAAACCCCCACTTTTTCATTCTGAAAGGGTTCGCCATAATAATTCCGATAATAATAATCGCGCCCCTGATAGATAAATTGTTTGTTCACCGGAACATCCGGGGCGTTTAACAAACTGATCTGCTTTGTCTGGTTCTGTTTAACGGTTGCCTTTCTGTCGAGCGTGTAAATATGGTACTCAAAAAATGTCTCTTCTTTGAATTGAGGAGCGGCCTTTGCCATAGGCGCCATACCGGCATCCATCTCCATTCTCCGTTCTTCCCTTACCCTGTTGATATCTCCTGCAACGAGTTTTAATGACGCATTATTGTAAGTTGCACCGCTTTTGTTGTCTATGGTTACCCATCCGGACACGTTTGACGATGTATCCTTATCGTTCAGGACAAGGATATAATCGGCACGCCAGTTAATCCCGTTTGTCAGGTACAGGGCCTCAATCTTCTGTGAGGAGGACGTTCTGCTGTCAAGAAGCCACAGAAGCGTTGGTTTCGATATGAGGCTTTCCGGGACTTCAGGGAATATGACCCTCCCGGGGTGATTGAATGTAATCTCGTTGCCAATTTTATAAACCGGGGTTCCCTCGTTATTCGAAAGGAGCGTAGCCGTTACAATCTCTTCTTTGTCCGTATAAGGATTCCTCGTTATGAGCTTTAATTCTTTGCCAACATATTTATCGAGGAGCTTCCTGGGGCTTAGAAGGTCATACTCATAGTTCTGTTCGAGTATGGTAAAACTGTCGGGGTTGTTGGAAAGGGGCTTTATGCTGACGCTTGTGGGGATGATCTGCACTGCCACATCCATAAACTTAAGTTCCTGAATGCCTTTCTGGAGTTTTATCTGTCTCCTGTCCTTCACAAGACCGATGTTGCTGTTATATACGGTCACTTCCATCCCTGTCTGATCTTCTATGCCTGTTGAGCGTTGCTCCACAGCATGGACGGTGTAGCCAACAGGCATTATAACCAATAGAACCAATAAGACCAATAAAACGAGATTTTTTTTTATCATTTTTTCCTCCCTTCACTGCATATGGGTATGTGAAAATCATACCATCTTTTTTGTTGTCAAGAAACAATAGATTATAATGAATTACAACAAATTGCTATACGTTACTCTTTATCTTGTTAAGACTTCCTTCTATGGAAAGAAGCATCTTCTTGATGTGGATGCCCGAAGAAAATCCGCCGATGTTTCCGTCTTGTCTGATTACACGGTGGCAGGGTATTATGATGGGGACGGGGTTTCTCCCTACTGCCTGTCCCACCGCCCGGGAGGCATTCGGGTATCCGAGGCGCTTTCCTATCCACCCATAGCTCCTCAACTCGCCGTACGGAATATTCATCAATTCTTTAAGAACTTTTTGAGTGAAGGGTCTGAGGCCTGAAATATCAATTTCTGCACGAAACTCAACCTTCCCGCCTTTGAAATACCGGTCGAGATCTTTCCAGATATCTCTGAAGGGCTTCTCTGAGTCAACACTTTCCGGATAAGCAGCGGCAAACTCCTTCTTGATGCGGTGAGGCTCCCCTGCCATTATATCAAGCCGAAAGAGCCGGCCATTTCTGGCCACAAGAAGTATATAGCCCAATGATGATTCCTGAATATTATATTCAATCAAATCCAATTTGACATGTCCTCCCCGGAGTCATAGAATGTATGCCTGAAAAGTTTCATATGAAAGTGTATTGACCAAGATTACCACAACAGGAGAAAAAAATGGAAGGATATATAAAATTTCTCGGCACCGGCGGGGCACGTTTTGTTGCATCACGGCAGATCAGGGCAACAGGCGGGCTCTGGCTGCACTATAAAGACACGGACCTTTACATAGACCCGGGTCCGGGTGCGCTCGTGAAGCTTCACGCATCAAAAGAGAGGTTCGACCCCATTCAGTTGGACGGGATTATACTTACCCACAAACACATAGACCATGCCAACGATGTGAATATCATGATCGAAGCCATGACAGACGGGGGATTTAAAAAGAAAGGGACACTTTTTTGTCCGGAAGATGCTGTAAACAGCGACCCTGTCGTGCTGCAATACGTGAGAAAATACCTTGACAGTATCGTGCTGCTCCATGAAGGAGGGCATTACACTGTAAAAGATATAACGTTCGATACACCTGTGCGTCACGTCCACCCTGTTGAAACATATGGAATCATTTTTCATTTGAATAAAAAGATTGCCCTTATTGCAGATACACGGTTTTTCGATACGCTGCCGGAACACTACAACGTCGATTATCTGATCATCAACGTGCTCAGGTCAAAACCGATAACAAGAACAGGTGCAGCGGACCACCTTGCAACGGACGATGTAGTAAAAATTGTCAGCCATATAAAACCGGAAATCGTCATCTTGACACACTTCGGAATGAACCTTATAAAGGAAAAACCTTACCTTGTTGCAGAGAAGCTAAAAGATGCTACAGGCATTAACATTATCGCGGCACATGACGGGATGAAGTTTGAATTTTGACCAATTAAACAAATTAAACCAATAAGACAGGTTCTATTGGTTCTATTTGCCTTAATACTTCAAGCATGGATTCATGGATAAGACCGTTTGACGCAGCAACATCATCCCTGTAAATGTTGAAGGGGTCACCCTGAAAGCTGGTGATTTTCCCTCCTGACTCTAACACAATCAGGAAGCCGGCAGCAACGTCCCAGGGATTGAGCTTCAACTCCCAGAAACCGTCGAATCTCCCGCAGGCCAGATAACAGAGATTCAGCGCAGCAGAACCGTCCCTCCTTATCGCCTGGGCTGCATATAGAAACTTAATAAAGTTACTGACATTATTGTTTTTGTTTGTGACAAGGTCATAGGGAAAACCTGTGCTCAGGAGGGCATCCTTCAATACCTGGATCGTTGAAACTTTTACCTTATTGCCATTCAGATATGCCACCTCCCCCTTCCTGCTATAGAATAATTCATTAAATACGGGATTATATACAACACCAAGGACAATTTCTCCGTCCTTTTCATAGGCAATAGATGTGCAGAAAAAGGGGTATCCGTGGGCATAGTTCGTTGTCCCGTCAAGAGGGTCTATAATCCATCGGTTCTTGTCGTTGTCGTAATAGTTTGTCTTTTCTTCGCTGATAATCTCGTCGTCGGGAAAATTCTTTTCTATAAGTTCTATAATTTTCGCCTGGCAGAGATAATCCACATCAGTTACTAAATTAATTTCCCCTTTGTGGTGTATCGCAAACCTCTGTTCATAATACTTCTTTTGAATCTCTCCAGATTCTTTCGCACAATGTATGGCAAATTTCAACAGGTCATCCATAGGCATTATTCTAAATGATATTCACTGTGATTTTCAAGAACTATAAGTTCAAAGGCAACAATTCTCACCGGAAATTGTTGGTTCAAAGGGTTGTTTTCATCCGGTTTGACAAACCATTGCTGATGTTCTATTATTAGACAAATGGCAGAGTTAAGAAGAGATGTTGTTACCGGAAACTGGGTAGTTGTCGGGTATAAAACGGTAAAAAGCGACTCAGTTGGCCTCTGCCCCTTCTGCCCGGAGAACGAACATCTCACCCCGAAAGTAATCAGGGAATATAAAGACACTGAAGGATCATGGCTTATACGCTGTTTTCCTGCCATTAATCCTATCTTCGTTATTGAGGCAGATTTGAAGAAACGGGGAGAAGGCATTTACGACAAGATGAATAATGTCGGGGCGCACGAAGTAATTATCGAAAACAGGTCTCATACAAAAACAATGTCTGATTATACGGACCGGGATTACATGCTCTTGCTGGAGATGTATCAGGAAAGGATCCGCGACCTCAAAAAGGACAAAAGATTCAAATATATACAGGTATTCAAGAACCACGGTGAGCTTGCAGGCTCATACATCCTGCACCCCCATTCCCATGTCCTCGCAACACCTGCTCTGCCCCAGAGGATTGAATTGGAGCTTACGCAATCAAAAACACATTATATGCAAAAAGAGCGGTGTCTTTTTTGCGATATTATAAGCCAGGAGACGAAGCAAAATAAGCGAGTGGTGAGCATAAATTCGAGTTTCATATCTATTTGCCCATTTGCCTCGAGATTCCCCTTTGAAGTCTGGATACTGCCGAGGTTTCACGACAGCAGTTTCGAGGACCTCTATGACGAAGGGACAAAACAGGAACTTGTCAGTATGTTTTCAGATATAATGAAAAGAATAGAAAAATTAACCAATGCATATACAATTGTTATACACTCATCGCCAAATATCGTTGAGATTGACACTCAGGATGAGGAATATTTACCGGTTACAGAACATTTTCACTGGCATATCGAAATACTCCCACGAGATTTCAGGACCTCCAAATATAAAAGGGAAGATGAATTTTATGTCGTATCAACTACTCCCGAGGAGGCTGCAAGGGCCTTGAAAGAAGAAAAGGTTTAATTTTTATTTTTTCTTAAAATTGTTCTTGACAACTTAAACCACTATATATAGTATAGAGATGTTGTATACATACTAAATATGGGGGTTATTTCTATCTATGCGTATAAAATTCAATACATCGTTTTTTGCAATTCTTAATCATTAAAAGGCACTTATAACTTTGAGAGGAGGCATTAATGGAAACAACTGATTTAAATCTTTTCGTAAGGACATCGGAAGAAACCATATTAGACTGGGACAGGTCGAAAATATCCGATGCCCTGGTCCGCGAAACACTGATCGACTCGGACACGGCAAACGAAGTAAGCAGGGAAGTTGAGAAAATGATAAGGAAATCAGGCATTAAGGTCGTGACCGCACCCCTTATCAGGGAACTGGTAAACGCAAAGCTCATCGAAAAAGGGTTGGAGAGTTCGCGGAGGATGCACACAAGACTTGGTATGCCTATTTATGATGTGGACAACCTTATTCTCCATCCGAATAAGGAAAATGCCAATGTTCCCCATGGGCCGGAGGCCACAAATCTCACGCTCGCCGAGAGGATTAAAAAGGAGTATGCCTTACTGTCCGTATTCTCACAGGATGTTTCCGATGCCCACATGAATGGTGACATCCATTTACACGATCTCGGTTTTATCGACAGACCCTATTGCAGCGGTCAATCCCTTGAATATATTAAAAAATTCGGGCTCAACCTGCCCCACTCCCTCTCAATGGCAAATCCCGCAAAACACCCTGAAGTGCTCCTTGCCCACCTCATCAAGTTTTCAGCAGCATTGCAGAGCAATTTTGCAGGCGCAATAGGCTGGGACGCAATCAATATATTTTTCGCCCCATATCTTGAAGGGATGAGCGACGACGAGGTAAAACAATTAGCACAGATGCTCATATTTGAATTTTCTCAACAGGCAGTAGCAAGGGGCGGGCAGGCAATATTTTCCGATATCAACATATACTGGGAAATCCCGAAACACTTTGTAGATACGCCCGCTATAGGCCCGGGCGGAAAGTTTACCGGCAAGACCTACGGTGAATACGAGAAAGAAGCCCAGAGGTTTGCATGGAAATTATTCGAGATCTATAAAGAGGGTGACGGCTCGGGAAGACCTTTCTTCTTCCCGAAACCAATCGTTCATATTACAGAGAAATTCTTCCATACCCCGGGTCATATGGATTTTCTCTACCATATTTCCGATGTAGCCTCCGACAAAGGGAATACATATTTCGTTTTTGACAGAGGCGAAACAGCCAAAATCTCCGAATGCTGCAGACTCAGCTTCAAACTGGAAGAGAGTGACCTTCTCGATGCAAAAGAGCCTTGGAGGATGAGATACTGTGCGCTGCAAAACGTTTCCCTGAACCTCCCCAGAATAGCCTACCTCGCACATGGCGACGATGCAAAGCTGTTCAACCTTATTTCAGAGAGGTTTGAGCTTGCCGTCAAGGCCCATAAAGAAAAGAGGTCTTTCCTGGAAAAACTGCTTTCCTTAGGCGAAGACGGGCCCCTTTCCCTCCTCACCATGAACAGGGATGGCATGCCATACCTGAGATTTAACCTTGCCTCCCATCTCATCGGCATGGTTGGTCTCAATGAGATGGTGCAGATTCATACAGGGGAAGAGTTGCATGATTCAAGGAAGGCCTTAAAATTTGGCCTCAGGATCATTGCACATATGAACCTGCTCACAGATAAAATCAAGAGAAAGGAAGGCATCAAGGTCGTCCTCGAGCAGACGCCGGCAGAGAGTACAAGCTACCGTTTCGCAAGGCTTGATTTACGGTATTTCTCACCTGCCTCAGGGAGTGTTGTTAAAGGTGATATAGCTTCCGGAGAGGTATATTACACAAATTCCACACACCTGAATGTAAAAAATCATATAAACCCCATCGAAAGGGTCACGAATGAAGGTATCTTCCATCCCCTGATAGAGGCAGGCTCGATCTCTCATGTATGGCTTGGTGAGGCCCAGCCGTCAAAGGAAGCAATAGCGGATTTCGTTATAAAGACATTCAAACATACAACAAACGACCAGATAGCCTTTTCACCGGAATTTACCACATGCAACAAATGCAACAGAACATCAAGGGGTCTTTCGGACACATGCACATACTGCGGCTCCGGAGATGTTGATGGTATTACGAGAATTACAGGGTATTTTACTAAGGTTTCGAGTTGGAACAAAGGCAAGCTCGGTGAGTTGAAAGACAGGTACCGGAATAATGAATTTTTTTTTGAAAAACAGGAAAAGGCAGTGAATGAATGAATTTTAAGGGGGATTTAATGGGTACGGTAAAAATTTTCTATAAAGATGGTTGCCCGATGTGTCCTATGGCAAAACGGTTGAAGGACAATTTGCAGGAAAATAATGTGGATGTCCATTACTATAACGTAGAAACAGCGGATGGCCTTGCTGAAGCGACATTTTACCGGGTCCTGGCCCTTCCCACAATTCTCGTTGAAGACGAGATGGAAAACGGGCTTGGAGAATGGAGGGGTACTGTCCCCAAAGTGGAAGAGGTTTTGCATGTTGTGCAAGGACTATGATTTCCCGATAAAAGGTTTCATAGATACAAGCTTTATTGACTGGAAGGGGCAACTTTCATCGGTGATATTCACCGGTGGATGCAACTTCAGGTGTCCCTACTGCCATAACAGCAGTATTGTGCTCCACCCTGAACGGATAGAAAACGTGCCCTTTAAGCATATCGCCGGCCACTTGAGGAAGTATAAACACTGGGTCGAGAGGGTGGTCATCACAGGCGGGGAACCTACCCTGAATAAGGGCCTCTCCTCCATAGCAGGACAATTAAAAAACGAAGGCATAAAGATTAAACTTGACACAAACGGGTCATCACCGTCTGTTGTAAAAGGTCTTGTCAACGACGGACTGATCGATTATATCGCTATGGACATGAAAGGTCCGATAGAACAATATAAAAGGTGGTGCGGTGTTGGCGTTGATACAAAGAAGATTGAGGAGAGCATACAGTTCATTTTAGAAGGAAATGTAGATTATGAGTTCAGGATGACCGTTGTACCGTTCCTGCACAGGGAAGAAGACGTATATGCCGTGGCTGATTACATCCGGAATGCAAAAAAATTCTTTATTCAGGAATTCAAACCTAATAACACATTAAACCCCGCATTTTCACACATCAAACCCTTCTCACCTGAGAAGATGCAAAAAATAAGGCAGAACGCGTCGAATCAATTAAACATCACCAGCCAGGATTTACAGATCAAAATACTTGCCTGTCCAGAACCAGTGTATTGAGTAAATGGTCAGAACAACAAGAACGGCGAGAGCGGTAATGATGGTTTCCCATTCCCACCGGTGGAGCTTTACCGTTCTCTTCCAGCCACAATTACTGCAATGCAATACCCTCCTTCCAAAAAACTTGAGAAACCATTCCTTGGGGTTCCATCTCTCGCTCTGCATCAATTTCGATTGACTGCATGACGGACAGGGGGGGGAAGAGGACAGGAATACAAGAATGTCAGACAGGGAATTGATCCTTTCTGAAGCAGTATAAAGGTCCCTTCCTGTATCGGTGAAGTCGGCAAAAAAATTAACAGAGTCCATTTTATAGCCTTTTTTTATGGATGCCTTCAATTTTCCTTTCAGATCTTTTTCCGTACCATCAGGGGGCATAGCTGTATCCTTTGTTCCGGGTATCATGTTCACACATCAAGGTATCCCATCCTGGTCTGCATGTCAATGCAGTATTGAAGGTATTCTCTGACAACCTTTTTCGGATTATAGGCGCCTGAATGGCCATCACATAGCATGTCTGCATTGACACCAAGTAACTTGTCCATGGATTTTACCCATGCAACGGGGTCACAATCGAATTCTTTAAGCAATGGTGCCCCGATATCCTGCACAAAAAGGCATCTTTTCCCGCCAATGTCGAGATAAAGCGAGATAGACCCTGGTGAATGGCCGGGTGTATGCAGCCAGACCATTTGCTGAGTGCCACACGGGATGTTACCTTCTTCGCCATAAAGTTTTTTATCAATGGGAAGCGGCTGGAAGTCGATTTCGAAACAGAAGGCTGCGGTGAGGCGGGGATCGGCCCTCTCAACAATTTCAGCGTCGAGGTTGTGCATGATGAGACGGCTGCCGAAATGGGATCTGAAAAGGTGTGCGCCACCGGCATGGTCCACGTGGCAGTGGGTAAGGATTACCGTTGTAATCTTTGCAGGATCAAAGCCAAAAGATTCAATATTCCGGACTATGCGCTCAAAGCTTGCACCGGAACCGCTGTCGATGAGGATAAGTTCGTCAACATCGAGGAGGTATACAATCCCATCCTTAATGTTGCTTATGGTAGTACCCCCTACCTGGTATATTTCATCTGTTATCTTTATCCTTTCTCCTTTCCCATACTCAACTCACTTAACCCCCTCTCAGCTGCATTGCGCAGGCTAAAGCCTGCGACTACCATTCACTATTCACTATTCACTGTCTTTCACTTTTCACTTTGTTTTTTTCGATGAACCAGTCGATCATTCTTCTTGCGATGCTGATTTTGCCAGGAATGAGAGGGAGTCTGTTGCAATCGAACCATTGGGCATCCGCGATTTCGGTCTCGTCAATCCTGATATCTCCCCCGGCATATTGGGCAGTGAAGGCAATCATAAGGGAGTCCGGGAAGGGCCACGGCTGGCTGCCGAAATAGCGGATATCCTTAACGTCAATACCCACTTCTTCTTTTATCTCTCTTTTCACTGTGTCTTCCAGTGTTTCTCCGGGCTCGACAAAACCTGCAAGGACACTGTACAACATCTCGTCTTTAAAACGTTGTGCACGGGCAAGGAGTATGCGATCGCCCCGCGAAACAAGAACTATGACAGCAGGGGAAATGCGCGGAAAGCTTACATGACCGCATGCCGGACACTTTTTGGCACGTTCGACGCTCTTGTTTTCTGTTTTTGACCCGCATCGGATACAGAATTGGTCAGTTCTGTCCCAGTCAATGATGTGGACAGCCCTTAAGGTTACTTTGAAGAGATCCTCGTCTAAGTGATTAAATATCCCCCATATGCCGTGGAGAGCCATGTTTTCAGGTATTTCCGCTGTTTCTCCGATTTCAGCGGTGTAACAATGCTGCCCTTTATACATCCCGAGGTAATGCTCCCTAAGTGGTAGTAGCCCCAACTCGCCTATATCAACGAGTACCGGTATAGATACCCTGCCGTCTTCCGCATTCACCAACAGTTTTTTTCCGCATACAATAAACCAGAGGGCAGGGTCATCCTTTTTCGCTGGAGGCGTAACCGATGAGATAAATGTCTCTGTCATAATTGAGAGAACTTTATCTGTTTCATGAAGCAAAGTCAAGCAAAGGGCTGCGGGTTGGGGCAAGGGATGGATAATAAGGCTATGCACAAATCATAAAACAAGGGGGGTTAAAAGTTTGCAACGCCTTTCGATTAAGCATAGTTTCCTGAAATCTCTGATTGCCGACGGAAAAGGCAGGAAAAGGCATTGGACATTTGAAAGAGCGATTGAAAGACTCAAAAGTATACGCAGAGAAGTAGTATCAACTGCAGGAGTTAAGTGGAAAGCAGTAACCGAACTCGATGATGATCAAAAAAAGATACTCAACCTTCTCGGCGTAAAGATGTAGCCATATCACTGAAACCTGAAATCCTGTTTAAATCGTTGATAGATAATGGTTTACTGCGGGTTAAAGGGTGGAAGAGGCCTTTACAAGCTTTTTCCACTTCATCCATGTCCGTTTACTTGTTTTCTACCATCTCCGCCTCGGTAGCATATCTTACCGGCCAGATATAGCCTGTCCTCATCTTGTTGAAGCTTTCAGCGCTGCCGTTTCCAACATTTACAGAGTATATGTTGTAGGTGTGTCCCATATGATTGACCGATGATGTCCAGTAATTGCCGTGCAGTACAAGATTTGAAAACGGGTGTCCCATCGGGAATGTTTTGCTGAGGCCGCTTTGCCCTACCAGAGCCTTCCATTCCTCTCTTGAAGGCAGTCTCCAGTCGTTGTGTCCCACATAATTCATGCTTTCACAATACTTCATGGCGTTTTCCCAGTTCATGCCCCTCATCGGATAGTTCGCATCCTTGAGCCACATACGTTTTGTCACTTTATCGATAATCGTTCCGTCATTACGCATTATAAACCTGTCTTTTATGGCCTCAAAGTCCGTGTACGTATCTACGGCGTCTTTGGCTTTCGCAAGCGGCGCTTCCAACTGCTTTTTCTCGTTTTCCACCATTTTCTTCTTCTGCTCTGCCTGCTCGATTTCCTTCCTTATCAGCGCAAGCTTTTGCGTTTCAGCCTCTTCCCTTATCTTTCTCGCCTCTTCCTCTTTCTGTAACCTTGCGGCAAGCTCTGTCTGGGCAAGCTCTCTTTCTTTCAGCTTCTTAACCTCTGCTTCAATCTTTTTCCTTTCCTCTTCTATCCTGATCCTCTCGGGTTCCGCTTTTACCAGCACCTCCGACTTAACAGTGCTGTCCTTATCTTTCAGAAGTCCCCTCAGCCTCTCTCCTTCTGCCTTGTTTTGTTCGGCAAGCATGGCAAGGCGGTTTTTATCTTCTGTCAACTGATGCTGACTTGCCTGAAATTTGCCTCTTTCCTCTTCAAACTTTGTTTTTTTATCAGCAAGCTGCGCCAGCATCTTTTTCTTCTCTTTTTCCAGCTCATCTTTGACATCCAGCCTTTTTGCCCTTGGAATATCAGGGGCCGTCAGCTTTGTAAGCACAAACAAACCGCCGGCATCTGCAGGGGTGCGTATCCTTTGCCTCTCAGACACCTGTTTGCCTGTATCTTTGATTTTCTGCTGAACCTCCGTAGAAAACAGCGTTGCCATATCCACGTATCTTCTGTCGTTGTCCTGCAACGCACTTATCAGGTAACCTGCAAAAAGGCTGTGGTTGCCGCCGGGCATTGCGTCCACAACAAGCTCAACGCCGCCGGAAGCAATAACCTCTCTTGATTTTCTGGTCGCCTTTTCCTTCAGCTTATTATAGTAGTCTTCGTTGTACTCTTTGCTGGAGCCTAAGGTATCGGCGTCGTCTCTGCTTCCTAACAGTGTGCCGCTGTAACAGCTATCGACAATCATGATAAGGTTTTTAATTTTTACCCTTTGGGTCTTAAGCAGAATCTTTATTAATGAATGTGGAATCCATGTGCTGACATCTTTTATTTTTCCTTCAATAGGTATCCAGTAACCTTCGCCGAATTCATCAACCTGTCCATGCCCTGCATAATAGATAAGCAGATTATCCTTTTCCGTCAGGCTGACAGCCTTGCTTCTTATTGACTTAAGGATATTGGATGACGTGGGCCTGAGTTGCGTTTTATCGCTAATCAATGTGACATCTTTAAAACCGTAGTGTTCTTTAAGTGTTTTAGCGAGAGTTTCCGCATCATTTACCGCCGTTTTCAGTTTAGGCCACTTTTCATAATTATTGATGCCTATGATTATCGCATAGTAATTACCGAAGTCTTCCGCAATGTTAGAAGCTGCCTCCGGTGCAAACTGGATACCCCTTTGCTCATCGGATGCAAAAACAAAACCGAGGGCCGCAATACACACGACAAGGACAAACAATGACATACAAAACTTCTTAATCATTGCCCATTAGCTCCTTATTTTGTCTATATTCTTATAGTTGTCTGAATGAAGTCTCATAATATTATTTAGTATGCATAGTGCATGCCAAATAATGCTTTGGCTAACGTTGCGATATCTTGTTATTTTTTTTAACGGCTTTTTTTAGAAAACTACAAGTGGGCGGTTTTGGCGTATATCAGATACGTAAGGTGGGCGGTTTTGGCAGGTTCATATTCCATACTTTTCCATTTTCCTTGCCAGCGCCCTTCTGCTGAGGCCTAACATGTGAGCAGTCTTAGTTTTATTCCCCCCGCATTGTTGAAGCGATGTTTCGATATGTTTTTTTACAACCTCATCGAGTGATGTTGGAATAAAGGGTACGCTGTGCTTTACCTCTCTCAGATATGGGGGGAGATCGTCAATACGCAAAAATGATTCCGGTGTAAGTATGGCAGACTGCTCAATGACATTTTCAAGTTCTCTTATATTTCCCGGCCAATCATGTGACATCAAGGCAATCTGGGCCGACCTTGATATGCCAAAAACCTTCTTTCCGGTTCTACGGCTGAATTTATCGACTAAAAACCTGCACAACAAAGGGATATCGTCCTTTCTCTCACGCAGAGGTGGCGCCTGAATGGTTAGAGGCGTTAACCTGTAGTAGAGGTCTTCCCTGAACCTGCTATTTTTTACCTCACTTAATAAATCCTTATTTGTGGCTGCAATTACCCTGCAAGTTGTCTTACATGACTGATTGCTCCCAACCCGCCTGAACTCACCGTCCTGAAGCACCCTCAAAAGATGCGGCTGGAAAGACAGGGGCAATTCTCCAATCTCATCCAGAAATATTGTGCCCCCGTTTGCTGCCTCAAAAAGACCTGTCTTGTCTTTGATGGCGCCGGTGAATGACCCCTTGACATAACCAAAAAACTCAGATTCAATGAGTCCTTCAACTATACCGCCACAATTACATATTACAAAAGGCCCTTTAGCGACAGGGCTCAAAGAATGAATGGCCTTTGCGATAAGCTCCTTTCCTGTACCGGTTTCGCCCATAATGGTAACAGTTTTATAATACGGAGCAATGCGCCCTATAAGGCTGAATACCTCAAGCATCTCCGGATTTCTCCCCACAAGGCCGGCAAATGTATACTTTGTATTAAGAAGCCTCTCCAGTTCCGCCGTTTCACGACGTATCCCGAACATATCTTCTATGGTATTTATCGTTTCCTGGAAAATATTAAAATCAACCGGATACGGAAAATATGCCGAAGCCCCCTGTTTGATGACCTCTACCGGATCAATATCTTTATCGCCAAAGAGAATTATTTCTGCCCTCGGATCGGCGTTCTTGATGGAAGAGAGGATATCAAAACCCCAATCAAGGAGAATAAGATTGTAGCAACTATCAGAAACTGTCTTAACCAGAAGATTGCTATCGTTCAGCCTCTCTATTTTATGATCAGAGAGAATCGAGAGAATATCATCTGAAGGTTTTTTTAAAGACAGGAGGACCTTAAGCATAGTTATCACCGTTAACAGTCTGGTTGTATTTACTACGTTTATGTTCATACATTAATTCGTCTGCCTGCCCCATCAGTTCATCAACAGAGCACTTTTCTAGTCTACTATTATCAGGAATCCGTCCTCTTCCTCTATAGCTCCGTCTGTTACCCCCCTTGTCGTCACACCGCCCGCAGTCTCCGTAATGAACGTCGGTGAGGCAATTGCGTCGTTTCTCATCATTTTTTGCATCCGTTCCGTACTGGTGTTTAACGTGCGAGAGGAAGGTTCCGCCGCCTCATCAAACAGTTTCTGCGTGCTTTGGTCAACTTTCTGCGTGCTCTGGTCAACAGGGCGGCCGTTTAAGAATACTGCTCCAGGAGAGCCATCCTTATCTATCCTTCCGAACATGCTGTCGGCGCCCGTCAGCTTCGCAGACTCCCCGTTGGATGAAGAGTGCGCCTTAATCAGTATCGCATTGCTGGCGCTGCTTGACGCATTCACGTTAACAAGGGCTGTCAGACCGATGGTCGAACCCTCCAGTATCAGGTTGTTTCCGCTTATTTTCCCGCCGTTTATTGTGCCGGCCGCGTTCAGGTTGACATTGTAGCCCGCAGCATCAATCTCCGGAGCGGCCCCGGACAGATTGATTGTGTTTGTTTTGATGTTTACAGCGCCGCCTGTACTCAGTTTATTTGTCAGCAGGGTCGTGCCCGTACCGGTGGTCTGGGTGAGGGATGCCGCGCTGAAGGTATTAGCGGTTACATCCTTAGCCGAGCTGATCGTAACTGCGCCAAGAGGCATTGTTCCGCCCACCGCGCCGCCGAAGGTGATATTGCCTGTACCCGCTGTAAGTCCGAGGGTCTCTGTATAGTCTGTAGTGCCGTCTAAGGTGGTGTTGAAGACTATGTTGCCGTTAGCACTGGATGTATTAATCGTCGAATTGCTCCCAAAAACAACGGCACCGCTCAAATTAACGGATCCCGCTGTAATGTTGTTGTTTAATGTGGTCGTTCCCGCCGGATCTGTGAGTGCCCCGGTGATCGAGCCGCCTGCACCTGTGAAGGTGTCTGCACCCGAACCGCCCGTCAGATTCTTGATCGCCGAGAAGGTGGTGCTCGTGTTCAACGTACCCGCGTTATCGCCCGTGATCAACCAGGCGTTCGTCCCGTCCGTCGCCGCCAAAGTGTCTGTGCCGGTGCCGCCAGCTATCGCGCCG
>JAPLKD010000125.1:55000-56847 GCA_026388245.1 Pseudomonadota bacterium | reverse complement strand
TATTTTCAGTTTCTCTTGTTTCTTCTGTTTCTATGGTCATCTCGTTTTAAACCAAAGAAACCAAAGAAACTAAAGAAACCTTCTAACTTTTATTTTATGACAACCCCATATGTTGTAAAATGATTTATGATCAAGCCGCTCGATCGATTAGTACCGGTAGGCTCAACATATCGCTATGCTTACACCATCGGCCTATCAACCAGATAGTCTATCTGGGATCTTAGCCCGGTATTGCTACCAGGCGGGACAACTATTCTTGAGGCAGGCTTCCCACTTAGATGCTTTCAGTGGTTATCCTTTCCGGACGTAGCTACCCAGCCATGCCACTGGCGTGACAACTGGTACACTAGAGGTCCGTCCATCCCGGTCCTCTCGTACTAGGGACAGCTCCCCTCAATTTTCCTGCGCCCACGGCAGATAGGGACCGAACTGTCTCACGACGTTCTAAACCCAGCTCACGTACCGCTTTAATTGGCGAACAGCCAAACCCTTGGGACCTACTTCAGCCCCAGGATGCGATGAGCCGACATCGAGGTGCCAAACCTCCCCGTCGATGTGAACTCTTGGGGGAGATAAGCCTGTTATCCCCGGCGTACCTTTTATCCGTTGAGCGATGGCCCTTCCATGCGGAACCACCGGATCACTAAGACCAACTTTCGTTCCTGCTCGACTTGTAGGTCTCACAGTCAAGCCGGCTTGTGCCTTTGCACTCATCGGCTGGTTTCCAATCAGCCTGAGCCGACCTTCGTGCGCCTCCGTTACATTTTGGGAGGCGACCGCCCCAGTCAAACTACCCACCAGACAGTGTCCTCAACCCGGATTACGGGTCTGAGTTAGAACCTCAAAACAATAAGGGTGGTATTTCAAGGTTGGCTCCATGCCAGCTAGCGCCAGCACTTCAAAGCCTCCCACCTATCCTACACATAGTATCCCGAAGTTCACTGTCAAGCTATAGTAAAGGTTCACGGGGTCTTTCCGTCTTGCCGCGGGGTGAGGGTATCTTCACCCCCATTATAATTTCGCTGAGTCCCTGGTTGAGACAGCGGAGCAATCGTTACGCCATTCATGCAGGTCGGAACTTACCCGACAAGGAATTTCGCTACCTTAGGACCGTTATAGTTACGGCCGCCGTTTACTGGGGCTTCGGTTCAATGCTTCTCCTCGTTTCCTTGAATGACATCTCTCCTTAACCTTCCAGCACCGGGCAGGCGTCAGACCCTATACATCCTCTTACGAGTTTGCAGAGCCCTGTGTTTTTAGTAAACAGTCGTCACTCCCTCTTCACTGCGATTCCAGAGCGCTTCGGAAGTAAATTCTTACACGCTCCGGAACACACCTTCTCCCGAAGTTACGGTGCAATTTTGCAAAGTTCCTTAACCAGAGTTATCTCAAGCGCCTTAGGATTCTCTCCTCGCCCACCTGTGTCGGTTTGCGGTACGGTCACCAAATAGATTCGCTACGAGGCTTTTCTAGGAAGCGTGGGATCAGCCAGTTTATGCTCTAAAAGAGCTCCTCATCACATCTCGGGGTTATGACCTCACGGATTTGCCTATGAGATCCCCCTACCTGCTTGAACCGGGTATTCCGTCACCCGGATGACCTACCCTTCTCCGTCCCCCCTTCGCGTCTTTATCACCTACCTGGTGGTACAGAAATATTAATCTGTTTCCCATCAACTACGCCTTTCGGCCTCGCCTTAGGGACCGACTAACCCTGAGAGGATTACCCTTGCTCAGGAAACCTTGGGCTTACGGCGACAAGGTTTTTCACCTTGTTTATCGCTACTCATGTCAGCATACTCTCTTCTGCGTCCTCCAGCATCCCTCACGAGACACCTTCACAGGTAA
>JAPLKD010000125.1:0-50000 GCA_026388245.1 Pseudomonadota bacterium | reverse complement strand
TCCTTTTTCCATAAGGATTTCTTGCATTTTAATAGTCTTTGCATCTTCACCAACGACAATCGGGATGATAGGACCGGCACTTTCCTTAAGGTCAAAACCGGCTCGCATAAGGTTACCTCTCATATAATCTATGTTCTCCCAAAGTTCTTCTTTAAAAGATATATCCATTTTTATGAGTCTCAGCGCAGCCAGTGATGCAGCTAATGAAGATGGCGGTAAGGCCGTTGTGTACATAAAGGTCTTTGCCCTGTTGACAAGATACTCCAATAGAATCGTATCTGCCAGCACAAAGGCGCCAAATGACCCGAGGGCCTTTCCGAATGTTGCCATATGCACATCTATGCTGCCCGAGAGACCAAACAGTTCCTCAAGACCGGTCCCTTTCTCGCCAAATACCCCGGTACCGTGTGCATCGTCCAGCATAATATGGACATCGTATTCCTTTTTCAGTTCAAATATGTCTCTCAGCGGGGCAATATCTCCATCCATGCTGAAAATAGATTCAGTAACGATAAATTTTCTTCCCCTGCTCCTGTCTCTTCTTATCTTTTTTTCAAGGTCATTTACATCTCTGTGCTTATAAATCACCTTTTTTGCCCGTGACAGTCTCATGCTGTGTATCAAGCTCGAATGGTTCAATTCGTCGCTGAAAATTACATCACCCATGTCTGTAAGCGTCGATATGATGCCTATATTTGCCATATATCCATTTGAGAATATGAGGGCATTGCCGTAACCCTTATATGCGGCAATCTCTCTTTCAAGCTCTTCGTAGAGATCAATACTACCCGCAACGCTCCTCGAAGAACAGGTGCCTGAACCATATTCTTCTGTAGCTTGTCTGGCTGCGTTGATAATATCAGGGTGGACATGGAGTGACAGGTAGCTATTTGAACAAAGATTAAGATGTTCCTTCGAGTTATATAATATTTTTGTGGCTGACAGGGGTTTTATATACCGTATTGCCCTGTAGTTTCCTTTTTCTTTAATATCCTGAAGGACTTCAGAAAGCCTTTCTCTCATCTTCTCACACAATACAGCTAATAAAAATACACTACCGTATGGAAGCAGTCAACACTATTAAAATAATGGTTAACTGACTAATGAAAAAAACAGGGTGGATACAACGATCCACCCTGCACTTTGCTTATGTAAAGCTATTAACCCTTTATGATTCTCGGAAGTATCATCTGATGCTGTGGGGTTATTGATATCGGATTCTGGTAAACGCAGTTTGCAAAGGCGACAAAATACCTTCTCAGGTCTTTCATCGGCACGACTTCGTCAACAAGACCCTTTTTCGCACAATACGCCGGCCTTGAATTGTCATAGTATGCTTTTACTAATACGTTCATCTGCTCAATGACCTTTGTAAGAGGCTTCCCTGCATCCTTCTCTTTTACAAGCCTTCTCGCAAAGCTTGCAGCGGCAGCGGTCTCACCGTGCATGACATAGATTTCAGTCGTTGCGGTGCCGAGGGTAAAGGCGTTATTGTTGTTTGCCTGGGGTCCTGCCATGATGTAGTGGGCTGCAGCAGTACCTTTTCTTAATATAACTGCCATCATGGGAAGGCCGCTCTGCTCAATGGAGTAAATAAGTGCCTGACCAAGTCCGAGAAGTTCTGCTTTCTCTGCAATGTCGCCAACATCGATACCGGAAGTATCCTGAATCCAGATCATCGGCACCCTGTCTCTGCCGCAAAGGCTGACAAACTCATTCACTTTAATCAGTCCCTGACGGTAGAACTTGCCGCCGATACCGGGATATGGTGCATATTCCGGATAGCCCTTCGGCATCATGCCCTGTCTGTTCGCAACGATTCCAACAAGGAACCCATCAACTTTGATAAGACCCGTGTAAAGTTCCGGACCATAACCTGGTCTGAATTCCATGTGCTCGCTGTTGTCTGTGAGTCTTGCCATTACTTCTTCTATATTGTAGGTCATCTTCTGGTTAAAGGCCACAAGGCTGTACAGGTCTTCCGCCGGGAATTTCGGTTCTGCCGGTTCTGCTACCCTGAAAAATTTGCTGTTATAGACAGGCAGATAGGTCACCCACTCTTTCACGGCATCAAGGATTGTTTCCTCGGTCTGAAATACCTGTTTGAAAAATCCCGTTACGTCATGATGGATCTCAACCCTGCCCGGAGGAATTGACTTGAATTTTCTCGTTGCTTCGATAAGCTGCTCTGCCGTCTCTTCGTCGAAGAAACCTTTCGGGGACATACCACTTACGATGCCGGCGCCGCCGACTGCGATATTACAGTCTTTATGGGCAAGAAGGAGCGTAGGGCTGATTCCCTGATATCCGCCGCCTGCCGGGTTTGTTCCATAAATTGCCGCAAGAACGGGAATACCGAGTTTGTTCAACTCAGCGTGTCTGAAGAAGGTAGTTCCACTGCCACGCCTGTCAGCGTAAACCTTTTCCTGTTCCGGAAGTTTTACGCCGCTGCAGTTAACCAACCAGACAAGAGGACAATGCAATCTTTTAGCGATATCGGTTACTCTTAAAATGTTTGCCGACTGACCTGCTATCCATGCACCTGCCATGACCTTGTTGTCAAAGCCGATGATTACGCACCATCTGCCGTTAATCTTGCCGAGACCATCCACCACCCCTGTTGTTCCGGATTCTTCATCCATTGGATCATACAAGGTGTGAAGAGGACACCATGTTCCAGGCTCTACAATATATGCGAGCCTCTGGTGGACCGTCCACTCACCCCTCTTATTTAAGATTTCCGCAGGCATTCCTGCATTTTTCTTCTCTTCTACAATTTCTGCAACACCTTGTTCAACTTTTTTAATCTCTTCGGCGTTAGCCTTATTCTCCTTCGCTGGCTTACCCCAGTCCTGCATCTTCTCAAAATATGGTCTCATGTGTTACCTCCATTGGCGTTTGTGTATTTGTAATTATTTTCACAATTATAATTTGACTACAACATTTTGTCAACACAAATTGTAAAAAATTAAAGGCATTACCCCAAAAGATAGTGTTGCCGATAAAACAATTCTACCCTGTTTTTTTAATAAATAAGCAAAATCTGTTTTTCCCGGTTTCTGGAGGAAAAGTGAGGCATTAAAAGAATACGTGTTTGTGATATATTTCTTTATTTATCTTTCTTTTTCTTAATCCGTTTCATCACACCCCATACAACGATCATAATCCCCATCGCAATCCATACCAAAAAAACTAAATCTCCCATATTTTTTACCTCTTTCAAAGGTTAATGTTTAAACAATCTCTGTCCTGCAAAGACCATTGTTACATCAGATTCATTGCAGGCCTCGATTACCTCATAATCACGCTCTGAACCGCCCGGCTGGATAATGCCCGTGACCCCCTGCTTTATTGCCGCATCAACGCCATCCCTGAAGGGAAAAAATCCGTCAGAAACTACTACCGAACCTGTAAGGCCTGCCTTTTGCTCCTTTGTATATCTCTCTATTTCTATCAAGTCTTCCATCTTTCTCAAACCTTTCTCTGCTTCCAGCTTAAAGACCGCATAGGGCACGCCGAATTTTTTGAATACCTCTCTGTCCATGAATTTTGTATAGGCTTTAAAGACAGCAATCTCGACAACCCCTACCCTGTCCTGCTCACCCGTTCCTATGGCAATTGTCGCCTCATCTTTTACGAAAAGGGCCGAGTTTGAGCTTACACCTGATTCCACATACCATCCAAAGAGCATATCGGCGTATTCTTTGTCAGTGGGGGCCCTTTTAATCTTGTATGCCTGTCCCTTATAAACCGTTTCCGCTGGTTTGAGGTCTTCTTTGCCCTTGATTTTATACGGCTGAGATTCCTGAATAACAATCCCGCCATCCATCAATGATTTTATATCAATAAAACGTTTAAATTTATACTCGTGTAATTGCTCAATTGCTTTGATCTGGAGAATCCTCAGATTCTTCCATTTTTTCAATATATCTATAGCCGCACCATCAAAATCAGGCGCGCAGATTACCTCAAAATAATATGGTACCATCGCCTTTGCTGTCTCTACATCAACGGGTCTCGTCAAGACAACGGCGCCGCCAAAGGCAGCAATCCTGTCGCACCAGAATGCCTTTTCAAATGCCTCTGCAGGCGTTGAGCCACAGGCCGCACCGCATGGATTATTGTGTTTCAAGATTGCACAGGCTGGTTTTTTATCGAGAAATTTCAAAATGTTAAGCGCATTATCCACATCGGTGAGATTAATCTTGCCCGGGTGCTTCCCGACCTGCAACATATCCTTTTCTGTAACCCTGCTTGTCAGACCGCCCTGGGAATCAAAAAATCTAACATCGCCGAGCATAACGTTTCCATTGACGAGCTCATACATGGCAGAAGCCTGATCAGGGTTTTCTCCATACCTCAAGCCACGCTCAACATCACATTTTTCATCGGCATCATAGATATTCCAGACCTTTTTCCTATACAGCAGCACCTGACCGCCCATGTCTATCTTTATTGTGTCCGGAAACTGATCCTTTACGATTTTCTTATACATCCCTTTGATGTCTTCCATAAAACCCCCTTTGTTTAGTATGAATCAGCAGAGGGCATGGAGCAGAGGGCATGGAGTTTTTTCTCAACTCTACGCTCTATGCTCTATGCTCTATGCATGTTACCTTATTATCTTCAACAATGCTGCTGTCATGGAATCCACATCCAGCCCTTCGACTGCGTATGCATCATCGGTGTCACCTGAGGCGCCATAATTTTTCGTCCCGAAGGATTCCAGACTGCCCTGATATTTGTTCCTCAATAAGTATGAAGTAATAACCGGGGCTATGCCTGTATAAACGTTGTGGTCTTCGTAGGTAATTATATAAGGCATCTTTAAAAGCATGCCCATCACATTTTCATCAATTTCATTAACACAGGGCATATTTACCACTGCCAGATTTACGCCTTTCCCTGCCAGATTCTCAGCAATTTTCAAAGCCCTGCTTACCATACCGCCATATGTAACAACTGCGCCGGACTGGCCTTGTTCGAGTATATCCATCCTGCCATACTTAAAAATATATCCGTCACCGTAAAACGGCTTCCCATCTTCACTGTAAACCACTGGCCAGCGGTTCCGTCCTGCAGCTACAAGGAAATTCCCTTCCACCGCAGCAATATACCTCACAACCCTGTCCATCTGGTTCGGGTCACATGGCACGATTGTCCTGAAATTATAGAGGTTCCGGGCAAGACCGATATAATCAACGCACTGGTGCGTTTTACCGTCAGGACCAACGTCAAGCCCCACATGGGTGAGGATGAGTTTCAGGTTTGTTTTATTTATATCATTCAAGCGTTCCTGGTTATATGTTTCATCTATCCCGAAAACCCCGAATGCGGCAAAAAATGTAAGTATCCCTGTTGTTGACAAAGCCCCTGCGATTGTGGCCGTATTGTGCTCCTGGATACCGCCCTGAAAGAAATATGCCGGATAGGCCTTTCCGAAATCACCTGTTTTCACAGAACTTGCAAGGTCACAGTCGAAGGCACAGACTATCTGTCCATTCTCAATATTTAAATCACCAAGCGCTTTCAGCGCCTTCCCAAAGGCAGTTCTGTTGTCAACCTTATCTTCATCCTTATAGGTAAATGGATTACCTGTCTTTACCGACAAGGTTTCGTTATCCAGGGACGGCTGAAAGCTCCAGATTCCCTTTCTCTTTTCCTTGTAAAACTCAAATCTGTCCACAAGCCCCAGGGCCTCCATGGCTTCTTTATATTCCTTTTCATTTAATGGGTTCCCATGGTATTTTTCCTTGTTTTCCATAAAAGGTATACCATTTCCCATAACTGTGTTCGCCACAATACAGACAGGGGTATCATTAGACCTTGTATTTCTGAGCGCTGCATAAATTTCGTTATAATCGTGTCCGTTTATCTCCAGTACATCCCAGCCGTCAGAGAGATAATTTTCAATGATATTCTGGGGCATCACACTATTGATAGACCCGCTGATCTGCAAACGGTTATAATCAATGAAAACAGTGATATTGTTCAAATTATACTTTTTTGCAAACCTTCGCGCCTCTCCTATCTGCCCTTTCTGCTGTTCACCGTCACCCATGAGAACATAAACATGATTATCTTCCTTACGGATTTTGGATGCAATGGCAAAACCGCACCCTGCAGACAGGCCCTGACCGAGATTGCCTGTAGACCAGTCAATAAAGGGGATTCCTCTCACCACATGCCCTTCAAAGGGACTTCCCGCCTTCCTGAAAAAGGCAACAACCTCATCAACAGGAAGATGCCCAAGCCTTGCGAGGGCAGCATAGGCGCCGGGGGATGTATGGCCATGGCTCACTACAACTCTGTCTCTCTGTTTTTCCTGCAGCTTTGCATGGGAAAAAAGCGTCAGATATATATCAAGGGACGATATTGATCCACCCGGATGCCCTGTTCCGGCAAGCCGGGTCATCGTTACAATATCTCCCTTTGCAAGTCTTGATAATTCTTTCAGTTTCGCAGTTTCGCTTTCAGTCAATCTTTCCTCTTCAAACATCGCTTCTTCCTCCAATCCGGTAATCACACTCATTTTGCAGCAGACATCTTTCGCATTCCGGCTTTCTTGCCTTGCACAGGTATCGCCCGTGAAGAGTTATAAGCAGAGAAAATGCCGTCCACATATCCTCCGGCACTACTTTTTTTATATCCTGCTCTATTTTATCAGGGTCTTTTTTATCGGAAAAACCAATCCTGTTCGACAGCCTGATTACGTGTGTATCTACAATTACTGCCGGCTTATCAAAGGCCAGTCCAACTATTAAATTCGCAGATTTTCTACCGATCCCCTTAACTGTTGCAAAGGTATCTATATCCCGGGGCACTTCGCCATGAAACCTGTCCCGGATTTCCTCTGTTATATTTTTAATAGCCCTCGCTTTGTTCTTATAAAATCCAGTACTTCTGATATCATTCTCAAGTTCTTGATTAATTACATTAATATAGTCATAGATATTTCGATATTTTTTAAAAAGCGTCTCCGTCACCTTATTGACACGTTCATCTGTGCATTGGGCAGACAAAACAGTAGCAACGACAAGCTCAAGGGGATCAGTGAAGTTTAATTCACATCTCGGCTCGCCATGCATTGTTTTGAGCTTATCAATTATAGATCGAACGTCTTTTGTCATTACTTACGTTTCTTGAATGTATCCTTTATATCACTTACGTCTTTTGTATTCAATATATCTTTCTTTTCCTGCCATCCCTTTCTTGCTATCCCGATACCGTAAAATATCTCAGCAAGACCGCCCGTTGCATGGGCATCCGGATTGATGGAAATCATGACGCCTTTCTCCTTTGTGTACTTCATATATCTCCAGTCTATGTCGAACCTGTATGGGCTTGCATTCAGTTCAATAATGACATTGTGCTCAGCGGCGCCATCAATAACCGTCCTCATATCTACATCATAGCCATCTCTTGAAAGCAGGAGGCGTCCCGTCGGGTGTCCAAGCATTGTGGTATAGGGATTCTCAAGCACCCTCAAGATCCTCTTTTCCTGGTCAGCCTTTTTTAGATTGAAATTAGAATGAATGGAGGCAATGATAAAATCAAAACCTTTCAGGATATCCTCTTCATAATCAAGGCTCCCGTCAGGCTGGATATCGCTTTCGATGCCCTTGAATATGTAAAAATCCCTATCCTTCTCGTTCAATCTGTCAATAATTTCCCATTGTCTGAAAACCTCATCCACCTTGAGTCCCCCAGCATAGTAGGCACTCCTGCTGTGGTCTGAAATGCCGATATACGAAAGACCCATCTTTTTTGCAGCATCGGCCATCTTCTCAATCGAATCAACCCCATCGCTGAATTCAGTGTGAATGTGAAATGTGCCTCTTATATCCTCAAGCGTTACCAGGTCGGGGAGTTTGTCGTTTTCCGCTGCCTCTATCTCACCCATATCCTCCCTCAATTCAGGTGGGATATACACAAGGCCCAGCGCCCGATAAATCTCTTCTTCATTCTGCAATGGTATGGGTTTCTCTTCCTCGAAAAGACCGTACTCGCTCAGCTTCCATCCCTTTTTCTTCGAAACACCCCGAAGCCTCACGTTGTGTTCCTTGCTTCCTGTAAAATACATAAGGGCAAACGGAAATTCGGATTCACTCACCACCCTTAAATCAACCTCTATACCTGACTCCAACCGGCATGATGTCTTTGTATCGCCTTTCAGCAATACCTCGCTCACCTCAGGCATTGATACAAAATATGACGAGATGCGTTCATAATCTTCCCCGCCCACAAGGATATCAATGTCTTTCGCAATCTCTTTTCTGCGTCGAATACTGCCGCATACCTCCACGAATTGCGGCTTCACTATGGTTGTGAATTTATCTCTGATGTTCTCCGCTGCAGGGTAAACATCACCAAATAAAAACTCGCCCTGATGCCTTTTGACAAATTCTATGCCCTTTAATATCTTCTCCTGGGTCTTTTCTCCAAAACCGGGAAGGACAATGAGGCGGTTCTCCTTGCAGGCATATT
Organism: Pseudomonadota bacterium; assembly: GCA_026388245.1. GTDB lineage: Bacteria > Desulfobacterota > Syntrophorhabdia > Syntrophorhabdales > Syntrophorhabdaceae > MWEV01. The sequence goes on along the minus strand of JAPLKD010000125.1, from coordinate 41,513 downwards.
CAAGCTCGCCCACGTTGGTAATTCCGAGTTCATCATATAACACCTTAATCTTTTTTGGACCCAGATTCGGTATGCCCGTGAGTTCCAGGAGTGACGGGGGGATTTCTTTCTTCAAATCCTCATAGTATTCCATCCTTCCTGTTTCGCTGTATTCCTCGATCTTCTTTGAAAGCGTTTCTCCGATCCCTTTTATCTCCCTGAGTCTTTTGCTTTTTATTATCTCTTCAAGGTTATCTATTCCGGAAAGCGTTTTTGCAGCGTTGTAGTAAGCTCTCGATTTAAATGGGTTTTCACCCTTTATTTCAAGGAGCGTACCAATCTCCTCCAGTATTTCAATGATTGATTTGTTTGACATAAATTATTGTTTTGCCGGGACTGTGCAGTACCTGCACAGCTATATCGCTATGCTCACTTAAAGCCGCGGCTTACTTTAAACCCGGTCTTTTCTATGGCCGCCTCAATTTCTTCTTTTTTAACCTTCGATTCATCATACTTTATTGCTGCACTTCCTATGGCTACATCAGCATTCTCAATACCTGTAAGCCCTCCAATGGCCTTTTTTACAGCCATTACACAGTGCTGGCAACTCATACCCTCAATTTTGATATCCGTTTCTGTCATGACGAAACCTCCTTTTTTTATCAATCGCCGGGTCAACAACGCCTCATCAGGGCAGGCTACTCGAACCCTTGGATCCTGCTTCTTGACCCCTTTCACCTTTCACCTTGTCCCGCCTTCGGCAGGATTAAAGCTTTCACAGTAAATTATTATACCGCAAGAACATGGTTGAATTCCAATCACAATTTATTTAATCTTGACATGTCATATGTCCTCTTTATATAACACAACGTAACCATATTGAAGATGTCCTGACAGACAATTTTATGTAAAAGGAAATATACATGAAGAAAATCTTAATAATAATCATCGGCATCATAGCCTGTATTACCCTGGTATCGACAGGCTTTACCCAGGAAAAATCATCCGAAAAGTTTCCAAAGGTAAGGATGAGGGTAAGGGCTAAGGGGGATTTCGTTGGTAAAGTCGTCAAGGTTGACGCCACAAATAAAATAATCTCCGTTAAAAACAAAGGAATAGTGGTCACATTTGATGTGGCTAATCCAAGATTGATAGGTTACAAAAGTCTCGACCAGATTAAAATGGGCGATTCAATTTCAGTCGGATATACCGGCGATGGCGCCATCATATCGAGGTTCACGGGAAAAATTCCAATAATGCCAACGGGGCCATCTCAGCAAAAAAGAACAGCCTCCGTTTCAAAGAAGGGAGGCCCTGTACGCATGAAAGAACGGACAAACAGCACTGCATTTAATGATGTGGACCAGAATACAGATGGAAAGATCAGCCCCGCGGAATTGAGCGCCATTATCCCGGGCCTGACCATGGAACAATTTAAAAAATACGACAAAAATGGCGATGGGTGCCTCGACAGGGGGGAATACAGCGCGGTAAGATAATAGTTTCTTTGGTTTCTTTGGTTTCTTGGGTTTTTCGGGTTTCTTGGGTTTTATTAATTACTCAACCACTTAATCCCAAATCTGTCATTGGGAAGGTGTCGGGGTATCCCGGAGCAAACCGTCGTGAGGCGAGGAATGTTGGGATTAAGGATTAAAGGGGTAAGGGGTAAAGGATTTCGGATGATTGGAAGGTTGGATGTTTGGATGATTAGCTAACCCTCTAAACTTCTAACCCTCTAAACATCAATTCCTAATCCTGCATTTAAGGGTGTGTTTGCGAGGGATGGCACGACACCGATACGTATCTTAATGGAAAATCCGGGTTAATTACTCTAACGGGAAGAGTTCCCCATCAACCATATTGAACCTTCTCTTCCCCAATAGACCTATTTCAGGATCATGCGTCACGAGTATAAGGGTTGAGGATATACGTTCATTTATGGAAAGGATATAATTAAGCACCTCTTTGCCCGTCTTTCTGTCGAGGTTTCCTGTGGGCTCATCGGCAAGGATAATCTCCGGCTCATTCACTAATGCCCGTGCGATGGCCACCCTTTGCTGCTCCCCACCGGAAAGTTCCCCGGGTCTATGATTTCTCCTGTCCTTCAGGCCCATAATCTCCAGAAAGGTTTCCGCCTTTGCAATGGCTTCGATACTGCCAACCCCTCTTATCAGGAGTGGTATGGTAATATTTTCAATAACGGTAAAATCCTGCAGGAGATGGTAAAACTGGAAGACAAAACCCACCTTTTCGTTCCGGAACTTGCTCGCTTCATCTTCGGTAAATCCGTTGACATTCATGCCTCTGAAAAATATTTCACCTTCAGTTGCAGTATCCAACGTTCCAAGGATATGGAGAAATGTGCTCTTGCCGGCGCCTGAAGGCCCCATGATGGTAATAAAATCAGCTTTATAAATATCAATATCGAGCCCCTTCAATATATTAAGCTCCACGTTGTTCTTGTTAAAACTCTTTTTCAGTCCTGATACCCTTAAAACCGCCTCACTCATACCGCAACGTCTCCACAGGGTCGATTTTTGAAGCCTTATATGAGGGATAGAGCGTTGCAAGGATACATATCAGCATGGTAACTGATGCAACGAGTGCAACATCAAAGAGGCTTATTTTGACAGGCAAACTACTGATGTAGTATATGTCTTCCGGCAACTTTATAATCTTGTATCTCCTTATAATCTCACATATGCCGTAGCCGCTTATTGAGCCGATCAGGGCGCCAAAAACTCCTATCGTTACACCTTCCACCATGAATATTTTCATGATGCTCTTCTTCTTTGCCCCCATGGCTTTCAGAATTGCAATATCCTTTTTCTTCTCCATGACCGTCATGATGAGAGAACTTATGATGTTGAAACTCGCCACAAAAATAATAAGGGCGAGGATGATGAACATGGCAACCTTTTCGAGTTTTAACGCCGAAAAGAGGTTTTTGTTCATCTCGATCCATGTCCTTGCAAAATAGCTGCGTCCCAGTCTGTTCAATATCTCTTTTCGTACATCATTGGCCATATAGGCGTCCTTTAACTTTACCTCTATGCCAGTGGCGCCGATGCCCATGATACTTTCCACATCCTTGAGGGACATGATGATGAGGGTGTTGTCAATCTCATACATGCCCGTTTCGAATATCCCGCCAACCTTGACCCGTACAGTTTCGGGCATGGCACCCATGGGGGAATAGCCGCCAAAAGGGACCATTATCGTAAAGGCATCTCCAGGAAGAAGACCCATGTGTTTTGCCAATTCCTTACCAATAAGGATATTGCCCTTTTTCTCCAAGGCACTGATGCTGCCTTCTTTGAGAAGTTTTTCCATAAATTTAATATCTTCTGCGTTCAAACCTTTTACAGCTACACCGGATAATTGCCTGCCGCTTTGCACCATAGCCTGAAAGGTAATGAAGGGAAAGGCATGGGTCACACCATTAACCTGTTTTATTGTATTGACAAGATCTCCCGGCGCTTTTACATCTCCCTCGATACTCAATACGAGAACATGAGGGTTAATACCGAGTATGCGCTCCCGTATCTCATTCTGGAACCCTGTCATGACGGCAATCACAATAATCAACGCCATAACCCCTATCGCGATACCAACTACAGCTATCCATGTAGTAAAGGATATGAAGGCCTCTTTTCGTTTTGAGCGGAGATAGCGAAGCCCTATGTTAGTTTCGTAGTTCATGTTTTGGCGTTTTCATGGTCTCAAAAGCGGAAACAAAATTACCTCACGGATGGAGGGGCTGTCTGTGAGGAGCATCGTTAACCGGTCAATCCCGATACCTTCGCCTGCAGTCGGCGGAAGGCCATATTCGAGGGCCGTTATATAATCTTCGTCCATCATAGCGCCCTCTTCCTTTGCCCTTATCTGTTCCTCAAACCTTTTCCTCTGGTCCTGCGGGTCATTCAATTCATTGAACCCGTTGGCTATTTCCATTCCGCTGATATAGAGCTCAAATCTCTCCGTAATATCCGGATTATCCTTGCTCCGCTTTGCCAGCGGCGACACCTCGACAGGGTAATGGGTTATGAACGTAGGCTGTATTAACTGCTTTTCGCAGAGCTCTTCAAATATCTTCGTGATAAGCTTCCCCTTTGTTTCTTTCTCAACGCCTTCAATTCCAAGTTCCTTTGCAAAGGAGGCAAGTTTATCTATATCGTTCAACTGTGCGAGGTCAAAACTGCCGAACTCTCTCAACGCCTCCTCCATGGTAATTCTCCGCCATGGGACTGAAAAATCTATTTCCTGTCCATTATACGTCACTTTATAACCACCAAAAAGTTCTCTTACAAGTGACGAGACCATGTTTTCCGTAAAGGCCATGAGGTCTTCAAATGTAGCGTAAGCCTGATAAAATTCAAGCATGGTGAATTCAGGATTATGGCGGACAGAAATGCCTTCATTCCTGAAATTGCGGTTTATCTCAAAAACCCTCTCGAACCCTCCCACTACCAATCTTTTAAGGTACAGCTCGGGGGCTATCCTGAGGTAAAGATCCATTCCCAGGGCATTATGGTGTGTAATGAACGGCTTTGCGACAGCGCCGCCCGGCATCACCTGCATCATCGGTGTTTCTACTTCAATGAAATCTTTATCTATAAAATAATTTCTGATGTATTCGATAATCTTTGCCCTTCTTATAAAAACATCTTTCACCCGCTCATTCACAATAAGGTCAAGGTACCGCTTTCTGTACCTTTCTTCCACATCCTTGAGACCGTGCCACTTCTCAGGGAGGGGACGTAATGATTTCGTGAGAAGCTTTACATTTCCGGCAAGGATTGTTAATTCCCCTGTCTTTGTCCTGAATACCCTGCCCTCAACGCCCACTATGTCACATATATCAAATTTTTTAAAGATACTGTATTCAGGTGACTTGAGCATATCCTTTCTCGCATAGATTTGAATTTTCCCTTTTCTGTCCTGAATGTGGATAAATAAGCTCTTTCCGAAATCCCTGAACGCCATAATCCTTCCCGCCACAGAAACATGCTCTTCTGTTTTTTCCAGTTCATCATGGGAAAAGGAGCTGTATTTTTCTTCCACATCCCGCGTGGTTATATAAGGCCCGTTATCCTGAGGATATGTCTCAATGCCAAGTTCCCTCAACGATTTTTCCTTTTCTATTCTTACAGCAATTAATTCATTAATCGGTTCCATCTCAATCTCCTTCAAATCAGATGACAGACATTCAGACCGCCTTTCGGGCTGACAGAATACAGATTAAGTCTGTTCTCTGACTTCTGACTTCTGTCTTCTGTCCTCTGTTCTCTGTCTTCTGTCCTCTTCCTACACTTCTACTATAACATCATAATCGAGGGTTTTCACTATTTTACCGTCTCTTATCTCTCCTATGGCGCAATCACCCCTTATAAAAGCTATGCCATCAATATCCGGGGCCTGTGTGAGAAGTCTCCCCACCATATGCCCCTCGCCTTTCCCTTCAACGATAACTTTCACTGATTTTCCTTCAAGAATATTCATCCTCTTTTTTGATATTTCTTTCTGTATCTCCATAATCCTGTTGTATCTCGACTGCTTTATGCTTTTCTTCACCTGCCCCTTCAATTTGAATGCAGGGGTGCCTTCTTCCCTTGAATACATAAAAGCGCCAAGCATATCAAATTCCCAGCTCTTTATGAAATCGCATAAATGTGCAAATGCTTCGTCAGTTTCACCGGGAAAACCGACAATAACAGTAGTCCTCAGCACCGCTTCAGGCATAGCGCTCCTGATTGTATATATGAGAGTCTCAAGGTCTGTCTTCCCGTAACCCCTTCTCATCAAACCAAGGATTCTGTCTTCAGAGTGCTGGATGGGTATATCCATATATTTGATAATCCTTTCCTCGCTCCTGATAAGATCTATCAGTTCTCTGTCTATGCCCTTCGGGTGCATGTAAAGAAGCCGCAAGAAAAAGTCTCCTTCCATTTTAAGGAGATGCCTTAATAATTGCGTAAGACTAAGGCCGTCATGCTTTCCGTAAGAGGTAATGTCCTGGCCAATGATATTGATCTCTCTAAAACCGCTCTTTAAAAGCCATTCAAACTCTTTTCTGATATCCTCAGGGGTTCTGCTTCTAAGCCCACCCCTGATATCAGGGACAGAACAGTAACTGCACCTATTGTCGCAACCCTCTTGAATCTTCAAATAAGCTGAAGGCTTACCGGTAAGCACCTTTCTCGGAAATGTTTCCGCAAAATTACCTTCCCTCAGAAAAAAGCCTTTTTTATTGATTAAATGTTCGATTTCAGGATAACAATTCCTGCCTATGAAAAGGTCAACCTCCGGCAATAACTCGCGGAGTTTTTCCTTGTAACGCTCAACAAGACAACCCGTTACTACAATCCTTTTCCGGGGATTTAGCGCCTCCTCAAGTATGGTCTCTATAGACTCTTTCGCTGCATCGGCGATGAAGGCACAGGTATTTACAATGACAATATCGCACTCTTCGGTCAACATGTGTCCTTCGTCTTCTAATTTCCGGGCAATATATTCCGATTCTGTAAGATTTTTAGGGCAGCCGAGACTGATAATCTTAAATTTCACTCGATGAACTCCTCGTATTTGTTTAACTTAAACTGAGCATCCCTGGCTACTAAAACACACTTGTTCCCGCATTCAGGCATTCTTTTACCGGTACATCCGGCACCTATGCCCACCCCGTGGCACAGGAAAAAATCATATTTTAAAGGGTCTTCAGGGGAATATTTTTTCAGAGCCTCCGTGATCCCCGATGCAGCCTTATATGAAGGGGTATTATGCTCTATCCACCCCATACAATTGCCTATCTTGAAGATATGGGTATCGAGAGGTATGATTAAATCCTTTTTATCTATAAATTCCCATAATCCTGCATCAATCTCATCCTTTCTTACCATCCATCTGAGATAGAGGCTCCATCGCTTCATAGGGTTTGAGCGTAATGGTTTCGGAAAGAAGAATGTAAGCTCGTTGCCGTCGCCGAAAAGATGTTCTCTTGCCTTCCATAAGGCATTCCTCACATCACCTTCATAATAGAATTTCACCATATTGCCGATACCGCCAAACTCATTCATAATCCTTCTCAAAACCATGAAAAGGAGAACGATATCGTCTTCCTTCTGAAATCTGTAATAAAGTCCTTTAAGGATTGTAAAATCTCCATTTATAACAAAGAGGTGCGGGCTGCTGCCCATACGCCCGAACAGGTCCTCAAGGAATCTTTTGAATACATCTATCTTTCCGTAAGCAAACTGGGATGCAAGAAAACCAACAATTTCCTTGTCGAGGTCGTTGCGGTATCTGTGGACAAACTCGACAGGATCGTTCTTGATCAGTTGTAGCAGACTACCTTTCTCACGATTGTAAATATCTTCTAAATTGATCTTTTCATCCTCTGCAACAATGTGCTTAGCGTAGAGCATAGAGCGTTTAGCCCCCGCTACGCGAGGACAGGCGTAGAGGATTTAAAACTATCTGCTCTACGCTCTCCGCTCTACGCTAAAACATCATCTCTATCAAATGCGGTCCGGGTTCGGCCAGAGCCTTACCAATCTCCCTTGCCAGCTCTTCTACCATATTGACAGATACGGCTGGAACACCGAATCCTTCTGCGATTTTTACCCAGTCGATGGTCGGATTATCAAGCTCGATAAGCGATTGCATGCTTTTACCAGGCGATTTGATACCTGCCCGCACAAGTTCCATTTTTAAAATATTGTAGCTCCTGTTTGAGCACATGAGCGTTGTCACATTTAAAGATTCCCGAGCTTCAGTCCAGAGGCCCTGTAAGGTGTATAATGCGCTTCCATCAGCCTGAAAATTGATCACTGTCCTGTCCGGGCAGGCAATGGCTGCACCAACAGAGCAAGGGATCCCGTAGCCAATGGAGCCTCCTGCTATTGTCATCATACTGTGGGGAGGCAAACCTGCCGTAAGGGGGTAATACGACAATGTCGAAGTAAGTCCTTCATCCACTATAATTGCATCTTCAGGCTGTAATGCAGCGAGGATAATACACGCCTTTTCAGGTGTCAATGCACCCCCAAGGAGTGGTGGGCGATTTAATTTTGTTACTATTCCATCCATAGCCTTCATATTTTTTGGGGCTCTCAGGAGGTCAGCCAGATATCCCATAGCTTCTACAATATTCTCTTTTCCCATGCCAATCGAGACCTTTTGCTGGTTATGCGCCAGAATAAAGCTTGGCACCCCGTTATAACCAAAGAAAGTTACAGGTTCCTTTGCGCCTGCCAGAATTACCGCTTCATACCGGGACAGCATTTCGATTGCCCCTTCAGGAAAATAGGGAATTCGCACCACATCCGGAAACCCTGCGCCCCGCTCCATATAACCGGGGAATGATCCTGCAAAAAGATCACATCCGGTAGCGGCTTTAATGCGACCTGCAACCTCCAGGCCTCGCCTTCTCAGTGCCCGCCCACCTAATATAACAGCCGTCTTTTTTCCGGATCGTAAAAAACCGGCTGCCCTTTCGATTGTATCTGTATCAACAGGGTCATAGGAAAATTCCGGTGAAACAGCCTTTGTATTTTTCCACTCACTCAATTGAAGGTCATGGGGCACAATCAGGCTGGCTATCCGGCCATACATCGTGGCAGCAATAGCATCAGCCACATCCTGAGACAACATTTCAACAGAATTGCAGTTTTTAAACCATCCGGACACGCTGCCTGCCAGCGCTTCAATATCCATTGCCAATGGCGGATCGGCATGGCGGTGCCAAGTTGCATGGTCACCTATAATATTGAGCAAAGGCGTCTGTGCGCGCCTCGCATTGTGGAGGTTAGCAATACCATTGGCAAAACCCGGCCCATGGTGAAGGAGCGTCATGGCAGGTTTATCCAGCATCCGGCCATACCCGTCGGCTGCACCGGTGCATACCCCTTCAAACACCCCGAGAATGGCCCGAATCCCTGGTTCTGAATCAAAGGCAGCAACAAGTGGTATCTCCGTGGTGCCGGCATTGACAAAACATACCTCAACACCTGCCGCGCGTGCTGTCTTTATTATAATTTCAGCGCCGTTCATATCTTAAACCAGCTTCTCTTTCAATGAGGTCTTTTTTATAATTCATCGATGATTCGATTTAATATAAGGTTTCAGCGTTGTTTAATCAAGAAAAGAGTTTTGAAAAAATAAGAAACAGTTTGACAAAAAACTGCTCGTAAAGGCTTAATAAAGGCAAGATGCCGGTTAAAGCACTCACCATTTTACTCATCATTCTCATGTTCTCCGGAACTGCATTTGCCGGACGGCCTTTGATTACAGACGATGCAAACACGCAGGGAAAAGGGAAATATCAGCTTCAGATCGGTGGAGAATATTCCCATGACGATGATGAAGGTGTAACAGTAAACAAAAAATCAATAACTGTGGAATTAGATTACGGGATAAAAAACAATATCGATCTTATTGTCTCTTCAGGATATCAAAACTTCCAGATTGATAATTTAGGCAATACAAGCTCACCGGAGGGTATCACTGACACTTTGATAGAAGTGAAATGGCGCTTCCATGAAGATAAAAATGGCCTGAGTCTTGCGATCAAACCGGGTATTATCGCTCCGACCGGGAATTACACAAAAGGCCTGGGGGGCGGGGATGTCAGGCTTGGAACCGGAGAGGTGCGATACAGGCTCTATCTCATAGGCACGAAGGAGTTCAAACATGCTGCATTTCATTTAAATCTTGGCTATTTGAGAAATGAAAACAGGTATGATGCAAGAGAGAATCTGTTGCACACATCACTTGCAGGGGAATGGAAGATCACTAAAAAATTCAAAATTGTAGGAAATATCGGAGTTGACACAAGCCCTGACACAGACTCCTGTATTGATCCCGTTTTTCTCCTGGGTGGTTTCGTTTACTCGCTTTCAGACAGAATTGATCTCGATCTTGGCGTAAAACGCAGCTTGAATGATCCTGGATATAACCTTATCTTTACCGGCGGAATATCAATAAAGTTTTAAGCATTTGATTTTATTGCAATTTTATGATATTAAGTTTTACTCAGCATTTTCTTCATTCCAATGCCAAGATATTTTCTGGCGAGGTCGATATAGAGTCGCTTGGCCATGCCCCAGTATTCTTCATCTTTCGGGGCTATCTTACGTATCACCTTTGCGGGATTTCCTCCTGCCACAACGCCGCCGGGTATCACCTGCCGCATCTTCACCACACTCCCTTCTGCCACAATGGTATTTTCACCGATTTCCGAATAGATGCTCAGAACGGCGCCCATACCTATGACGCTCATCCGCCCGATGATCGCTGAATGAATGATAGCTCCATGGCCGATAGTAACCCTTTCGCCGATGCTGCAGACTTTATTTGGCGGGGCATGAACAACAACCCCCTCTTCAACGGCAGTGCCCGAAGCAATCTCGATGGTACCGTAATCACCACGAAGTATAACGCCATGCCCTATATAGCACTCATCCCCTATTTGCACATCTCCGACAACAAGGGCGTGCTCACTTACATATGTGTCCTTGCCCACCCTTGGTTCTTTTCCATCAAAACTGTATAGCATATGTGTTCTCCTGTAAATTCGGTTCAAGGTTCTATGTTCAAGGTTCAAGGTTGAAAACTCAAAACTCAACACTCAAAACTGTCGTTCTCTGTCCTCTATCTTCTGTCTTCTATCTTCTGCCATTATCATGAGTACAGTGCCTTCACCGGCTCGTATTTGGTACCCTGGATGGCAGGATAGATACCTGCGAGGATACCTACGATCATACTTATGAAAAGGGAAATGAAAATATTCTGCAATCCGAACATAATGGGAAATCCCCCGAAATAGTCTACTATGATGGTAATGACAAAACCAACGGCAACGCCGAAGGCGCCGCCTATCAAGGCCACAATAACCGATTCGGTGAGAAACTGGAGGACAATATCCCTTTTCTTTGAGCCAACAACCCTCCTGATGCCGATCTCCATCTTCCGTTCAGAAACGGAAAGGAGCATAATGGCAAAAATGCCCAGCCCCCCTATGAGAAATGATACCGTCGAGGCAATAATGGTCAGAACAGTTACAAGGCGTATCCCCTCTTCCCTCGTCTTTAATATATCTTCCATGGTAAAGACTGAAAAATCGTCTTTCTCGCTGGTTTTCATGTTATGGATCTTCCTTACAAATACCCTGAGTCTCGCCTTCATCTCGTTGAGCGGTGCGCCATCCTGTGCCTGTATATAGGCGCCCTTGATATAATCAATGTTGCTATACCGTCTCATAAAAGTATTCAGCGGGATATACACAATAATGTCCTGATCCTGACCTGTCAAATCCGTACCCTTTTCTTCCATGACACCGATAATTTCGGTAGGCACACTGAAGAGAAGAATGTATTTGCCGATGGGGTCCTTCAAATCAAAAAGGTTGTCGTACACCTTATATCCCACAACAACCTTTTTTTCTGTAGTACGATCATCATCTTTTGTGAAGTACCTGCCCATGAGAAGGTTTGTATTTTTTATGGAAAAAATGTTATCCGTCACGCCTATCACACTCACCCTGAGCGTTTTATCCTCATAGCGTGCAGGATACGTCGCATCATAATACGGGGCAATCTCATCTATGCCTTGCAATGACTCCTTAATTCGCTTTATATCTGAAAGCTTCAGGGTCCTTGACTCTGAAAACTGTTTTGTTGCACGCCCCGCCTGAAAGACAAGACTGGCCCTGAGGATAACAAGATTTTTCCCGAACCTGCCAATCTCATCATCAATTTTCCGTTTCATGCCGCTGCTGATATTCCCGAAAGCAACGAGACTCATGACAGCAAAGAGTATACCAAGGAGGGCAAGCATCATCCTTGCCTTGTGGACAACGAGGTTTCGCAGGGCTATTTTCAGATAGAATTTGAGCGAATATATCATCCGCGAATGGCCTCAATGGGCTCGATTCTGCTCGCCTTCAATGCCGGCTTCAGACCAGACAAAACTCCTGTAAGGAAGCTGAAAACCAGTGCAAAAATAACAACCTTAAATGAAAATTCCATAGGGATATCAAAAAGCTTCTCAAAGGTGCCTTCAAGGGCAATGCTCAGCAATACCCCGGCGATTCCTCCAAGGATGGTAATAAATACCGATTCAAAGAGAAAAGAGAGCAGGATGCCTTTTCTCGTTGCCCCGTATGCCCTTCTGATGCCTATATCCTTTTTTCTCTCTTGAATCGTAAGGTAAAAAAGGTTGGCAAGCACAAATCCGCTTACCACAAGCGCAACAATCGATGCAGTTCCGAGGAACAAAAAGAGCGAACCGGAAATTACAGAAACAAACTGGAGAATGTCCTTTGAGCTTCTCGTCATGAAATTGTCTTCGCTCCCCTCCGGTATGCCATGGTTGTTCCGGAGCACCATTTTCACATCTTCAATGGTTGCATCCACATCCCTGTTTGTCTTTAATCGTATCATGCTGAGAAACCGCTTTTCATTGGAAAGTCTGCTCATAACGGTGGTCAACGGCATAATCACCCTGTCATCCATGTTGGGGCCGCCGACAGAGCCGCCCCTCTCCTCAAGGACACCTGCAACCTTTGTGGGCAACTGACCGATTTGTATGACCTTGCCGATGGCATTTTCACCTTTGAACAACTCTTCGGAAACCTTTGCACCGATCACACATTCTGCCTCTGCATTGTCATATGCTTCACGGGAAAAGTATGAACCGCTCTGCAATGCCCACTTAAAGGATGTAAAGTAATTTTCGGTTCCCCCGACAACCTGTGTCTGCCATTTCCTGTCCCGATATTTCATGTTGACACCTCTCACCTGAAAGACCTTTAAAACATCGTAAATGCCTCCAATCCTCTGAAGCAAATCCGCGTCGCTGACCGTTAATGTATTGACCCTTTCCCTTGCCGTACGCTGTCTCTCGCTTCCACTGAAGATCATGATGGAATCCGGTCCCAGGGCTTCGAAAATTTCATAGGCCTTCTTATTTGCACCATCAATTGTAGTTACAATGACACAGATGGAAAGGATCCCGAGGGCAACACCGGAGAAGGAAAATACCACCCTGCTCCTGTAGTAGTAAAGGATCTTTAAGGTTTCTTCTAAAAATTCTCTAAGTTGTGATATCTTCTGAGATAGTCCCATCCTCTATCCTTATCAGTCTTCTCCCGTAGGATGCGAGTTTTGGGTCATGGGTAACAACCATAACGGTCTTGCCATCCTCATTGAGCATGCGAAAAAGCTCCATGATTTCATTTCCTGTTTTTGAGTCAAGCGCTCCGGTAGGCTCGTCTGCGAGAATGAGGTCGGGATCATTTATGAGGGCCCTTGCTATGGCAACCCTCTGCTGCTCGCCCCCGGAAAGCTGTGAGGGACGGTTATATATCCTTTCAAGAAGGCCAAACCTGTCGAGTAAATGCCTTGCCTTGTCTCGCGGGTGTTTTATCTCCTTTTCTGAATAGACCATGGGGATTAAGACATTTTCAATGGCATTGAGGTAGGGAAGAAGGAAGAACTGCTGGAATACAAATCCGATATGCCTGTTTCTGAAGCCCGCAAGCGCTTCATCATCAAGGCCTTCAACGCTGGTATCCATAAAATAAAATTGACCCTCCGTCTGCTTATCAAGGAGACCGATAATATTCATGAGGGTTGTCTTGCCTGATCCGGAAACACCCATGAGGATTACAAACTCCCCATGCTTTATCTCAAGGTCTATTCCTTTGAGAATCGGAAGTTCTCTCTCGCCGACGAAATAGCTTTTTCTGATGTTTTTAAGTGTGATCACTTTTTGGCGCCCGGCGCAAGCCTTTTTACTACAGGGATTACAACACGCTCTCCTTCGCTGAGTCCTGCAACAATTTCGGTAGACTTGTCATCCCTGATACCCGGCGTTACTTCTTTCCGCTCAGTTTTGTCTTTTGCCTTTACATAAACAACATTTTTCCCGTCTTCAAAACGTACAGCGCCATTCGGGACAATTAACACATCTGTTTTTTCACTTATAATAATCCTCACGTGGGCGGTCATTTCCGGTTTCAGGAACGTTGTATCTTTTGGGTCTATCTTTACTATGGCAAGGTAATAGACGATATTTTCCTTAACTTCAGGCTGCGGATAGATAAGGTTGATATTTCCTGGAAACCGCTTGTCTCTGTATGCATCGACCCAGTATTCCACCTTCAAGCCGGGCTTTACCCTGCCGATGTCTGTTTCATCGACATATATCCACATCTCCAGCTTTGAAGCATCAATGACTGTAATAAGATTTACCGCAGCAAGACCTGCCACAACCGTCTCGCCTTCCTGGGTTGTCACCTGTGAAACATATCCGGAAATGGGGGCATAAATCTTATAATAACTTAACGAAACCTCAAGGGCTTTCAGGCTTTCCATGGCTTCAACTACTTTGGCCTTTCCAAGTTCTACCTGGGCTACCGATACATCAAGCTCTCTCTTCGCCTTGTCAACACTGTCCCTTGTTGTAAATTCCTGTTTTAAAAGCCGCTCTTCCCTCTCATAATTTATCTTGCTGTATTGATACTGTGCTTCTTTAGCGGCTAAATCCTTTTTCTGCTCATCTATTGCGGCCTGGAGGTTCCTTATGTTCGCAAGCTTCTCCCTGTCATCAATTTTCGCAATGAGCTCACCTTTCTTTACATAATCACCTACCTGGTATCTAAGCCGGATAAGTTCACCGGTAGCCCTTGTACCTACTTTTACAATAGCGCCTACCTGTGCCTTTATGATACCCGTCTGCTCGGCAAAATTTGTCACATTGCCTTTTTTAACGGTAAACACCTCACCGCTGATCTTCTCTGATTTGCCCCGTTTGCCGGTAAAATAAAAAACAACAAGGGCCACTATAATTACTATTAAAACAATTAAAACAATCCCTACGACACGTTTTTTTGTCAATTTCATAGTCAATTCCCGTCCAAATAGGATACCTTCTGAAGGTAAGCAAGGGCATTATTTGATTTATACATTGACACAACAAGGTTTTCTTTTGCCTTTGCCCAATCCTTTTCTGCCTGTATCAATGTGAGAATATCGCCCTTTCCTGCCTTGTATTCACCAACGGCCTGATTGAAATTCATCGTCGCCTCTCTCAGTAATTCGTCATACATCCTGATATTTTCCAGACTCAATGTTAAATCCTTGTATGCTTTTATGATATCGAGTTTCACATTTCTCTTTATTTCTTCAAGCTTGTATTTCGCAGCATTAACATCCTTTTGGGCGCCTTCCATGTTGTAATACCTTCCAACACCATCAAAGAGAGGGTAGCTAAAATTCAACATAACCGTATCTTCTCTGCCATTGGGAAAAAATGTGGTATCCTGTCTCGACTGTTGCAAGCCTACATCAAGCTTGGGCCACCAGTTGCTTTTCTTTTCCTTATACACACTGGTTAAGCGGTCTATTTCCTTTAACTGGTAAGTAACATCGGGCCTCGTTCTAATAGCTTTTTCTGTCAGACTCTGATAACTTTCCTGGAATTGTGGCGCTTCGAGCACCCCTTCAACATCATGTTTTTCGTCGGGCGTTATCAAAAGAAGGGATTTCAGGTCCTCCATCGATTTCTCGTAATCAGTTACTGCATCAACCACTTCAATTTTAGAAGAAGTAACCCTTACCTCTGCCTGCAATACATCGCTTTTTCTGACTATCCCCTCTGTAAAGCGTGCCTTTGTCAAATCATACAATTTTTTCGTTGTTTCATATGCCTCGTTCCTTTTCTCAACAACAGCTCTTTTGCCCAATGCCGTAAAAAATGCTGCCCTGACGTTGTACAAGACATCACTCCTTATGCCCTGCAACTTTTCCTTCTCCCTGCCCATAAGGGAAAACGAGCCTTGCCTTTGTGCATATCTCAGTCCACCATCAAATAACCTGTAAGAGATAGCGCCTGTAGCATTGTAAAATTCATTTTTGACAAGGGGCGCGAACCCTGACGTGTAAGTAATCGGTGCTCCGTACAAATAGTTCGTATATCCGGTCTGGATAGTGACGGTTGGCAGGAACGGGTCAATGGAAGAAATGTATGAAAATTCAGTTCTTTTAACGGTTTCTTTCTGCTCTTTTATGGGATAAGAAACATCAATTGCCCTCTTGACTGCCTCATCAAGGGTTATCGAATAAGAACGGGAAGATACAATGGAAAGGATAATGAAGACAATTAAAATAAAGAGGTTTTTTTTCATCAATTTCATCAATATGTTAAACCGGAACCCTTTTCGTGTCAGATTCACATTGAAACAGTTCATTTATACTACAGTTACGGCAAATTTTCAAAATAAAGCCAGTCCTTTTCATCTCGATATATATGAACAATCGTTCATGTGAATGCATGTTCAGTTTATACAACGGCACTATTTGTGTCAACAATAATTTTTAATTATTATACATGTAAGGGCATGTGTATATTGTTGCACAACAAAGAAAAAAAGCGAAATTCATCAATAAATTATAAAAAAGGCAAAATAAAGTGCCGAGGGACGGAATTGAACCGCCGACACGGGGATTTTCAGTCCCCTGCTCTACCGACTGAGCTACCTCGGCACAATGTTTATTTTAAACATAATTGCCGATTGCATGTCAAGACATTCATCATTCATGCAGGATTGCGCCTTCAAAACCTTTTGACATTCCCCAGAGCGTATGTTAACAAATTCAACATGCCGGAACAGTATACCAAACCATTCAAGGGAATCGTTTATAACAAAGAAAAGATCGGTGATATTGCCTCCTGTGTCTGTCCTCCCTATGATGTCGTCTCTGATGCGAGGTCTTATTACAAAAGGAACAAGTTTAATGCCATCAGGCTTGAGCTTCCGCAATCCTTTCCTTCCATGGACAAATACAATGCTGCCAGGCACACAATGGATGAATGGTTGCGCAAAGGGGTGCTGGAACTGGACAGCAAAGACACTGTATACGTGAACGAACAGGAGTTTGATGCAGAAGGAACCTCCTGCCTGAGAAGGGGATTTATTGCCCTCAACAAACTTGACAGGAACCGCATCCTTACACACGAAGAGACGAGAAAGAAGGCAAAAGAAGATAGAGAGCGTCTTATCACAACATTAAAAACGTACACAAGCCTTATTTTTGGTCTGTATGAAGATAAAAACAACGAGATGGAAGATATACTCGTGAACGCCCGAAAAGACATAATGTATGACTTCATCGATGAACAAGCTATCCATAACCGCTTTTACAGGATGACTGACAGTGAAGAGATTGAAAGGCTTTTAGCGCTTATGGATGAAAAGAATATTTATATTGCAGACGGCCATCACCGCCTCGACGTTTCATATAAGCTCAACATCCCTTACATTCCGCTCTATTTGACCAACATGTATTCGAGTGGCATTGTAATCCTCCCGTACCACAGGATTATTAAATTCAATGCCAGCAGAGGCATCAAAGAACTGTTACATTCTATCGGGAGCCACGGCGAAATCGAGAAGCATCCGTTGATTGATGACAACTCAATCAAAAAGGTCCTGAAAGATATTTCTGAATCAGCAAACCCTGCCTTTGCGCTTTGCTCAAAGGATGATTCAGAGAACCTTTATGTACTGAAAGAAAAAACTCCTATTCCAATGGATAGCGATCTCCACAAGGGTTTAAAAACGTTAAAAGTAAATGTAGTTCATACCGGTGCCTTAAAGCGCCTTCTCAACATAAGTGATGAAGAGATCTCGTTCACACAGGATCCATTCAAATCCATTGATTCCTTAAAAGACGGCACCATTGATCTGGCAGTTTTTCTCCCGCCGACAACGGTTAGGGAAGTCAAGGATATCGCCGATAACAGCCTCTTCATGCCACCCAAATCCACATTTTTTTATCCAAAAATACTAACAGGTCTCGTATTTTATAAGTATGCCTGAAAACAGTTCGGAGAAAAGACCATTATGTCCTGCCTTCGGCAGGATTAAGGCTTGCGTGAATCGGGTAAATCCGTGAAGCGAGACTCGTGGATCGTGAAGCGTCGAGATACGAGGAACGAGATACGGGTTTTCCGTGAACTGTGAACAGTTTTTAATTGCAAGTTGGGAGTCCGGAGCCAAAATTTATGTTAACCAAATGGTTCGTTTTATGATTGATGTTGCCGCTGACGAAACCCTCGATATTCTATGTAATGATGAGTTAAAGCTCATTCAAAAGAAAAATGGGTACAGATTCTCTATTGATGCAATCCTCCTTGCTAATTTTGTTGTCCTGAAAAGGGGTGATAGATTATTGGATATTGGCTCCGGATGTGGTATCATACCTGTCTATATGTCAAAAAAGGGCTATCAAAACAGCATGCTTGGAATAGAAATCCAGGGTGACCTCTTCGATGTTGCTCAAAAAAACGCATCTATAAATAACTCCAGGAATATACAATTTACGCATGACGACATTACGCTGATGGAAAAGGAATTAAAAAAAACACCCTTCCATGTGGTTGTCGCAAACCCCCCTTATACCAGAAAAAGTACAGGGAGAAAAAGCCCTCAATCTTCGAGGCTTATAGCAAGATATGAGTCGCAGCTTGACCTTTCAACTCTTATTTCCATTGCATCATCACTGCTCTTCAAGAGGGGACGCTTTTATACCATATATCCGTCAAAAAGGCTTGGCGAGCTGATTCATGCTGCAAAATCACGTAAACTTGAACCAAAGAGACTGAGATTTGTCCATCCAAGGAAGGGTGAAGGGGCAAATCTTTTCCTCGCTGAGTTTATAAAAGAGGGTGGTATGGAAGTTATGGTTGAAAAACCTCTTTACATATACGATAATGACCATTATACAGAAGAACTGCAAACCTATTATACGTTAAAGGGTTAAATATGGAAAACGTTATGAAACTGATTGAATCAGATTTAACAAAACTCGAAGTATCGATTAACAGGCTTGTTACAACAAAAGTTGGTTTTATAAAGGAGATCGTCAATCACATCATTAAATCGGGCGGAAAAAGGGTAAGACCAATTCTCGTCATTCTCAGTGCAAGACTCTGCGGCCACAAAGATGATGAACATATACCCTATGCCGCAATTGTAGAATTTATTCATACTGCCACCCTGCTTCACGATGATGTGGTGGATAATGCCCAGACGCGGAGGGGCGCATCCACAGCAAATACTATCTGGGGGAATGAGGCAAGCGTCCTCGTTGGAGACTTTTTATATGCCAAATCTTTTGAACTCCTGGCAGATGAAGGCAACAATGAAATCTTTGGCGTAATGGCAAGTACTACAAAGTCCCTTTCAGAAGGGGAGATTCTTGAATTAATAAAAACATCAGATATGGAGACATCAGAAGAGGATTATTTTGAAATTATCGGAAATAAGACTGCGGTGTTATTTTCTGTAGCATGTGAGATAGGCGCTATATTAGGGAAAGTTGATAGTAATAAGAAATCTTCACTGAAAAACTTCGGGTACAATCTCGGTATGGCTTTTCAATTACAGGACGATATTCTTGACTATACTTCCTATGATAATATCCTCGGGAAGGGGGTAGGCACAGACATTAAAGAAGGAAAGATAACACTTCCTCTCATCTATGCAATAAAATTATCAAATGACAAGGAAAAAACCTCTATTCAAAAAGTTCTTAAAAAATCAAATGTTACGGTGAAGGATTTCGAGAGCGTAAGAAAGATTATTCTCAAATACGGCGGGATTGAATATGCAATCGATACGACAAAGAAATACACAGAGGCTGCAAAAGGATGCCTGAATGCCTTTGGGGCTTCGCCTTATAAAGAAGCCCTGCTGACCATCACTGATTATATGCTGAGCAGGAAAACATGATATAAAAATTTAGGATTTAGAATTGCGCATTTAGAATTTGTTGGTTCTTCTTTTAACTCAAAATTTATCACTCAAAATTCAAAACTAATAGAGCATTTCCCCTTTCGGTATTACCACTACTCCTTCATCTGAGACAAAAAAGCGCTTCCGGTCTTTCTCGAGGTCATACCCGATCTTCATGCCATCGGGAACCCTCACGCCTTTATCAATAATAGCTTTCCTTACTTTTGCCCGCATCCCGATCGTAACGTCATGGAAGAGGATAGATTCTGTTACCTCGGCATAACTGTTGACTCTTACACCCGGAGAGAGTATCGATCGATCAACCCTGCCCCCGCTGATGATAACGCCGCTGCAAATGATGGAATCCAGCGCCTTTCCTGCCCTTCCTTTATCTTCATCGGCAAAAACTGTCTTTGCCGGAGGGTATTGGCCTTCATATGTCCTTATGGGCCATTTTTTATCATAGAGATTAAATACAGGGCTTACCGAAGCAAGGTCCATATTAGCCTGCCAGTAAGCATCAATAGTTCCGATATCGCGCCAGTAGCTTGCATCCTTATTTGTCCCGGCGCCGAATCTGTATACAAAGACCCTGTGTTTCGGGTACATATAAGGCATAATATCCTTTCCGAAATCGTGCGTTGTCTCCAACTTTGCATCTTCGTTAAGAATATCTATGAGAGTTTCTCTGTTAAAAATATAAACACCCATTGAAACGAAGGCCTTTTTTGGTCTGCCTGGAATAGGTTTAGGTTTTTCAGGTTTTTCTTCAAATCCGCACACCCTTCCTGTTTCATCAACCTGTATCACACCAAAGCGGGAAGCCTCATTAATGTCCACTTCAATAGCCGATATAGTAAGATCGGCCCTCTTATACTGATGGTATCTGATAAACCGGCCATAATCCATCTTGTAAATATGGTCACCAGAAAGGATTAATATATGTTCTCCGTCGACCTGATCGAGATGGTACAGGTTCTGGTAAACCGCATCTGCGGTTCCTTTATACCAGTCTTCTCCAACCCGCATCTGCGGTGAAAGATGGGTTATAAACTCCCCCAACTCTGGGTTTAATATACTCCATGCGTCCCTCGTATGCCGTATAAGGGAATGTGATTTGTACTGGGGAAGCACAAAAATTTTCCTGATTCCGGAATTTATGCAATTACTCAATGTAAAATCAATGACCCTGTATTTACCGCCAAAGGGAACGGCCGGTTTTGCCCTGTCTTTTGTAAGGGGGTGGAGACGAACGCCCACACCTCCTGCCAATACAAATGCTACAGCATTATGAATAATCCTCGACTTCATTGCGTCTGTTTAAATTAATAGCATATTATGACGAATAATCAATAGAAATGAAGAATTTTCTTGAACATGCCCATAACATATTGTAATGTCACAGCAACCAGTTATGAACATCTACAGCATCCCGCCACTTTTGAGCGCAACTATTCTGTTCATACTCTTCCTCATGGGCATATTCAAGGCCAAAAAATCGCCCATCAACCTCCTTTTTTCACTTATCTGCTTTATAGGGTGTCTCCTCAATACAGATAAGACGATCCTTACCATCATACAAAACGAAGCAACGGCTATCAAAATCAGCAGAATCGACCATATGTTTCTGGTGTTTATCATCCCCTTGTATCTCCATTTTACAGTACTTGCAACAGGCTACAAAAAATGGATGCCCCTTGTTAAGATATTTTACGTAATTGCCATTCTGTTGGTGCCATTAGCACAACATCCGTTGTATTTGACGCACATGAGCAGATACTATTTTGGCTATTTTGCCATTTCAGGCCCACTTTTTTACATTTTTGGGTTTTTCAGCACTGCAAGCCTCTTCATGTCGTTATATCTTCTCGTAAAAAGCCTTAAAGAAGTGAAGGTATCCATTCATAGAACGCGTATAAAATATATCCTGTTAAGCTTCGGCCTTGCCGCATTTGTAAACCATTTTGATGTCATTATCATGAGCGGGTATGAAATATATCCAATGGGTAATTTTGTTTTTGTGCCTATGTGCCTATTAGGCTATGCAATATCAAGGCACGATGTAATGGAATGGAAAATTTTCCTGAATAAAGGTCTTACTTTCGTAACATTGCTTTTGATTTCCACAGGGTTTTACATCGGCCTGGAGGTATTTTTAAAAAATATCTTCCATGATTTCATGGATATTGACCTCATTTACATTGCATCCATGGTACTTACGTTCGTTTTGATCTACATATCCAAAGACAGAATTCAGGACTTTCTCGTCCAGTTCTTACAACAAAAATTTATCAGAAACAGAAAGGCCGTAAAGGATTTAAGCTTTGAGATATTAACCCTGCACGACATTGAACATATCAAGAAAATCATTGTCGAAAGTCTTACGAAGATGTTTGGTCTTGAAAAATGCAACATAAAGGCTATCCCGAAAACTGACGATTACGAGGCTTTCAGCATCGTCAGAGAATCAGATCCTTTGTGGAATCTCGGATTCAGGCTATCCATACCAATATTATCCAAATCTTATCCCTCCTGTCTCTTGCTGGGCGAGAAAGATGATATGAGCTTATATATAGGGGAAGAAATTGAGATTATATCAATCCTCGCAAACCATATCGCCCTCGCCTTTGATAATGCAGATGCGTACAAAAGGATTCATGACTTTTCCGAGTCTCTTGAGAGGCTCGTTGATGAAAGGACAAAGGCGCTTATCCAGAGTGAAAGTCTCGCTGCAGTTGGCAGACTCGCTGCGGGGGTAGCACACGAACTGAATAACCCCATTGCAAGCGTCATGAGCACATTGGAATTTCATATCGACCACCTTGAACAAAAAGGAGACTTATACGAAGACCTTGCATTTTCATTGAAGGAATTGAAGAGGGCAAGGGATATCGTAAAAAGTCTGCTCGATTCTGCCAGACAAAAGGATGAAGCAAAGGAAATAATCGATATTCACGGCCCTATAGAAGATGCACTCAGGATACTCTATAGCCAGTACAAAACTAAGAAAATCAGTATAATAAAGGATTTTAATGCCGGCGAGGGGATTATTAAAGGAAGTCAACCAAGACTCTGCCAGGTTTTTATAAACATTATAAAAAATGCCATCGATGCAATCGGCGAAAAAGACGGTATCATAATAGTCAAGACATACAACAGGGACGATAAAAAGCTCGTATGCACAATAACAGACAATGGTGAAGGGATAGAGGAACATCTTCTCAAAGATATTTTTAAACCATTTTTTACCACTAAACAAACAGGTAAGGGGATTGGTCTTGGATTATACATTGTATATGAGATTATTAAAGACCACGGTGGCCTCATCGAAGTAAAAAGTGAAAAAGGGAAAGGAACTGACTTTTCCGTTATTCTTTAATCGGGTACAATACCCTAAAACACTTGACAAGTACGAAAAAGTTTACGAAAATAAACAATGATTTCAAAAATTATCACGTTTATCGTCCTCTGTCTTGTTCCGGCATACGCATACAGTGCTATTTATGGTTATGTGGATGACCGTGGCATATACCACTTTACAAATATCAAGCCTGCAGGGAAGCAATACCATGTGGTCATCACCGATAAAAACAGAACAATGGGCCTGCAGAAAAACTTCGACAATAGCAATTATGATACCCTCATTATGCGTCATTCGAGTCTGCACGGAATAGATCCATCCCTTGTCAAAGCGGTCATGAAGGCCGAATCAAACTTTAATCCCTATGCGGTATCCCCAAAAGGGGCGCAGGGACTTATGCAACTCATGCCTGATACGGCAAAACTGATGAAGGTTGAAAATCCCTTTGATCCAGATGAAAACATCAAGGGAGGTACAAAATATTTAAAATTTTTAGAAGAAACCTTTCATGGTAATCTCGAGCTTATTCTCGCAGCATACAATGCGGGTCCCTCAAAGGTGATGGAACACAAGATGAATGTCCCCCCTATCGAAGAAACCAGGACATTCATTAAAAGAGTTAAACAATTTTATAATAAGCTGAAATATCCGAATGAAGGTTAGAGATGAAAAGGCGTCGGTCTGGACGCTTCCAAATCGGCTGAGCGTTATCAGAATACTTTTCATTCCCGTCATTATCATTCTCATTTCTACTGAATATGAAGAACTTCTCTTAGCATCCTGTCTGTTATTTATTATAGCCGGTATTACCGACGGACTTGACGGGTATATGGCCCGAAAAATGCGTATGACAACAAAATTAGGGTTATATCTTGACCCTATCGCTGATAAGCTTCTTGTGTCATCAGTTCTTATAACCCTCACGTATTACAGGATGGTACCTTTATGGGTAACGATAATTCTTGTAGCACGGGAATTTATTATAAATGGTCTGAGGTCTTTTTACGCCATGGAAGGTATTACAATATATCCGTCTTTTTACGGGAAATTCAAAACAACGCTGCAAATCATAGGTATCGCCTGTATACTCTTTAACAGCCCGATGAACAAATTAGATGCGGCAATCCATCAAACAGGTTTAATAATCTTGTATCTTGCCCTATTTTTCAGCATATACTCTGCTGTACACTACGTAGCAGCAATATTCAGATCCACAGATACAAAGACGGGAGGCCGGGGGCCAGATGCTTAAGTTTCCTTACACAACCCGCACTCTATGCATCTGCTTTCTTTCCCGTCATCACAGTAAACACCCGTAGTACCAGAAAATCCCTCCAGATAGATCTTATCGGCTTTTCTTTTTTTCATATACCGGTAATTCACCGGCACTTTGCCAAGCCCACCCGGAATGTCAAAAACATAATGTGGCAATGCCAGGCCAGAAACGTTTTTCCTGAGGAATCGCATAATCTCAATGCCCTTTTGAACCCTTACCTTAAAATGCATCGCACCTCTGACTTCGTCGAACTGAAACAAATAATACGGTTTAACCCCGCAATAGACAAGGTTCTCGAACAATTTTTGGAGTATGTATGGACAGTCATTCACACCCCTTAAAAGCACCGTTTGGCTTAAAATTATTCCACCTGCTTCCCTGAATCTCTTTATCTTTTCTACAAAAGCAGGTGTTATCTCTTTCGGGTGATTTATATGAATTATAATCCAGATTGGTGAATTATCCCTGATAGCGGTAAAATGATCTTCATAGAGACCCTCTGGAAACACTACAGGAACCCTTGTACTGATTCTTATAGTTTTTATTCTCTCAATGGCCCTTAAACGCTCCAGTAAATAATTCAGTTCATTTGGCAACAACATAAAAGGGTCACCACCTGAAAGGATAATTTCATGTATATCCTCACCCTTTTTTATATACCGGAGAGTTTCTTCCCAATATTTCTTCGGGTTCCACCCTTTCCCCACAAATCTCCTTCTGTTACAAAATCTGCAATACATAGCGCATTCCGCATTTACAAGAAAAACGCCTCTGCCCCGGTATTTTTTAATAAAGGTGGGTGTTACAGAATAATCTTTTTCGTTCAGCGGGTCCAGATCCCCGTTATTCATAAGTTCTTCGCTGGACGGAATAGACTGTTTTCTTATAGGACAAAGAGGATTATCCTTGTCCATAATACCGATATAGTATTCAGGGATTTTTAAAGGATGGTGGCGAGAAACAGCATCAATATCTTTTTTAATCTGCTCGTCTAAATCTAAATACCTTGATACGTGTTCTGCGTTTTGAATAAAAGGGAGGGTAGCTGTTGTTGCACCCTCCGCATTTATCATCACATTACGGAAGTGCCAGGAAATGAGCCCTTCTGTTCTTTGCCCATGCTGCCTCATTATGTCCCGGATCAGCAGGTCTTTCTTTGCCATAGCTGACTGTCTCTAAGGCTTTCCCGTCAACTCCGAGGTTCACAATGTATGCCTTTGCGGCATCAGCTCTTTTCTGGCCGAGTGCAAGGTTGTATTCCACTGTGCCTCTTTCATCACAATTTCCTTCAACCCTCATCTTCTTGCCTGGATTTGCCTTGAACCACTCAGCATTACCCTTCAGCGTCTCTGCATCGCCAGTCCTTATGCTGTATTTATCGAAATCAAAATTAATATCATTCAGAACAATAACAGGCGCTGCTGGTGCTGGTGCTGCTGCAACAGGAATTTCTTTTTTCGCTTCAGGTGCTACAACTTTTGCCTCCGGTGGAGGTGGTGGGGGCGTTTCGCCCTTCATCTGCTGCATGAAACATCCACACCCGCCCAAAGTCATACCTAATACAATTACCATTAAAACAAGCAAAAAAGACTTCATTTTCATATTTCACCCCTTTCATACGTTGATAAGGGTATACCCACAGGAGTGGATATACCCCAAAAAATAAAAACACTACTTTTTCGCCGGTGCTGGAGCCGGTGCCGCTTTCTCTGGAGCCGGTGCCGCTGGTTTTGCCTCCTCTTTTGGAGCTGGTTTTGGTGGCTCAGCCGACGGGCCGCAACCCATTAATGAAAAACTTGCAAAAAATGTAAGGGCTATAAATAACACCAAGAGCTTTTTCATCTAATTTCACCTCCTTTCATTGTTAATTAGATATTATTACAACATTCAACATAAGTAAATTAAATTTTTTTAATAATTACATCTTTTTTAATAATTTCAATATCCTCCCACTTACACAACTCATTGCCGGAATTCAGTGTTGAAGCAGTCCCGCATGCAACCCCCAGTGTAATAGCATCTTCAAATGTCCGGCCTTCACTCATAGCATAAACAATCCCCGCTACAAGCGAGTCACCGGCACCAGCAGAACTCCTCACCTTAATTTTTGGGGGAGTTGCTAAATAATATTCATTCCTGTTAATTCCCACGACTCCCCTCACGCCCATAGATACAACAATATATTCTACTACATTTTGATATTGTTTTGCATAGTTAATAATTTCTTCTACGCTCGATACATTGTTTTCCACAAGTCTGCCGAACTCATGGATATTTGGTTTGATTAAGTATGGACCGGCATCTACGCCTCTTCTCAGCGCCTCACCATCTGTATCAAGGATTACCCTTGCCCCTTTCTCCTTCAATGTAATAATCATTTGCGCATAAAAATTCTCATTTACTCCCTTGGGCATATTTCCGCTAATTACAACATGACTGTGCCTCGGTATCTCTTTGATTTTATTGAAAAATGAAGCAATTTCAAGCGGGTCGACCTCTGGTTCGTAGGCACTCAAAAGCGTTTGCAATTTCTTTTTTCTCTGGTATACAATATTATTTGTTCGCGTTTCACTATTTATTCTTGTAAAATCACATATAATACCTTCATTGACGAGCCTTCCCTCTAATTCTAAACCATCGTACCCACCGATAAAACCGAGTGCAATGCTCTGCCCGCCAAGCTCCCTTATAACGCGGGAGACGTCAATACCCCTGCCGCCGGCCTTCCTTCTCTCTTCTTCAATCTTATTGATATCATCATATATGAGTTCCTCAATATCTATGATTCTATCAAGGGAAGGGCTTAGTGTAATTGTATAGATCATTAAAACCTATTTTATTAAATTAAAAATAAAATGGCTACACAAAAATTTTTATATATTGTTTTTTTCAACCTTAAATGGTAATTAGACTGAATACTTGCCGGTTATCAACGTTTAATATTTACAAGAATTTTGGTATTCAAAGTTTTTTCGAGTTTAACTTTATTGCTTTAGATTCATACGAACGGAGGCTTAAAGTGAAAAAGGCATTTATTTTATTTTTTTTTCTCTTTTTAATACCTCTTGATGTCTTCGGAGCCGCCTTTCTCATTTACAACCAGGATGCAAAAGCAAACGGCATGGGAATGGCCGTAACATCTTCCATAGATAATCCTTCTGCTGTGTTTTATAACCCTGCAATGCTCGTTTTCCAAAAAGGTTTTGGAATGTCTGTTAATGACACTATGATTGCACCAAATATGCGATACGAAGATCCAACAACAGGAAAACGTTATTATGCAAAGACAGAAACACACCATCTGCCCGCATTTTTTGCAAAATACACCCATGGCAATATGTCTTTCGGGGTTGGTGTCTATTCGCCCTTTGGTTTATCCACTGAATGGCCGCAAGATTGGGCTGGCAGCCGTTACAGCACTTTTGCGGAACTCAGGACAACCTATGTTAATCCTGTATTTGCTTTTAAAGCAAATGATAATTTTTCTTTCAGCTTCGGTCTTTCTTATGTAACAAGCTCGGTAACAATGAAACAGGCTATATTTGTAGCCCCGGGGTTGCCTGATGGCACTACAAAACTTACCGGCGATGGAGACGGTATTGGCTATAATGCCGGGGTTGCCATTAAACTCCCTGCAGACTACACGTTATCGTTTACCTACAGAAGTTCTACAGAGATCAGGTTTAACGGGAAAGCCTTCTTCTCTCTTCCGCCACCCTTGACTTCCAGCGGCACTGGTGCATCGACAACATTTACCCTGCCCTTCATTGCCGTTGCCGGTTTATCAAAAAAGATCGGCGGACTTACCCTTGAAGGGGATATACTCTATACAGGGTGGTCTTCTATGAGCAGCTACAAAATCACATCCGATAACGGGATGGCAAATGCATTTATATACAAAAACTGGCACAATACGCCGACTATTGCGTTCGGCGCAAACTACACCCTGAACAGATTTTTCGATATCAGGGGTGGATACATGTACGACAAGACCCCTGTTCCAGGGAAAACGCTTGGGCCCGAAATGCCTGATAGTACGAGGAATATTTTTACCCTCGGGGGAACATTGAGAAAAGACGCCTTTAAAGTAAACTTCGGATATCAGGCAACATTTTTTGATGACCGAAATTCATACATTCAAGGACTAAACGGCAAATACACAAACTTTGCGCACGTTTTCCTCCTGGGCTTCGAGTATAGTCAATGAAACTAAATGTTCACAGTTCCCGGCCGTCCAAAAGACAGATGATTAGAGGTTTAGATGATTGGATGTTTGGCTAACCCTCTAAACTTCAAACCCTCTAACCTTCTGATTTTACTGTTCACTATTCACTGCCTTTACCACTATTCACTGATCTTATGACAGGATTCGTATATACCACTCTTAAAAAAGGTATCCTCAACGGTCTTTCGATCATCCTTGTAATGGCCAAGGTTATTGTGCCATGTTACATCGCCATCGAGTTCATAAAATATTTCGGGCTAATTGATATAATCAGCAGATTTTTCAGGCCTTTTATGGGCTTATTCGGATTGCCAGGCGAGGCTGCACTGGGTCTTATCGCAGGATATCTCATCAATCTCTATGCAGCCATTGCGGTCCTGACACCACTCAACCTGTCTACAAAGGATATTACCATTATGGCATTGATGCTCGGTATCTCGCATGCACTTCCCGTGGAAACACCGGTGACACAGAAAACAGGCGTAAACGGGTGGATTATGCTCGCCGCAAGAATATTTTTTAGTCTGCTTTCAGGGATTTTGCTTAATCTATTATGGAAATTATTTTAGTAGCATTAAAAGATTCGTTCAGCCTGATACTCAAACTTTTCGTCATCATACTGCCCTTGACGATTTTTTATGAGTTTCTCAAGCACAAACAGTCACAGATCGAAAAAATACGCTTTTCTGTATTTGGAATAACCCATAACGGTTTGGTGCCTCTCATTACAGGGATTATTATCGGATTAACGTATGGCGCCGGTATCATCATTTATTCCATAAAAACATCCAATATAAGTAAAAGAGAGGCTTTTCTCATCCTTCTTTTTCTCTCAATCTGTCATGCCATGATAGAAGATACTTTGATCTTTGTTGTAATCGGCGCGAATGATTTTATCCTGGTCGCCTTCAGGTTTGCCCTTGCGCTTATTCTGACGTACTTAATACACAAAAGCAAACTGTTAAAGGGTTAATTTTAAAACTGCTTTTGCAAGCCCTTGGGGGTCCAGAGATAATTCATGCTGGTTTTTGTTCCGCATATCTCTCATGACAATTATCCCTTTTGCAATCTCATCGTCCCCCAGAATCAAAACATAATCCGCACAGAGGCTATCCGCAAAACGCATCTGGGACTTCAACGAT
This sequence comes from Pseudomonadota bacterium, assembly GCA_026388245.1. Classification (GTDB taxonomy): domain Bacteria; phylum Desulfobacterota; class Syntrophorhabdia; order Syntrophorhabdales; family Syntrophorhabdaceae; genus MWEV01. Next base: position 11,732 of record JAPLKD010000125.1, on the reverse strand, counting down.
TTGCCTTCATACGCATAGTTAAAGGATAACCCTTCACTGATAAATGACCTCAGGATTGGCACAAGGTAATTTTTTGCCTCTTCGCCGACATATGCAAAGAAATAAGAAGGTTTTCCGGACAAAGCATCAATTGAAGTAATCAAAGCAAGTCTTTCAACACCTATTGCGAAGCCGATAGCGGGCGTGGATGGTCCACCCATTTCTTCAACGAGATTATTGTAACGCCCACCTGCAACGAACGCCTTCTGGGCGCCAAGGTCACCGGATGTTATTTCAAAAACCGTTTTAGAGTAATAATCAAGGCCCCTCACGAGCCTTTTGTTGATGTTAATAACAATGTTAAAGTCATTTAAGTGCTTCAAGAAGGTTTCAAAATGTGTCTGGCAACCCTCACACAGCGAATCAAAAAGAAAGGGTGAGCTCTGAGTAACATCAATACATTGAGAATTCTTGCAGTCAAATATTCTCAGAGGGTTTCTCTCCAGACGGCGGAGACAGTCCTCGCAGAGATGGTCTTTTTTTGTTTCAAAATATGACACAAGTTCATCCCTAAAGGATTCACGGCATTCTTTGCAGCCCACGCTGTTGATTTCAACGGTATACTCGGCTACATTAAGTTCCTTGAGGATAAGCGTGATCATCCAGAGAAGTTCCGCATCAATCAGGGGGTCATCTGTCCCGAATGACTCCACGTCAACCTGGTGAAACTCCCTGTACCTCCCCTTCTGAGGCCTTTCATGTCTGAACATGGAGCCTATGGTAAATACTTTCGATATCCTCTCCTTTGCATACAGCCCTTCCTGGAGATAAGCCCTCACCATCCCTGCTGTAGCCTCAGGCCGCAGGGTAACTGAATCACCCCCCAGATCAACAAAGGTAAACATTTCTTTTTCAACAATATCCGTCGTATCACCTATACTCCTCACAAAAAGTTCGGTCTTTTCAAGCACAGGTATTTCAATTTCCTTGAACCCAAAAAGATTAAAATATTTCCTTGAAACATTTTCAATAAGATTGAACTTCTGTATCTCCTCACCAAAAACATCCCTGAATCCGCGTAAAGTCCTTAGTTTTTCCATCTCTCCTCACCAAAAAACGTTTAAATATCGACACATTACTAACATAAAACATACGGAATTTAAAGCTAATTTAACAGTCCCGCATGTTATATTCCGAAGTTCTCAATTGCCCAGGCGACCCGTGTCTCCGGTGTCTCGAATACATTTTGGGGCGCCGCTTCTACCGTCTTGAGGCGTTTCAAAAGACCACTGCCATTGGCCAACTGGATTGCAAGACCCGGACGTGCATTTAATTCGAGAAGGACCGGACCCCGCTCACTATCAATCACAAGATCCGCGCCAATGTAGCCAAGATCGGTCATATCTGCAGCCTTTGCCGCAATAAGAAGCATTTTTTCCCAATAAGGTATTTTAATTCCGTTCACGGGGTTGCCTGTATCCGGGTGATGGGTAATGAGATTTGAATGGTGGACGGCCGTTAAGGTGATACCGTCTTTAAAATTAATTCCTGCGCCGATGGCCCCACGGTGCAGATTGGCCTTCCCATCAGAAGCCTTTGTTGGCAGCCTGACCATAGACATCACAGGAACACCTCTATAGACAATAATCCGTATATCAGGCACCCCCTGGTAGGTCACATCGGCAAATACAGGGGCTGGATGGATAAGGGATTCAATGATGGCATCATCTTCCAATCCTTCAAGGGAGTAAATACCCGAAAGGATACCCGATATATGATACGAAAAATCCTCCCAGGGGATTTCTTTCCCGCTCTGTGTAACATAAGTTTCTTCGGTATGATTGATAATGAGCACTATTCCGCTTCCCCCGGAGCCGCGTGCTGGCTTGGCAACAAACTCCCGGTGGTCTTTGAGGAGTGTTTTCAGTTCTGAAATTCCACCATGATGAAGGACGACATGATAGAGGGTTGGCGTGGGTATCCCGTGCTCCATGGCAAGTTTTTTTGTTAATACCTTATTGTCTACAAGTGGAAAAGAAGACCGGGGGTTGAAGGCCATTATATACTCTGTATTCCGGTTGTTCATGCCAAGGATGCCGGATGTCCTCATACTACGGATTGTATCGAGGATCATCGTGAACCTTTTATGGCGCGGAAACGAATAAACTCGGAAATTCTGTAACCTGTATAGCGGCCTATGAGGATTTGAATACCTACTATTGCCATGAGAAGTTCCGGATAGACAAAAAATGTCAGTTGCAGTGGTTCCCAACTTATAATCACATAGGTCAGTACTGACACGGCAGCACTTCCGCAGGCAGTCCTGAAGGCCTCCAATGTTCCCGATTCTTCAACAAGGACAAAAAACCTTTCAATGGTCATGGTGAGGATTACAAAGGGAAGGAGGCCTACTGCCATAAATTCCCTTAATCCATATTTATTCCCGATGAGGGCAAGAATAGTAAAACCGCCGATGACGAGTGTCAGCATGACTGACATGCGCGGCACGAGGAGAAGCCTGAGCTTATCCAGGAAACTGCGTACAATGTATCCAAGAAGAATAACACCGAAAAATATCCCAAGACCATAGATAAGCCCCGTGTTTCTGAAAGAAAGCGCCATAAGCACGGGCATAAAAATGCCGAATGTCGGGAAGCCGACAATATTGCGGAGCACGCTGATCATGAGCGCACCAATAGGAACAAGCAGGAGTATCCGGAATGTCCTCTGAAACTCAGGTGGCAGCCCGAAAAGCGACCAGGCGTCAAGAAAACTCTTTGATCGCGTTGTACGCTCAGCATGTAAGCTCCACCGGTCTGTAACGTATTTGACCAGAACCCAGCGTATATCCCTGATTTCGCCATTTGTCAACCGGACCGCAGGGGCACCGCCATTGACAAGCGGAAGGAATGAAGTATAATCCTGATAAATATCCCCGGTTTCGACCCACACGTTCAACCACCTTTTGCCATCCCATGCCTCTATCCATTTTGACAATTTATCCGTTACACTCTGTCTGAGAAAAAGCCCTTCTGATTGGCGTGCCGGAATATTTGCGCTCTGGCATAACATTAAAAGTGCCTTTGCATTGCCATATTTTTCTTTTACCTTAGCCCATGCATTCATATCTCCCCTATCGGGGGAAGGTGTTCCCCATGTTCCTGATACAGTCCCTGCAATGGCAGTTATCCTCTCATGTAATGGAAGGTTGTCCCATTTGTCTGTCAAGCGTCTCGCAATGGCCTTTTCTATATCTCCTCCCGAAAACAGATATGCTTTTGAATCTGGCAGTACGGCTTTATAAAAGCGTTTAGGGCGCGAAAGGACCGTGGCATGATAAAATATCATTTCTTCCCCTGGAACTCTTCCCTCCTGGCCTGACCAGACGCCAAACCTGTTCTGCCCTTCATTAAGGATATTGAAATTCAGTGTTCCGGAAGATATTTTCTCCTCAACGAGCATCCGCCAGGGGTAGTCGATGGGGATTCCCATTGATATGTCAATCCCTTTGCCGTTATTTTTAACATGGGCATCGATGGAGAGGTGCCATGTTTGGCCTGGCGCTGCCGGAATGACCGGATAACCAAGCCGGACAACACGGTAAACAATAATTGCAGCAGAAAAAATAAAAAGCAAGATTACTAATATAGTGGTAAATCGCCTCACTTTTGCGAAGCCTCAGGACAGGCAGGCGGTACACACTTACTCCGTGTAGTATCTACAAGGAATGACTCTTTCAGGATATTTCGTCCGATTAACATAGGGTGTGTCATTTTTGACCGGTTGTTGAGGTTCACCTGTGCACGAAAACGTTTTGAACCGATACAGATTTCCATCTCTACTACAGGCCTTTTTTTCACTTCACCTGCAGACTTTACTGTCCGCCAGTCAACAATAGGGAGACAGAGTTTGAGCCCCCCATACTTTTCGGGCAAATAGAATTCAGCCATACTATCATCTTTTATTGTCAGATTCCGGACATCAAGTGAAGATGTCGCTGCTCCCGTGTCAATACGGGCAGGTAATTTTACACCCCATGGCAGGAGAATTACATCTTCAACAGTACCGATGATGATTTTGTCGTTGGCCATTGTTATCGTAAACAACGAATGCAAAAAAATAACAATCAAAATCAGCAAAATACATCTCTTGACCATTGCAGGTAAAGTAAACTGTTTTGTCATTGCGCTGTACACAAGCATCTAAACAGGTTTTTTTGCCTCTACAAGGCAATCCATCTTTTCACCAGTCCTTACCAGTTTTATATCAACAAACCCGGCCGCTTTCAATGTATCTTTAACCTCAACCAGAGTATAAGTATCCCCACCATGTGTATTAACAAGCATATTTATAGCAAAAAGTGCCCCGGAGGGAGGGTTTGTCCTTGGTTCATCCATAATATGGTCTCTGATAAGCAATGTTCCGCCGGGCCGCAATACAATGAATATCTTTTTGTATAGCTCTAAGTTCTCTTCAGCGCTGTTCTGGTGGATGATGGCAGAGAGAAGCGCCAGATCGCACCCTTCGGGGAGTTCATCCTTATAAAAATCCCCTGCAACAAGTGTCACGCGATGGAGAAAACCCTCAGATTCAAGTCTCTTCTTTGCTAAGGGTATCACCTCCTTCAAGTCATAAAGAACAGCTTCCATCTTCGGATTCTTACTGAGAAATGCCATTGTGTAAGTACCGGATGCCCCTCCGATATCGAGCATCCGCTCAAAGCGGTTTACGTCAAAAGAACTTGCAATTTCGTATGAAAGAGTCCGGCCAATGGCATGCATGGCCCCTATAAAGGCTTCCCTGCTCTTTTTATCCAATCCCGTTATCACCTTGTGTCTTCTGTTTGTCTTTCCTTTTACAGTATCGGTAAGAAAACTCCAGGTATCCCAAAGTCTGTTAAAATGGAGCACCAAGGGAAGAATAGTCCCGGAATGGCGGGATGAGAAAAAAGCACCTTTCTCTGCATTGGAATAACGATTATCTTCCTTTTCGACAAAACCAAAGGCCACAAGGCAATCAAGCACCCTTGTCAATCCCTTCAGATTAAAACTGTACATCTCCGCTATTTCTATTGCAGTTAAAGGTTTTTCATCAAGTTTTGTAAATAAATCGAGTTCTGAAGCCGTAAGGACGACACGGCTTTTCATGAAATTCATTACTTCTGTCATAATGGTTTGAGCATTCTCCATTCAGTAACCTCTCCTGTTTATTTAATCCCTTGTGCCCTGTGTTACACGTTCAATGTCCCCTTATTCCGCAAATTGCCCCAAAAACAGCACTTTAAGCCGATATTATTCAGTTTTTTCGACTCAAAACTCAACACTATATTCAAAGGGTTGGTTTTTTCAACTCAACACTCAAAACTTAAAACTCAAAACTGCTTTTAAAGGGCTTGGTCCGACCCCAATTCCTCAATACGAATCACAGCCTCCATGATCTGTTCCAGTCTTTCCTTGAGGAAAGTTTTTTCATACATAGACGGCCTCCCGGTCAATCCGTGCCTTCAGGCGTCTGTTCATCATGGTTTTATAACGAATCACATCCACGGGTCGCCTGAAGCTCTCCTCTAACGTCTCTTTGACTTTGATATATACCATGTAGAACAGATCAGGTTCACGCATCTCTACAACCACATCGACATCGCTATCCCTATGGATTTCGTTACGGGCAAAAGAACCGAAAATGCCTATTTTTGTAACCACGTACCGTTGTTCAAGGCCGGGTTTGAGCCTTCTCAACTCCTGAAGGACAGTTTCGCGGTTTTTTATATTCATATCATCACCTCAACAATTTTCATGCTTCACCTCTCTATATAAAATTCTATCATACCAAGGGTGTTTCTACACCAAATTCCACATTATCTTCTGCAACGATTGCAACAACGCCGTCCATATATATAGATTTGCAGGTTTTTATTCATAACAGGCTGCCTTGGGGATCGGCCTTTGGAAGCAAGGGTTCCTGGATAGGTTTTTTACGGCGCAAGGCTTCCCAACGTTTGGAGAAATCCTGATCAAGGAGTTCCTGGAAAGCAAGGACAGAGGCATCTTTCTTCTGAATGTCCTTCAGTGCAAAAAGGCGGTTTAGGACTCCCCTTGTCACAAGCGGCAGGGGTATGCTGGTATCGAAATGGGATGGTTCTTTTGCACGACAGGCCCCACAGAGAAGGGTTGCAGAATGTTTATGACCAACAACTTCAACAAATTGTGCGATATTTCAGTAGTAACTTTCTCGCCCAGCATGGTAAAGATCAATTCCAAATCAGTCATGTGGTCACGCAAATTCTGAGTTTTTCTGGTCAACCCTTTCAAGTTTTTGTATTCAGACGGGGTGATTCCGAAAGTTGTTTTTGATATCTCAGCGGTAAGAATCGAATAATTCCGTTCGCTTTCAATGCCTCGCTCTTTCCATTCGTCGGTAAGGTTCTGGCGAATGGCAATGCCACGCAAACGCTTGTCGATCCAATCTTTTGGATAACCTTTAAGTTCATATAATTCCTTCATCCGCTCCTGTGCCAGTTCAGGGTTTTCAATTTCCTGTACTCTTTCATACCCCACTTGCGCCAGCCATTGCTTAAATGGTTCAGCTTTAGGTGATGGAATGGATTGGATAATACGGAACATGCCTTTGGTGCTGGCGCAATCGGTGATATATTTTTTTCCGTCAGATGCTTCTAATTTCAGTTGTATCCAAACTGGGGACAACTGAAGGTCAATAAACTCCCTGCGTTTCACTTTCCCCCAATATTGGCGAGGTGTAGGAGAATCGGTTAACGCTTCTACAACATCCACCACGGAAAAATACCATTCCTCTTCGTGCCATATACGACGAATCTTCTTGCTCTCAAAAACCACTATTTTATGATGCTCCATTTTCCTTCTCCTTCAATTACTTGGGCTTGCGTCGCCCCCTCCACCGGCAAAGCCGTTGGAGCCTCCCCCTCTCGCTCGCCGTGCGAGCTAGTTCATGGATTGCCAATATTTTACTTATCTTCATGTGTTATCAATCGTTTTCATGTAACTTTTGATAATATCGTATCCAACCCTTCGATGATGCGTATTCCCCCGCGGGTTAATACCTCGGAGTTTCCTCTGAGAAAGTTAGCGCGGTCTTGTCCTGCCATTGCCGCGGGGTACTTCACTTCCGGGATGATCTGCATCTTTTTCATGGCAATGCTGACGGGATGGGCAGAGTTGGAGAGTTCAAGATAGACTTTTTCGATGGTTTGGAGACGGTCAGGCGTTTCCGCATCGGCGTCGATCTCCGGCAGGTTGGTGAGGTGCTTAAGGACTTCGCATCCGACGGCTTTGATCTCGTCGGGGAAGCCTGCCTGTGCGTGTACGCACGCAGACAGGTAGAGTTTGCACTTCATTTTTTTTGATTTTTCTGTTTTTTTAGCCAGTATTTGCTTCTCAACGCCCGGAGTACATGGAGTTCATACATCATCCTATCATTGGGAAATTCTTTTTCAATCTCATTTTCTATTTGTTTCATAAGAATGTCCGGTATTTCCATTTCTCCAGCGACCTTCTGATAATCAAAATATTTTAGTGTTTCCATTGCCCCTCCTTATAATTCCTGGGGAGAAATAATCTCTATTACTTCAAAACCTGCCAGCGTGTTTATTGAATTTACCATCCGTCTTGTCTTCACTTTTACCAGATGTGTAAAATTCCAGGATACGAGATATGGTACTTTATAATATGACGCTATTGCCACATGGAGAGCATCATCAAAATATTTTTCAGGAAAAATACCATGTTCAACATACAATCTTGCAAGATTCTCAATTTTCTTGTTTGACTTTAACACCTTAAATTCTTTTGTCATATCAAGCAGATCGACTTTTAAAAGCTTATCCTTTGTATTTGAAAGTTCCTGAATGGTGATTTCAGATATGTATACTTTATAGTTTAGCAGGATTTCGTTCCAGAACTTTATTGTTGCTTCTTGTCTGTCCTTTGACCTCTTATCGTAATACGCACTGATTATAGAAGTATCAAGGTATACAGTTTCCTTTTCGATCTTGCACCTCCTATGATATATAATTCTATCACATGTACCGAAAAACTTCTTGAAAACTTGTTTCCGTACCTATTTTATATCATATTTTTGCCAATCGTCAGGCTTTTGCTTGCCTTCAATAATGCTTATTTCAGGGACGTCGCGCATCACCCTTATTTGACTATCTTTTTGCCTTTTCTTATTTTGCATTGTCCACAATTCCATTAAACTCCAATTCGGATATTGCCATTACCGCTAATCTTGGCTGTTTTATCAATCTGATTTCTGCCAATTCCGGGGTTTCCTTTATTGTGCTAAAACATTGGGGTGACCCCAACCTTCTTGACAAAACCTGCCCTCAATTTACATTTTGTTCAATTATTAGTCAATTATTAGTCAATTTAGTCAAACTATAGGCAATACCCCTTCCGGCAACCCCGGAACGGATAAATAGTTTTTTATTTACAATATCCTTAAGCTCAATTGTTGCTGTTTGTCGTGATATATCATTGTTTATATGCTGATATTCCTTGTTCGTTATCCTACCCTTCTCCTTTGCATACATTACTGCCCTGATTTGCCGCTCATTCAATCCCATAGCCTTCAGTTTTTCGACTGTGTATATGTCTTTTGAAAAATATATGGAGAAACCGCCGAATTCTTCACGGAATTCAGGCTCAGGCAGTCCTGCAGCTATACAGCCCTGCACTATTTTGAGGGTTCCTCTTCCCCATGTTTCGATTAGACCTGCCTTGAAAAATACATCTGCGAGAAGCTCATTCCTCGGCCTGGAAGGATGGTGCCTTTTCAAATCCTCTATCGCAATTTCTTTCGGCAGTCCTCCCTCGTTCCACAATATCAGCCTGTCGGGAAAAATTTTCAACTGTGTATGGGCTCCAACGTAGTCCCTGTGTATCACAGCATTTATTATCGCTTCCCGTAATGCCTCTTCAGGATACTCCATGGTTTCTTTCCTGTAAATCCCTTCAAAATAGATTTCAGACAAAAGGTATTTTGCCCTCAATAATTCAATAGCCTTTTCAACCTGCTCAAAGAGATTGCCTTCCATTTCAGGTGAACGGATTATCCTGTAAGAAATATTTTTACTTTACATGAATGTATGTTGGACGTATAATATACGCATAAATAGATGGGGGTGATTACCGTGCCTAAAAGTAAACTCAATGTTACATTGGATGGCGATCTTATAGAATATGTAAAAATCTACGCAGAAGAACAGAGAACTACGGTATCTGAGGTTTTTACACAATTTGTCCTTAATCTTAAACGTGTCAGAGAAAAAAATCCTACAGAAATAATCTTAGCAGACCCCGGGTTCACGGAAAGCCTCCTACAAACCATTTTAAAAATAAAAACCGGAGAGACAAAATGGTTTAAGTATAATGAGGTTTTCTGATGGAGGTTATTTTTAGTGATGCCTTTGTGGAGTCTCTCAAAAAGCATAGCTCTATCAAAAAGATAATACAGAAAAAAGTAGATATGATAATAGAAAACCCAATTCCTCTCGGGGAACCCTTAAAGGGAAACTTTAGAGGATATTATAGCTGTCCTGTTAAGAAAAATTTCCTTATTGTCTATTTATATTGCAGATTATGTAGAAAAAAGGGCGATGATAAAACAATTGTCTGCGCCGATTGCAATGAATGTAAAGAAGAGACTATCAAGTTTGTAGACATGGGGCCACACGATAAAGCATACAGAAGGCCGTAAAGACAAGACATGGGTTATGCACGATGCAAAAAATGAAAACTTTCTAAAGAAAAATATAGAGGCAAATGGAGGTTTCGTATGAAAATAACCAATCTTGACAAGGTAGAGAAGGTTAAACTCAATATTGAAGGGGCAAAGGATACATATAAGCAGATCCCCATATCAATGGGTGACGGTTCTCCGGCATATTCTTTCCGGGTTTTCACCATTGAGCCGAACGGCCATACCCCGTATCATCAGCATGCTTTTGAACATCTGAATTACATCATCGAGGGTAATGGTGCCGTTGTCATGGAAAACGGGTCAGAACGTCCTGTCAAAAAAGGAGATTTTGCCCTTATCCTCCCTGGAGAAACACACCAGTACCGGAATAAATCAGCAGATAAGCCATTCATTGTAATCTGCGCCGTTCCGAAAGAGTACGAATAACATCCTCTCAGGGGCACCAATTAGTAAGACCCATGAACTACTGACTGCGTTTGCGTCGTACTGTAACGCTTTCACCGCCGATACCCCAGTTGTCTGTTTCCACCTCATCAATAATCACTACCGTAGTCTGGGGATTTTTACCCAGCACATCTACAAGCAACTGAGTAGCCCCTTTGATAAGTTCTGCCTTCTTTTCAGCAGTAACACCTTCTTTGGTAATCTTAATGTTCACAAATGGCATATTTACCTCCTCAAAATTAAATAACCAATGACCTTTCACCTTTCACATTTCGCCTTTCGCCTTTCACCTATAAATCTTCCATGAGCCTCTTAACTACTGCATAATCGGCTTCCGGGAAATCATACTGGTTCAATTCGGATCGTCTGATCCACCGTATCTCATCATGGTCATTCAAGTTAAATTTCCCGGAAACATAATTTACCCTGTATACTGCCAGATCAATTGTAGTCTGGCAATTGAGGGGATGTCGGGTTGAACAGATAAAGTCACCTATTTCTGACTCAATGCCAAATTCTTCCATAAGTTCCCTTTTCAAACATGCTTCGGGAGTTTCATTATCTTCTAATTTTCCTCCGGGGAACTCCCATTTTCCACCTGAAAAACTATTTTTCTTCCTTTTAGCAATCAAAATCCTGCTATCCCTTTCGATAATACCGGCAATAACCATTATATAATGCTGGTTGTCCATTCTTGAAATAATGCTACCACATATACACGCGTTTTGCGTGAATAATAATGCATTCACCCACGCTTGAAAGCATGGTCCTCAACTATCTTTACTTTTTTGAAAGGATAATCTTGAAATCTTCACCTTCTTCAACAGAATATTCAATATTCTTCTTGCTGTTCAGCAATCGCTTTATGTTTTCAACGGATGTCTGTGTATCAACAAGCACTTCCAGAGATTCAAAGGATGGGTTTTCAATCGCTTTTTTTGTTTCAAAAACAGGTTGCGGGCAGGAAAGACCCCTTAAATCGAGTGTTGTTTTGCTCATTTTCCATCCTCCTTATGCGATTCTTTTTCTCATGAATAACCCTGTTGCCACACAGAACAGGAGACCCATTATAACGGCAAAGGGTGTCCACGGAGCAATGCCTGCCGGGGAAGCTGCAGTACCAAAATTGTGGGCAAACCCTGCACCAACGATCATCCCGATCACAAAAACCCCCGCATCAATATCGCCTTCACCGGACAGAAAAAGCTGTCTGCCAGGACAACCGCCTGCGAGCGCATACGAAAGCCCCGCAAGGACCATACCAAGAAAATTCCAGAGATGGTTTGTATGGGCTATGGGCTGGCCTGTAAAACCCGGATGGAATTGACCAAACGCAAGGTTAGCCAAAAACGCAAAGACGAGGAGGCTGATTACGCCGCTGGCAAGATGGAAATCCCTCATGAGGATTACATCTCTGATCGACCCCATGGTGCAGAAGCGTGTCCTCTGCGCAAAAACACCGATAAAAAAAGCAATGGCAAAGGACATAATAATGGGCGCATGCTGTGAACCAGGTCCCTTTTGGCTGAAGAAAGGAGCGCCTGTGGGCGTTACCGGCTTGATGATTAAAA
>JAPLKD010000032.1 GCA_026388245.1 Pseudomonadota bacterium | reverse complement strand
CACAATAAGAGAAAAGACTTTCTGCTGTGGAAGCGGGGCGGGCCTCGGTGCAGATGAAAACCTTGAAATGAGGCTGAGAGGAGGATTTCCACGTGCCAATGCAGTAAAACATGTCCATGAAAAATACGGGGTCAATATGCTCGCCTGTATATGCGCCATCGACAAGGCAGCATTCCCGCCATTACTTGATTACTGGGTACCGGGCATTGGTGTCTGTGGTGTCCACGAACTCCTCGGTAATGCACTCATTATGGAAGGAGAAAAGGAAAGAACAACGAACCTTCGCGGAGAACCGTTGATTGAAGAGGAAGCGGTGGAGGATGTGTGAAATAAGTTCGGCAGAAGGCAGAATTAAAAGAGGGGTCGAGGGTTCAAGGGGAGTAGAGGCAAGGATGTACGATAAGATTAAGATTATAGCGGGAATTATTATATTTCTCATCATTATGCTGACTCCATTCTGGTATAACAGCCTTACAGGGAAGGCTGCGTATGTGCCTCAGCTTAAAATTGGAACAGATGCAAGGCAATGTGTAGAAAACACATCATATATGAAGTCCAACCATATGGATTTACTAAATAAATGGAAAGAGTCGGTTGTGAGAGAGGGGATGAGGGTTCATAAGACAAGGGATGGGAAATTATACGTCATAAGCCTGACGGGAACATGCCTGAACTGTCATTCCAGCAAGGCCCAATTCTGTGACCGTTGTCACGACTATGCCGGAGCAAAACCACAGTGCTGGGATTGTCATATCGTACCAAATAATGCAGTAAGCAGCAGGCAGGAGGAATAAATGCAGATCGGGAAATGCGAAAGCGAAGAGGAAAAGGCGAAATGCGGAAAGTTGGTAGTCATAGTCATCAGCCTTTGCGAGCCGAGGTTTCAAACTCTATGCTCCATGCTCTATGCTCTCCGCTATGAGGAGTAATGTTGGATAGAAGAAAATTTTTGAAATTAACCGGATCATCCATTGCCGGATTGTCGTTATCCTCCGCTTTCAACATATTACCTAAGGGATTATTTGCCAATACACCAAAACAAAAAATAACATCTTATATCAGAAAATGGGGAATGACGGTAGATCTTGATGCCTGCGCAAAAAGGCCCGGCTGCAGGGACTGCATAGATGCATGTAATATCATTCATAATATTCCCGACTTGGGCAGCCCCAAGGAAGAAGTGAAATGGATATGGAAAAGTCCATATCCAACGGTCTTCCCTGAACACATTCACATAATAAACAGGGAAGAGATAAAAAACCTTCCTGTCATGGTGTTGTGTAACCACTGCGATAACCCGCCGTGTGTAAAGGTTTGCCCTACAAAGGCCACATGGAAAAGGGAAGATGGAATTATCATGATGGATTATCACCGCTGTATCGGATGCAGATATTGTATGGCTGCCTGCCCTTATGGGGCAAGAAGTTTCAACTGGTTTGATCCGCGGTTATTTTTAAAAACAGTATATCAGGATTTCCCCACAAGAACAAAGGGGGTAGTAGAAAAATGCAATTTTTGCGAAGAAAGGCTGGTACGAGGTCTTTTGCCAGCCTGCGTCGAGGTATGTAAGGAAAATGCCCTCATCTTCGGTGATCTCGCAGTCATCGATTCGGATGTAACGAAAATGCTGAAACAGCGGCATAGCATCGTAAGAAAACCTCATCTTGGTACCGAGCCAAAGGTGTTTTATATACTGTGAGGGATTATGCTTGGTAAAGCGCTAACAGGAGGTAAAAAATACTGGATGTGGATTATACTGCTCGGCGCAGTCATCCTGGCCGGTTTCGCATCGTACCTTCTCCAGTTAAAATTCGGTTTAGGCATAACCGGCATGGGAAGAAATGTCTCATGGGGGTTATACATCTCCAATTTTACCTTCTTTGTAGGCGTTGCCGCATCAGCAGTTATGGTAGTCCTCCCTTATTATCTCCATAATTATAAAGAGTTCGGAAAAATCACCGTTTTCGGAGAATTCCTTGCCGTGTCGGCAGTTATAATGACTATTCTGTTCATATTCGTCGACCTGGGTCAGCCTGCCCGTGTTCTCAATATCATCCGGTATCCCTCTCCTGAATCAATACTCTTCTGGGATATGATTGTGTTGAATATATACCTCCTGCTGAATCTTATCATCGGGTGGCAGACACTTAATGCTGAGCGCAATGCCGAACCGCAGCCTGCATGGATCAAACCACTCGTAATCCTGTCAATCCCCTGGGCAATAAGTATTCATACTGTAACCGCCTTCATTTATTCAGGACTCAGTGCCCGGCCATTCTGGCTTACGGCGATTCTTGCACCACGGTTCCTTGCATCGGCTTTTGCATCAGGGCCTGCAATCCTTATCCTGTTGTGCTTTATCGTGAAAAGGCTTGCCCGGTTCGATGCAGGACGTGAAGTTATCCAGAAGATAGCACAGATTATCGCGTATGCGATGGTTATAAATATTTTCTTATCCCTTGTAGAAATCTTTACCGTTTTCTACAGCAATATCCCCGAGCACAGCCTGTATGCTCGATTGCTTCTTTTCGGCATAAACGGACATCTTTTACTGAGCCCGTGGATGTGGGTTTCCTTTGTTCTCGGATGGGCATCGGCAATCCTTCTGGTGAATCCTCAAACGAGAAAAAATGATACCATTCTTGTTGCAGCATGCATCGCCATCATCATTTCGATATGGATTGAAAAAGGGCTCGGCCTCGTTGTATCCGGCTTTATCCCCTCCCCTCTCGGCGAGATAACAAAATATATACCCACTACACATGAAATTGCTATCACTGCGGGTATTTACGGAATAGGTCTTCTCGTCCTCACAATACTCATAAAAATCGCCATAGCCGTAAAGAAAGAAGCTGAAAGCTGAAAGCTCATAGCTCATAGCTAATACCAATTCTCCATCAATTACTAACCAAATTGCCTGATAACGGGAGCACACATCCCCTCGCACTTCCGCACTACTCTCCCGACCATTGTAGGGCTTGCATCACTTGATGTGCAAGGGCGGAGGCTACCCGAAGATGTTTTTACCTGCACATCATCACGCTATGCGTGAACGCTCTGCTTCACCACACAATGGTTCTACGGTCGTTCCGTGAGTCATGCTCAGGGAAGACGCTCCCGCTTTAATTTACGAATGACGGCGAATTGGTATGAACAGTGAACAGTGAAAACCCCCGGTATGTCACTGCGAGGCGAAGCCGTGGCAGTCTCAATTTGAAAGGCGGGAAAAGGCAGGCCGAAGGCCGCACGGTTTAATCCTGCCGAAGGCGGGACAATCGGCAATCCGAAATGAAAATGGGATGGGGGAAATATATAATTCTGTAATATAATCGGGCAGTTTTAGGAAAAATACTTTTTTTGCCGCCTGTCTGCGTGCATCGCACAGGCAGGTCCGCTTCGCTCGACAAATGCAGACAAAAGATTATATCTTATCATTTCACAGGCAAAAACAGCACTTTAAGCCAATTTTATCGGGCTTTTTCAACTCAAAACTCAACACTCAAAACTCAACACTGTTTTTAAAGGGCTTGGTCCGACCCCGATCGGCTCACCACTCATCAGGCTTTCCAGTCGTAGTTTTTGCCTGCCTGTGCATGGGCTGCGGCAGACAGGTCAGGCAATTTTGCCGATTATGTGAAAAGTGTGATGCATATCATTGACAAATGTGCAATGTAGGGTATAATACTAATGATATTAAATAATTTAGAATTTAGAAAGTGGGAATATGTTTTTATGGTGATATAATTCCGGTATGATAAAACTTCATTCACATGCAAGGGAACGATTGCAGGAAAGAGGGAGCAGAAGAGGCGGAGATTGCGGAACTTTCCTTATAACAATGTGTGGAAGAGCACACATTATGCGACAAAACAGGTAGAGGCATATGCCGTCAAAGAAGAGGGTGATTGGATAGTGATTACCGTCATCACCAAGTTTTTTTAGGAGGAATATAACATGAAATTAACCTACGATCCTCGATACAACATCGCATATCTGAAGCTCCACGAAAAGAATGCAAAGGTTGAGACGATAAAGATCAGCGAGGAATTAAATATTGATATTGCACCGGACGGTACGATTTACGGCATAGAGTTTCTGAATGCAAACGAGCAGTTGCAGAGAGGAGATGATCAAGCCTTTCTCATAGTGAACGAAGCCACCGGAGATCAGGCAGAAGTGAATTTATCGCAAAAGCAGGCAATCGGTATGTAAAAATAGGCTATGGACAATAGGTGATACGAAATTTAGAATTGAGAATTGAGAAAGTGGTAGCCGCAGGCTAAAGCCTGCGTGACCCCTGATGGTGAGGGGATTCGGGAATGATGGTAACAACTCAAAAATCACAGTCAGTAAAACAGTTTTGTTTAGCTTTACCCCTACAACGAGACATATTAAGTGACCCCTGCCATGGCCATTTTTCGTTTCCGATGGGAAAGGAGGCTTCACCATGATATTAACAAACTACACCGAGCAGGCCTGTCAAAAAGGCCATATCATGCGAAAAATGGTGATACCCGCATTTTTGCTCTTTCTGTATATTATGTTTTTGCCATTCCATACATACGCGGGGGGACCTACATACCCGATCTCCGCAGATGTTTACACTACGCGCGAACAGACAGTGAAGCCTGCCTCGATACCCGATGCGGTACAGCTTACGGTAACAGAAGTCGACCAGTACGAACCACAGAAATACAGTCATTGGACATTGGGAGCTGGTGTTCAGGGAGACGCGCTTCTGCCGGATGGTTCGACGCCCGGGCTGCGAACTCCGGATAAAAGGCTTTTGAATTTCTTTGCTATCACTGACGTCCACATAACAGATAAGGAATCCCCAGCACAGATTCTCTACCCGGGGGTAGTAGCGCCTTTCGGGAACACCAACAGCTCTGCCTATTCACCGATCATTTTATCTACTACCCATGTTCTTGACGCAGCGATGCAAACGGCCAACGTTCTTCATAGCCGACTGCCCTTTGACTTCGGCATAGGGCTGGGCGATGCGGTGAATAATACCCAGAAAAATGAACTCAGATGGTATATCGATGTTATCGATGGACAATGGATTGTGCCGAGTTCGGGGGCGCACAACGGCGCAGGTTCCATAGATTACCAGAGGCCCTATCAGGCAGCCGGGCTCAATAAAGATATTTCCTGGTACCAGGTTATCGGCAACCATGACCAATACTGGTCTGGAACCCTCAAATATACAGATGCTGTGCGAAACACCGTCGTTGGCAGTGCTGTTCTCAACATAGGCCTTGAGGGCCCGACGCTGTTCCCTACATTTGATACTACCGGTTATTACATGGGTGTGATTGACGGGGCAACGCAGTATGGGACCATTATAGATGCGTCACCTGATACTGCTATACCGCAGCCGCTCGTTGTCGCTGATCCAAGCCGCAACAGCCTCACTACCAGTACTTCTGTGTCCCTGGAATGGATGAAACAGTTCTTCAATACTACTTCAAAACCCAAAGGTCACGGGTTTACCCAGTCAAATCTCGATCGCGACTGGGCATCCTACTCCTTCGAACCTAAACCGGATGTGCCGCTGAAAGTCATAGCCCTCGATGACACATGCAAGACAAACCCTTATGCTGAAATGAGCACATATGCCCGGGGCTGTCTCGATAAACCACGATATGATTGGCTTGTAAACGAACTTAAATCGGGTCAGGCTGAAGGCAAGCTCATGATTATCGCAGCCCATGTTCCCGTAGGGCCTCAGCTGAATGTTCCGGATGCCCCGGCGCCCGCAAACGCTCAGGCAGCCGATGTATCCAATAATACAGTCATTCCGCTGTTTATGTCCACCTGCGATAATGGAGGGTCAACCGGTACCGGCACCCCGGCTGTCCCGTGCGCTATCGGTACCGACATCGCAAAAAACAAACCGGTTCCCCCTTATAACGTAGTGAGCGATGCGATGATGCTTGAAAAACTCCATGAATACTCAAACCTGATTTTATGGATATCGGGGCATCGTCATATAAATACTGTTTCCCCGCAGCCCGCACCCTACGGCAAGGGTCCGGAATTCGGCTTTTGGGAGGTGGAGACATCTTCGTTAAGGGATTGGCCGCAGAATTTCCGCACCTTTGAGATTGTTCACAACATCGAAAATACACTGTCAATATTCATCACCGATGTAAACCCTGCGGTGGAGGGTACGGGGTCTCCCGCTGAAAAATCCCGCGGGTATGCGATCGGCGTGGGCAGGATCGTGGCCGGCACGGTCGGCAAGGGTCTCACTGATACAACCCCCCATTTATTCAATGCAGAGCTTATAAAACCCCTTCCCACTCCCAATACCATAATAGTCGATGTGGCCGGTCCAGGCACGGTAGCAATGGGGCCGTATTCGTCTGCCACATGCGCCGTGGGTTCTCCATGTTCAGCCACCTATCTTCCCGGCACACAACTGGTCCTTACCGCTACCCCTACTTCGGGAGCAGCCTTTACCGGGTGGTCAGGAGCGTGTACAGGGCTAAACCCTGTTTGTAACGTTGCCATGGACGTATCAAAAAACGTAACAGCTGTATTCGCTTCGTGTATCGGGCAGCAAACGCTGACCGTTGTGAAGAATGGGGACGGCACAGGAAAAGTAACCGGTTTGCCATCAGGGATAGATTGCGGAAGCACCTGTTCTGCAAAATATAGCTGCGATACCCAGGTGACGTTAACCGCCACCGCAAGTGACGCAAGCTCCACCTTTGCCGGCTGGTCAGGCGGCAACTGCTCAGGGACAGATACCTGTGTTGTTGTGATTAACGCCAACCCCTCTGTTACAGCCACCTTTAACACCGTAAAGGCATCTATTCAATCTTCGGATGCGGTGATAATCAGTGAGACTACAAGTGATGCCGTCTCAGGAGGCCCATCGAGCCTCAATGTTTACACTTCAATAAGTTTTACCGCCGCCCTTACCGGCGCTTCGGCAAATTTTTCGATCAACTTCGTTGCCCTGCCTGCAAACCCTGTTTTTTATAAAACCGTTGGGACAACATGGAAAAACCTCTACCCTGTTAATGACTGCACTGGCATTTCTGATGTTTCCCTGAACAGTAACACCTTAAGCTTTACCATTATTGACAATTCCGAGTGCGACAGCGACCCTGCCGCCGGTGTTATTTCTGATCCTGTCGTTGCCGGGGCATTAGGGGCAGTCGGTGTAAACGGAGGCGGGGGCAGCGGATGCTTCATCGCTACAGCCGCCTATGGTTCATACTTCCATCCCTTTGTGAAGATGCTGAGGATGTTCAGGGACAGCGTACTTCTCTCCTCTTCCCTGGGCAGGTCATTTGTTGAGTGTTACTACCGGGTATCGCCTTCCATAGCCGACAGAATCAGTACCAGTGAGACCATGAAGACAGGGATTAGGGTAGCTTTGCTTCCGATTGTGGGCATCAGTTATCTCACTTTGACCATTGGCACTGTGCCTGCGCTTCTTGTGCTCTTACTCTTCACCGTGATTGTTGTTCTCGGCATACAACACCTGTGTCGGCATAGACGGATTATCTGAATCAGAATTCCATTCAAGATGTCCATCCTCTCAACCCGCAGGGGGGATGGACATCGCCTTCAATACTGCAGTATTTATGTGGTAATCATTGTTTTTCTTTAAGCAAGGGGCTATCGAGTTGTAGGTGCAAGTTATTACGTATAGCAATTTGAAATAGTCACTTTTTATTACATTAGGACCTGTCAGAGGAAATTGCTGACACTGTGTCAGCAATTTTTGAAATCTCTGAAAAGTCAATAATGACGCCAGAAATTCCATTCTTTGAGATTGCCACGGGCTAAAGCCCTCGCAATGACAATGAGAACGACGGCGAGGATATTGCGCTTTAGCAGGAAAGAAACGCACATTCCGATAAAAATGTTTATAAGAGCGATGTAAAGAATTTCTTTTTTCATGGCTTCCTAAAGATAAGACCTCATTTTCCCCAAATGATGCGAGCTGCAAACAAGCTTTTCTTAATTCTCCTTTAATTTTAACTAATTTGCAAGTGAAAATACTATTACAGAATTACTTGATACCTTCCCCCATCCCATTTTGGATTGTCCCGCCTTCGGCAGGATTAAACCGTACGGATTGCGGATTCTGCTCCTTCCACGCAGGCTGAAGCCCTGGCCAAGAAATGCAACAACGCCTTGGCAGGACAGGCCTGCGGCTACCCACTCTACGCTCTCCGCTCTATGCTCTCCGCTCCTTTCACACCTGAGGGAGATTTCCCTGCCGGATAGCAGCCTGAATTTCATCAGGATTTTTTAGAAGTGAAATCGTGTTAAGCAGCGTAGAATAAGACTTTGCAGAGATTTAGGCGATTGCTCTAAACGTTAGAGCAATTTCATCCGATACCGAGTCGGGCTTGAGGTCGTAGTTCAACAGTTCGCTGAATTATCGAGAAAATCAAGTAATTCACGTTTCCTTCTGGACATCAGCATCTTCCTCTTCGATCCAGGCACGAAGCAGAGTGAGGGCTACAGCCAGTACCACCGGACCAACAAATATGCCTACGATACCGAAGGTGATAAGACCTCCTATGACACCGGCAAGGATGAGCAGGAGCGGCAGGTCTGCCCCTTTCTTGATAAGCATGGGACGGAGCACGCTGTCAAGGCTCACGACAACGACCGTCAATACGAGCAATACTGTCCCCGCCACAGCGTGGTTGCTCCAGTAGAGCCAAATGGTGGATGGAATCAGCACGAACCCCGGCCCAAGCTGTGCTACACAGAGCATGAACATGATGGCAGTGAAGACGAATGCAGCCGGCACGCCGGTCATTGCAAGGCCGATGCCACCCAGGAGGGACTGCGCCAGGGCCGTAACAACCACACCGAGTGCAACGCCCCGGATTGCCTTTGCAGCGAGGATGGTAACCTCTTCGCCACGATGGCCGGCAAGCCGCCGTGCGAAGCGGCGTATAGCATTGGCGGTAGTATCTCCTTTAGCATACAGTATCGCGGCAATAACCACTGTCAGCAGAAACTGAACGAATATTTTGCCAACGCTGCCGGCCTGAGCCACAAACCATTCGGCCAGCTTTCCGGCGTAGGGTTTGAACCACAGGATTAGCCCCCGTGGGCCGGCAGAGGAAACATCCTGCCATGCCCCTGAAAGCCCGGGACCTATCATTGGTAGCTTCCCCACCCAGTGAGGGGGCAACGGTAAGGCGCTTTTATGGAAGGATGCCTCCAAGGCGCCGATCCTGTCATAATTGTCTATGATGGTTGCCACCGCGAGCCAGAATGGTATGACAAAAACGAGTACCAGCGCCACTGTCATCACCAGGGCAGCGAGCCCTCGTTTACCCCGCAGCCTTGCCTGAACTCGTAGCATGAATGGCCAGGTTGTTACAACGATCATGGTTGCCCAGATTAATGAGGGCAGGAAAGGGTGGATGATCCAGAAGACGGCGACGATGAGAATGCCAATTAGCAAAACACTCAGCGTTGTGCGTGTGATGTCACGAGAAGTCGGTCTCTCCATGATTCTCCTTTCTTTGTTTGACTTTTCCATCCGTGAATCTATTTTCTCGCATCCGTGAGTAGATTTCAAGGGGAAAATCCTGACAAAGTTATTGCAGCCTATAGGATGTCCCTGATACGAAAAGCGTTGACAATCAAGATAAATAAACGTTATTTTCTAATGGTTTATGGATAGAACCCTTCTTTTGAATGCAACGTTTGAACCCTTGAATGTATTGTCCTGGAAAAAGGCAGTGACCCTTCTCTATCTTGGCAAGGTTGCGGTTGTAAAAGAGTATGAGAAAGAGATAAGGGGGGTTTCGATCACTATACGACAGCCGTCTGTTATAAGGCTTCTAAGGCTTGTCAGGGGTAACCACAGGAACGTTAAGTTTTCAAGAAGGAATATATTTTTGAGAGACGATTATGTCTGCCAGTATTGCGGAGAGAGATTTGACTTGAAATATCTTACCTGCGACCACATCATACCGAGATCGCGAGGCGGGATAACGGAATGGTCAAATATTGTGACTTCATGTAACCGATGTAACCTGAAAAAGGGTGATAAACTGACGGATGAGATTGAAATGTACCCGAGGAAGAGGCCATCACGGCCGAATGGATTTTATTTACTCATGCTCCATGTAGGCGTGAAGATATTCCCGGAGCATTGGAAAGATTATATTTTTATGAGGGATTGGGATGGATAGAATATGGGCGCCATGGAGAATGGAGTATATCAGCACCACCACCGTTAAGGGTGATAAAAGGTGCTTCCTCTGCATTGACAGCAAGGATGACAACAAATTGTTTGTTGTCGGCAGAAAAGGCACGGCATTTGTTATCATGAACAAGTTCCCTTACACAAACGGACACGTAATGGTTGTACCGGTAAGACATACGGGGTTGCTTGAAGGGCTGACCGATGAAGAGACCATGGATATGATGGGGCTCGTAAAGATTATGACTACTATTTATAAAGAGGAGTTCAAGGTAGATGGTATTAATGTAGGCATAAATGTGGGAAGGGCTGCCGGAGCCGGGCTTGAAGAACATATACACATTCACATGGTCCCGCGGTGGTTCGGGGATGCGAATTTCATGGCCGTTGTGGGTGAAACGAGGGTCATTTCAGAACATATAGAGGCAACATACCAAAAATTGAAGAGTAAGTTTATTGAGAAGATTTTTTGATTCATCCCCCCCTCTCTTAAATCCTGTTGATTTGGTATCGGCTTTTACAGGAAAGACAGCAGAGGAACTTGCCCTTCCGGAAAGGGCAATCATCGTCTTCGATTCAGGCGATTTAAAGCGTGTCTTCAACAAGAAAAAACACAGACTCATTGATGCGTGGTTGAATTTCCGGTGGCTGTACAGGATCGAAGAGAGTAATACCATAATTACAAGATCATATTTCGGCGGTCCTAATATCGCTGCCCTTGTGGAAGAACTTGCGGCTTTCGGCGTAAAAGAGTTTGTCATCTGGGGCTATGCGGGCGGAATTGACAACCAGTTAAAGATTGGCGATGTGATTGTCGCACGGGGTGCATTAAAGGAAGACGGGGCATCCTATCACTACATTGACTATGAAGATGATTTTGTTTATTCGGACTGGTTTGAAGAATGGGAACGGCATACCAAAGAGTGGGGCTTCAGAGAAGGTATAATCTGGAGTTGCGATGCCATCTACAGGGAGACCAGGGAAAAAATCAGAAAATATCGTGAAGCAGGTATCTCTGCCGTAGAGATGGAGGTGGCCTCTTTCTATGCAGTATGCAAATTCAAAGAAGTAAAAGGCATTGCCCTTTTAATTGTTTCCGACCTTCTGAACGATGAGGGATGGACGGGCGGTTTCCATACAAAGCAGTTTCAGGATGGTGTCAGGAAACTGTCAAAGTTTATGCTGGAAATGGTCGTGAAATAAGGATAGTGAAGGGCTTTATGTTTTAAGAATATTTTTAAGGGTTTTTATAAACTGTGCATTAAACTTGTGTCTCTTTAAAGGCACCTTCAGATAGGTGTTGGCTGATTCGCTTGAATATTCGTCGATTATGATGTGGTATTTGATAAAAAGGCTTGCCAGATCAGGTATTTGCCTTTCTATTTTAAGGAGGAGAAAATTGCAGGATGTATCAAATATTTGAAGACCATCAACCTGCTTCAGTTTTTCAATAAAGTATTTCTTTTCTTCTTTGACAAGCTTTATGGTTCTTGTTTTGTGGCCCTTGTCTTTGAGGGATACTATGGCAGCAGCATAAACGAGTGCATTGCCTTGCGTCGGGATCAGGTTGTCACTCAATTTTTTCATCAGCGCCGGGGAACCTGCTCCATATCCCAAGGGCAGTCCCTTCAGTGCATGAAATATAGAAAATGTACGGAGTATAAGGGTGTTTTGTGATTCTGTAACAAGTTTAACGAAAGATTTATAAGGGGCAAAGTCCATGTACCTCTCGTCGATGACTAATATCTTTCCGGTTTTCTCTGTTGCTTCAATCAGAGAGCCAAGGTTTTCTGCAGGCATTATGGTGCCGGTCACATCGTGTGGGTTTGGCAGAATAATCATATCAACAGTTTTGAGACGATCGATGAGTCCGGTGATGTCTATTGAAAATTGAGGGGGATACTTTTCTTCCACAGGGAACAACTGAATATCAATTCGGTAATTATGCAAGATATCTCTATACCTTTTCGAAACCGGTGAAACGAGGAGTATGGTCTTTGGTTCTGTTGCCTTGAGAAGACTATGGAGCAACGAAGATGAGCCCTGACCGAAAACGATACAGCCTTCCTCTATCCGTTCTTGCTTACATATGTAACGTTTTAGATACCTTATTTTTTTGTCAGGCGGAAATTCGAGGAATTTAATGGACTTTCTTATGGCATTTTTTGCTTTATTTGAAGGGCCCAGAGGGTTAACACTTGAGGTAAAATCAAGTACCTGCCTGAGAGAAAGCCTTTTGCTTTCAGCGTAATCGTGTATATCCATTATTTCTTATCAATTTGCTGGATGGCTCTTTCGGAGATTGATATAATGACAGGGTCATTTGATTGACCCTGGACTTCCTGATAAAGTTTCCTTGCCTCTTCAGGCTTCCCTTTCATATAACTGATTTTAGCGAGGTAAAGCCGTGCAATAACACCTATTTTTTTATGATTTTCCCTGAGAATTGAATTGAATAAGGTTTCAGCGATGTTCATCTTTTCCACGCTGCCGGATGCTATGGATTCGCCGAAGGTTTGTATGGCCTGCGATAACATAAACTGCATTTTGTCGTCCTGTCTTTTAGCATAGACACTATATCCAAAAAGGGATGAACAGATGACAAATACGATGATGAGCCCGGCAATGCAAGCCTTCATATTATTTTTAATCCAGTCGATGGCGAAGGTGACTGTCCTGATGACGATATCCGGTTTTTTTATCTCTTCCTTTATTTTTCTCTTTGTCATGAAAGGTATTTCACCATATAAGGTTGATCTGTGTCAACATGAATACTGCTAAATTGCGAAAAGTGAATAGTTAACAGTGAAAAGTGAAAAGTGAATAGTGAACAGGTTCTTTTAACTAACGACTATTCACTAACGACTATTCACTGCATTTCTTGCAGCCTTTATATATAACCTTACCCTTCGCATGTTGTCCTCATCGAGAATTTTCGATAGCGCTGTGTCATCGAGTTTCGAAAGATCGCCGATGTTCTGTATCCCCTGGCCTTTCAGTTTTAAAAATTTTTGTAACCCTAACCCTTTAAGATGGAGAAGCTTGAGGTCTTCCCTTTCCTGGAGACTGAGCAGGTCTATGTTAATCCCGAAGCTTGTTCGAACACCAATCAGTTTAAAATAATTCAGCTTTTCTTTCCCGATGAAGGCAATATCCTTGATTTCAGGTGCGCAGGAAAAAACAGTATATCTATCTATGAGCGTGAAGGAGAGGGCGGAGAAGAGAATGCTGATCAAGGCAATGATGGGTATAGATGATTTATATGATTTTATCCCATCAAGGAGGCTTACAAAGGTCATAGTTTCAAGTCCGAATACAAGAAAGCCTATATAGCCCGGTACCGGCATTTCAAAGATCTTTACATCTTCAAGGAATGGGACCGAATATACCCATTTGGAGACCGAAAGGTAATTCCAGGCTTCCCACAGCAGGCCGCAGACAAGCCCGGATAGTATTGTAGCAACAAATTGCGTTGCATGCCCTTCTTCAAAGTCCCTCATAAATGAGGCATAACCCCTTCGATAATTATAACCATCCAGCATCAAAGCAAGAAAAATCCATGTGAGGGGAAAAAAATAGTCAGGAAAAAACCAGGTAAACAAAAATGTAATAATGCCGAGCAACATGGAGTAAAAAGCGTAGTTTTTTACATGAAAAGGCTTCATCCTTATTTCTCCAAGAATGGCCCTGATGAATTCTTTTGTGACATATATGGCAGGAATTACGGTTCCATATGCGAGAAAATACCCGGTATACCTGTAAAACATTTTTTCCGGGAGATTAACATAAAACCAGTTCTGCAACCGTATGTTGATAATTTCAAAAAGACACCAGAAACCACAGGAAATAACGATGAGGAAAGGAAGGCACCTGTTCAGGATCAGGAACCTTTTTGTCTTCATTGCCAGAATTGCATCGATGAAAAATATGTAAGACCACCATGCGGTGAGATAGAAGTAATATAAAAATGGCTCGATTTTATGGAAGAGCACATAGTACCCCGCTAAATGAAGAAGAAAAGAAAAGATCATCAGCCATACGCATTGCCGGGTTGCAACCATAAAACACCCTGTATCTTTGAAAAGTTTGATTTAATTATAACAGAAAAGAACTTTTGGTTTCAGGAGTTGTTAGTAGTTTTTTCAGAAGCTTTTGTTGTATCAGTGCTTTCCTCAGATGTTTTTTTTACCCTTACAGCCCCTATAAATGTCCTGCCATAAAAATCGGATGAAAGCGAATCGATCTTAACACCAAGCCTGTTATGTCCCGAGGATGAGTGGATAAAATTACCTTCCCCGATATAGATACCGACATGTGTGGGGTATTTTATATATCTTTTTGTTCTGAAGAAA
>JAPLKD010000093.1 GCA_026388245.1 Pseudomonadota bacterium | reverse complement strand
AAAACGATAAATGAAAGAAACGAATACGGTTGAAAAATGCTAATGGTTACTTATTTACCGGGAGATAAAGAGTATACAAATGGGTTCACGAAGATCATTACATATTTTGACAGCAACGGGAAGATAGTGAAAGAGTCTCGTTATGACAGCAGAGGTTGCCTATCGTCTGCTTCTCTAATCTCTAATCAGGTAGGGTGTTGGGAATTTCTGGCGTTGCCTCTCTGTTTTTCTGTTCTATTTCTGACCTGCCTCCCGTGTAGTCTATTTCAGCCCAGAGTATAACTCAACTTCTGGACCGATCTTTGATGGGCAGGTCATAGCACCAAGTCGTGTGAGGAATACTTGTATTGCTTCGAGTTTACTGTCTCTAAGCGCCTTCATCATGGTTTATTGCTTTCTTGGGTATAATACTAAAAAACGGGGTCTCATTTCCATAGTATCTCTTCAATAACCCTGATTTTCAGATCTCTCTTGATTCCCCGATGGACCCTCACCAATTCTTTGAGATAGGCAAAACATCCACCAAGTGAATTGGTGGTATTCGGTATATTAAGCTCAGGATATTTTTGATAGGTAAAAAGAAAAGGAAGGTTCAGCCTTAGACTTCTATAGGCAGAGCGAAGTCGTTTATGGGTATAGTGCCATCTTCCCGTCACAGGATCAGCTGTCTTTTCTTTGATAAAAGATGACCAACGTCTATGCCAAGCATCAAGGACAGCGGCAAAATCCTTCTCGTTGTTATCACAGAGGGTTGAGGTAAGCTTTTTAAGCTCAATGCCGGCCTCTACTTAGGATTGTTTGTAAGATAACGTGTAACGATCTGCTTCTGATGGAAGTGACACATCTGAACGGGTATATCAGAAAACAGCTGTCTTACTCCCGGCCTGCCATCCAGGACAATTGCTTTCATCGCATATCCCATGTTCTCCAATGCTTTCCTTCCCTGCCAGTATGCATCGATGGATTCGCTCCTTACTTCCTGGACATATATGTTCTTCTTTAAATGTGGTGCACGTATAACTAGGATACCAAAGCTTCTTTTGAAGAAGGTGACATCGGCTATGGCAACAATTGGTTCAGGGTCATGACGATGTTCCTTTGCTGGTAAATTACGTATGCGCTGTCTTATCCATTCCCTGCTTTTCTTGTATTTTTCCGATAACTGACAGATTGTCTGTCTCTCGTATATGTATTCCTTCCAAATAATATACTCTAATCGTTTTAAATGAGGATGGTTTTGAAACTGCCTTCCACAGGATCTGCACTGGTATCTTTGACGCTTGTTTTTATAAAACCCTTTTTTCTTTATGTTCTTTGAACTGCAATAGGGACAATTTTTTTACCCATTTCTCAGCCTCTTAAGTTTATTATAGTGTAACATATTGATAAGATAACATTTAGAGACTATTTTAGACCCCGTTTTTTAGTATTAAGCCAAAAAACGCATTATACCAGAAAGTCAGTAAAACCAAGGAACAGATATCAAAATAGGCGGGGTTTACTTTTAAAAGGTATGAGAAAGATAAGCAATGCGTAAAATAAGGGACACCCAGAGTTGATTAGCTCGCAAAAACATCACGGGCTTCATCTTTATTCCACCTCGCAAGGTTGCTGCGGGCTTCATGCCATATCTGGCTATGAGTGTCCCTTATTTCAGTAATAGCACATGAAGTTATATGTGTCAAGCAGTCCTTTGCAGGATGCTCTACAGTGAATAAAACCAATAGAGGTTATAGGATTGATGTTATATATCTCTCATAAAGTTTGTTTTTCGGGGTTTTGCCGGCTATGAAATCCCATGGAAAAATTTCGTCCCTCCCCCGGCCGCGTAACACATAGAAATTTAGATTTACAGGGCTCTCCTTCATAATCCGGGAAAAATTCTCTCCCCTGGCCAGGCGAAGGATTACATCGTTCAACCTTCTGTCTCCCCGGGACAGCACGCCCTGAAGGAGGCTGTACTTCAGCGATTCGTGGGTAAAATATGTATTATCAGCCTTCCCGAGTTCTCTCTTCAGCCAGCCTATCTTGTTCTTCAGCTCTCCCATATCCTGCATGGGCAGCCACTGGAATGGCGTGGATGGTTTCGGAACAAAGGGGCTCGCATGGACGGTAATACTCCCCACAAATCCCCTTTTTGCGCCTCTTTTCACCATAATGTGTTTTACATGTTTAACCAGATTTACAATACCTTCAATATCACTCAGGGTCTCACCATAGAGGCCGATCATAAAGTATAATTTCAGATTAAAGGGCTTTATGGCGAGGATGCTGTCCATTTTTGCAAACAGTGCTTCATCTGTGAGGGGTTTCCCTATGGATTGGCGCAATTTTTCCGTGCCTGCTTCAATGCCGAAAGTGAGTGTTTTGATTTCATCCTCCATGAGCTCAATGAGGGAAAGGGGGGTTTCATCAATTCTAAGCGACGGGAAGTGGACACGTTTTCCGGCAGCTTTCAATTCCTTTACAATATTCACTATGGAGGGATGGAAAGAAACACCGCCACCGATAATACCAACATCGTCGGCCCGGGTTGTAAGTGGAACGATGCTGTCATAACTGAATCTGTACGTATTACCCAGGAGACAGAAGGGGCATTGCGAGGGACAACCCCGTGTGCCCTCCACGAGAAACATGTTGGAAAATTCTGTTTCCTCCGCGATAACAGCAGATACGCCGAGGTGTTTCCCCCTATAGTGCCTGGGGGTGACAGAAAAGGATGCCGGAATGAATGTCTGTATGGTACCGTCATCACCGTATTGCACACTTAATCGTTTCGGGTTGTACACCCACGGGAAGGCGCTCAGTTCATTCAGAACATCACCGCGTTTTTTTTCTCTTAGCGCCATATACCTTTCCATAAAGTCAGGTACGGTAACCTCAATGTCCCCCATCAGAAAGAGGTCGAAAAAACTATGAATGGGTTCCGGGTTGGACATCACGCAGATACCGCCGGCAATAATGAGGGGCTCTCTTTCTTTCCTCTGGCCTGAGGCAGGGGTAATGGAAGATAACCGCAATATATTGACGATGTTGATATAATCGAGTTCAAAGGAGACGGTAAAGAAGACACATTCAAAGGATGAGAGAGGACGGTTGCTTTCTATGGAACGAACCTCCTCCTGCTCATTGAAAAATGCCCGCTCGCATACCACATCCGGCATGGCATTCAGGATACTGTAAAGAATATGAACTGCGAGATTCGACATCCCGATGTGGTATGTATTCGGATAGACCACACATACCGGGACCTTGCTGCCCCATTTCTTATGAATTGTTCCTTTTTCCGAGGAAAGGAGTTCCCTACGGGTCAACCCGCCCTTGTTGAATTTATCTGGAGATTGGTGACGCACAACTTACTATATAACATAAAAACAAAAAACGGGGAGCTTTTCCCCGTTTTCTCATTCATTATTTTTCTCAAATCTTTACCCTTATTTTTCTCAAATCTTTACCCTTTTACGTTTCACGATTCACGGCTCTTCTTACCTTTGCATCTTCTATCTTTGCTTCCTACCTTCAGACTTCCCGCCTTCCCTCAGTCTGCCTGTTTTCTCAAAAACGTGGGGATATCATATCTGTCGTCATCGATATCAATATTGTCACTTTTTGCTTTTATCTCTTTATAATCAATGACAACCTTTTTCTTTATAAAAGGCGGCACCTCCTGATCCTCGAAAAACCCGCTTCTGCGTAAATCTGGAACCTTATCCTCATCAACAACAGCCCTTTCTTCAAAACCGGTGGCAATTACCGTTATCCTCATGGCATCATCCATGGCATCATCATAAACGAGTCCCCAAATGATCTTTGCATCTTCGTGCGCCTGTTCCTGTATTAATGATGAGGCTTCGTGAACTTCATGGAGTGTCATGTCTTTATTTCCCGTTACGTTAATCAGAACGCCCCTTGCACCATGGATTGAGATGTCTTCGAGGAGCGGACTCGATATGGCCTTCTGGGCAGCCTCGCGGGCCCTGCTTTCTCCGGATGACTCACCAATACCCATAATGGCCATTCCCCTCTCGCTCATAATTGTTTTTACATCGGCAAAATCAACGACAACATGGCCGGAACCCACGATAAGGTCCGATATACTCCGCACGGCATTGAGAAGCACCTCGTCTGCCTTCAAAAAGGCCTCCATGATGGTCATATGCTTACCGCCAATAGACAGAAGTCGCTGATTCGGGATAGTAATCAGCGAGTCTACCCGCGTTTTGAGCTGGGCAACACCGTTGTCAGCCTGGATCATCCTGTCCTTTCCCTCAAAGGCAAAGGGCTTTGTAACAATTGCCACGGTGAGGGCGCCAAGCTCCTTTGATATCTCAGAAATTACCGTAGATGCACCTGTGCCCGTCCCGCCTCCGAGGCCGCATGTGATAAAGACCATATCGGAGCCGTTCAAATGCTCTTTAATCTTATCAATATCCTCCTGTGCCGCCTTTTTCCCAACCTCAGGATCTGCACCTGCACCAAGACCTCTGGTGAGTTTGCTCCCGATCTGAATTTTCACCGGCACCTTGCACATGCTCAGTGACTTTATATCGGTATTGATTGCGATGAACTCCACCCCCTGAACGTTCGCATCAACCATATTGTTTAATGCATTACATCCACCACCACCGACACCAACAACCTTTAATTTTGCCGAAAACCCGTTACCCTCGTCCATGTAAAACATTTTGCTCACCTCACACCTCCCTAAAAGATTTCTTTAAACCATTCCCTCATCCTGTTGAGTAATTTTTTACTATCCACCAGCTTCTTAAACTTTTTTCTCCCTTCGTACCGCCCTTTCTTAACCTTCACGTTTTTAAAACCATAAATGAGAAGCCCCACCCCTGTTGCATAAATGGGGTTATTCACCACATCCACGAGGCCGCCGACACCCATGGGAGACCCTCTCCTCGTAGGCAGATTAAAAATATTTTCAGCCAGTTCAGGGATACCCTCAAGGTTTGCACATCCCCCTGTGAGCACCACACCTGATGCGAGGAGTTTTTCTGATCCTGATTTCTTAATCTCATCGTAAATCATTGATGCGATTTCTTCAACCCTTGGTTCTATTATGTCTGCAAGCGTCTTGCGCAGAAGAGTCCTGGGTTTCCGGCCTCCAACACTGGGAACCTCAATTGTTTCGTTGGATCCTATCATGTTTGAGAAAGCACAACCGTATTTTTTCTTGATCTTTTCCGCATCGTCGAGGGGGGTCCTCAGGCCTATGGCGATGTCGTTTGTGATATTGTTTCCTCCAAAGGGTAAAACAGACGTATATTTGATGCTTCCGTTTAAAAATACTGCAAGGTCACATGTGCCGCCACCGATATCGACAAGACCAACGCCAATCTCTTTTTCCTCGGGCGTTAATACTGCCTCTGCCGAAGCAAGCTGTCCGAGAATAATGTCATACACTGACAACCCTCCGAGTCTGCAGCATTTAATGATATTCTGTGCCGATGAAACACTGCCTGTAACGATGTGTACCTTTACTTCGAGCCTGACCCCGGTAATCCCTATGGGGTCCCTGATTCCATCCTGGTCATCAACAATGAATTCCTGAGGTATAACGTGGAGAATCTCCCTGTCTGCAGGGATAGCCACTGCCTTTGCTGCATCGATTGCCCTCGTGATATCGTCAAGTTTTACTTCCTTTTCCTTGATGGCCACAACACCGTTACTGTTGAAGCTTTTAATGTGGGCGCCGCCAATCCCTGCCATACAGGATTCGATCTTTATGCCCGCCATCAATTCCGCCTCTTCAACGGCCTTTCTGATTGAATTAACAGTGCTGTCCATATTTACAACAACACCTTTTCGTAAACCTGTGGAAGGATGGGACCCAATGCCTATGATATCAACCTTTCCTTCTGCGATTTTTCCCACAACAACGCATATCTTCGTAGTCCCTACATCAAGGCCTACCAGCAGTTCGTCTTCTCTCACCATCTTACCCCTTCCTTTCCTGGATGATTGCGCCTCTTTCGAATCTCGCATCGATACACTTAATGAGAAGACCCCTTTTTTTTGCATCTTCGAGAACGGCAACCGCCCTTTTCAAACGTTCCTTCTGGTCTTCCTTGCCGAGTATGATCTCTACCCCATCGCCCATACCGAAAATGGTGATGTTTCCATCGTTATATGCCACTTCGGATACAGCGTCTTTTTTTATTACCCCTTCAGTAAACCAGGCGTTGACTTCCCTGTAAAGGCTCTTAACGTCCGTCTTCTCTTTTGCATTGATAATGAACATTCCCCTGATGTCGCTTCTTGCGAGTTGCTTGTAAGGCTCTCCATTTTCATCAAGAACATTTATTTCTCCGCCGGTATTTACCCACAGGGCGGAGGGCTTCTTTTCTTTCACATCGATAATAATGGAAAAGGGGTAAATCCTCTTTACCCTTACCTCCCGGACAAAGGGGTGTGAAATAATGGCTTCCCGCATCTTCGAAGCATCAACGCTAAAGAGACTCTCTTTTAAATAGGGGGTTATCCTGCCCATAATATCCCCGTCCTTTAGCTGCTCGTTTCCGTTTATTCTTATGTTTTTTATGAAGAAGAAAGGCTCTTCTTTAGATAATATATACACCAGTGTGAACATGGACAGTATGCACACAGGTATGATAAAACACATGGAAAGAATCTTTTTCATGTCTTTAAGGAGGCCCCCTTTACTATCTCTTCCACAAGTTCATCGAATGTTTTTCCCAGATGAGCCCATGCCTTGGGCACCAATGACGTTTCGGTCATGCCCGGTGATGTATTAATATCTATTACCTGAGGCACACCGTTATCCACAATCATGTCAACCCTTGCACAGCCGGAAAGCTCAAAGGTCTTGTAAACTTCGGAGGCAAAAGCCCGCGCGTTTTTCTCCACAGGTTTCGTTATCCGGGCGGGAACAATATATTCTGTCATGCCCTTTGTATATTTTGACTCAAAATCATAAAACCCTTTTAATGGTTTTACCTGGATGACAGGGAGGATCTCTCTGTTCACTATCCCCACCGTTATCTCATTGCCTTCGATATATCTCTCGATCAAAACCTTTTTATCATATTTCAATGCCTGTTCGATGGCCTTCGCTGCCTCTCCCCTCTTGCGCACAATGGATATACCAATGGTGGAGCCCTCGTTCGCAGGTTTCACAACAAAAGGAACAGGGAACTTCGGAGTCTTCGTACTGTCACAGGTGACATATGCCGGAGTGGGGAGCCTTAAACCATTAAGAATAAGTTTCATCAGCACCTTGTCGAGTGAGATCGATGAGCCGAGGACACCTGAGCCTGTATAGGGGATGCCAACCATTTCGAGAAGCCCCTGGACAGTACCATCCTCTCCCCATTTCCCGTGAAGGACAATAAATGCCACTTCAACCTTTTCTTTTTGCAACCTGTCCACAAGGTCGGTGTTTACATCTATCCCCACCGCTTTATACCCGCTTCTCAGCAAACTCTGGAGTACAGCACTGCCACTTTTCAGGGAGATCTCCCTTTCAGAGGATTTCCCGCCCATCAAAACCCCTATCTTTTTATCCCGTATGTTTTTGCCGCTTTTGGTCATAATTTACCGTTCACGTTTCACCATGCAAGCCACCAGTTCAAGCCGCTTAAACGGTTTAAACGGCATTTGATTCCACTAAGCGCTGCCCTATTCATCAAACCCCCAGAGTTCAACCTCTTCGCTCAGCAAAACACCAATTTTTTCAAAAACCTCTTTTTTTATTGTATCAATGAGCATCTTTATATCCTGTGCTGTTGCATGACCTGCGTTTACAATGAAATTAGTATGTTTCTCCGACACACAGGCATCGCCTATCCTGAAACCCCTTAATCCCGCCTTTTCAACAAACTGCCATGCAGATTCCCCGTTGACGCTTTTAAAGATGGAACCCGATGAAGGATACTCCATGGGGTGTCGTTTCCTTCTTTCTGTATAGACATAGTCCATATCAGCGGCGATTTCCTTTTTATCTCTGTTTTTCAAGTAAAAGGTAGCGCTCACTATGCATTCAGAGGGTTTTACCGGTGATGTCCTGTAGTCAAACGATATATCCTTTTTTGCGAGAGGGGTTATTTTTCCATTATTATCCACAATGCGTACCTTCTCTAAAACATCTGAAATAGAGGCACCAAAACTCCCTGCATTCATTTTAATCCCACCGCCTACGGTACCCGGTATCCAGTAAAGTCTTTCAAGCCCCGCAAGCCCTTTTTGGGCATTATCTTTAATAAACCCCTTCAGGGAAACCCCTCCTGAAACATCAACAAGGGCGCCATCCTTTACCTTTTTATGCTGAGAGGACCGCATTCTCGTTATCCTTACCACCGCTTCTCCAAGACCTTTATCGTTGACAATAATGTTTGTAGCGTTACCAACAAACCGGTACTTGATATGCTCATTTTGTAAAACCCCTATCGTATTTAACAAATCCCCTTCGTTTAACGGATAAATCAGATAGCTGACAGGGCCGCCCACCTTCATGGAGGTGTATCGTTTCATAAGGACGTTCTGCAATACCGCCCCTTTTATTCCCCATTTTCCCGGGTTCTGCACCGTTTATTCTCCTGCTTTTGTTTTCCATTCTTCTTTGAGCTTTTCACATATCTTGTTAATATCACCAGCGCCGAGGGTAACAACCACGTCCCCGCTGCGTGCAATTTCTAAAATCCGGTCCCTCGCATCCTCTTTCGTTGGAGCAAAGATCACATGTTTATGACCGCTCGTCCTGATCCTCTCCGAAAGGAACATGCCGGTTATGCCTTCAATCTTTTCTTCAGAGGCAGGATAAATTTCTGTGACGATAAGGATATCAGCCTCATTGAATGAAGTAATGAATTCATCCATGAGGGCCTTTGTTCTTGTATACCTGTGCGGCTGAAAGGCCACAACAACCCTTCCCTTCCCCATGTTTCGTATTGCCGAAAGCGTAGCCT
Organism: Pseudomonadota bacterium; assembly: GCA_026388245.1. Classification (GTDB taxonomy): domain Bacteria; phylum Desulfobacterota; class Syntrophorhabdia; order Syntrophorhabdales; family Syntrophorhabdaceae; genus MWEV01. The sequence continues at coordinate 35,170 of JAPLKD010000093.1, read as the reverse complement.
TTATCTCGGTAGGATGATGACCGTAGTCGTCAATGAGGGTTATGTCGCCGCTCCATTTTATTTCGAGCCGTCTCTGTATGCCCGAGAAGGTCTTCATGGCTTCCTGAATAGTCTGGAATGGTATGTCAAGTTCTATACCAACCCCGCAGGCAGCAAGGGCATTGGCTACGTTATGTGATCCCTGGAGGGATGCCACCACTTCACCAAGGTCTTCCCCTTTATAGAGGACTTTAAATCTCGTTTCAAACCCTTCATATACAACGTTTTTTGCCCTCAAGTCGGCCTGTTTCGAGAAACCATATGTCATGTACCTTCTCTTTAAATAAGGGATGAGGGCCTGAAGGTTCGGGTTATCGATGCAGATAATATCGAGTCCGTAAAAGGGTACCTTATTGAGAAATGCGAGGAAAGCAGACTTTATTTCATTCATATCTTTGTAGAAATCAAGGTGCTCCATGTCTATATTGGTTACCACCGCGATAGTTGGGTAGAGGAGGAGGAATGTACCGTCGCTTTCATCAGCCTCTGCAACGAGATACCGGCTGTCACCCAACTTTGCATTACTGCCGAGACTGTTTAATTTCCCGCCTATCACACACGTGGGATCCATACCTGCATAGCCGAGAACCGTGGAGACGATGGATGTTGTCGTTGTCTTACCGTGGGCGCCTGCCACAGCGATGCTGAATTTCATCCTCATCAACTCGGCAAGCATTTCAGCCCTTTGGATAACAGGAATAAAAAATTCCTTAGCCCTTTGGATTTCAGGGTTATCCTGCTTTACCGCCGATGATATGACCACCACATCCACATCCTGAACGTTTTCTTTTTTGTGTCCGAAAAGTATTTTTGCCCCGAGTTTTTCGAGCCTGTCTGTTGTGTCTGTCTTCCTCAGATCAGACCCTGTAACAGTGAAACCAAGGTTCAGAAGGACCTCAGCGATACCGCTCATCCCTATACCACCGATACCTACAAAATGTATTCTCTCTATTTTATGAAAAACCATATCAACCCTCTGAATAAAGGGGATCCTTGACCCCTAATGTTTTGCTCCAATATTTTCGTAAATATGTCCAATAATCCGTTTCTCTGCATCGTCCACATAAAGTTTACCAAGGTTTTCACCCATCTGCTTCAGCAAAACACGTTCATTCATGAGATGTTTTATCACTTCATGGAGTCTTTCGCCGGTTGCCTCATCATTGCCAATCACATACCCGCCACCGATACTTTCCACGTGGTACGCATTTTTCCACTGGTGCTGACCAGCGGAAAAGGGGTATGGGATAAGGATCGCAGCCTTTTTAAAATAAGCGAGTTCGAAAATCGTCGATGCCCCTGCTCTCGAGATAACCACATCGGAAAGGGCATAGTATTTCCCCATATTATCAGTAAAAGGAAAAACTTCATGCTTTATGCTTGTCTTTTTATATGCCTCAAATATCCGCTCATAATCTTCCGAGCCGGTCTGGTGATACATGATGGAATTTTTATAACTTTCCATATACGGCAGGAGTGTGAGTATGGCCTCGTTGATGCTTCGCGCCCCCCTGCTACCCCCGAAAACGAATACAGCAAAGGTATCGTCTGCCTTCGACTCCTGGCTGGTCTTCAGCATTTTTCTCACAGGGTTTCCTGTTTGGTAGACTTTAGCGCCTTTGAGATACTGTTTTGATTCCTCAAAGCTGGTGAAAGTACATTTTGCAACCTTTGACAGCATTTTATTGGCAAGGCCGGGTTCTGCATTCTGCTCGTGTAAAAAGCCCGGTACACCAAGAAAAAAACCTGCCAGCACAACCGGCACAGAGGTGAACCCTCCCATACCGAGGATCGCGTCGGGCTTTTCCTTTTTGATCAACCCCATGCATGTAAATATACCGTGGATGAGGCGGATCAATGCAGCCATCTTATACACAATGCTTCTCCCCAAAAATTGACGGGCATCCGCAAATAGAAGTCTGAACCCGTATTGGGGGATAATTTTGCTTTCAAGGCCGTATGTTGTGCCAATAAAGACCACGCTGTTTTTACCCTCTTTTGCTACAAGTGTCTCTGCCACAGCAATGCCCGGGAAGATATGACCTCCTGTTCCTCCGGCAGAGATTAAGAGCTTCATGCACGTTCTCCTTCCGTTTTCAACATGATACCGATGAGCGGGGTAATAATAAAAAGGCCGATGAGCGGTTGATACAATAACCCCATTGATAATTTGAACCCCAGCACCATTGCAATATCAACGGCGACGTACAGGAAGCCAAAAAAAGTCAGAAGTTTACTCATAGTATTCTTTTTTACAAAATCTATGAAATTTACAGCAAGAAAGAGGAAAGACGTGATGAGCAGAAAATACCGTTCCATGTCATTCAGTCTTATCCCGCCCCCCAGAATGTTGACATTTTTAACGAGGAAAAAAATTATAATGATGGCGGTATAACCCGCAATAAAAAGGATTGCACGGTTACGCCCCACGATAAAAAGGAAAAGCATGACCGTGAAGGCCATGGGGAGTATGAAGATTGTCTTTCCTATGATGTAAAGATTGAAGGCAAGGGAGAGAAAAAGTATCGATAGCGCTATTGTCTCCTTTGCAAAGTCTTTCTTTTTTTCATCCATGGCAATGAGAAAAAAGGTGACGCTGTAAAAGGAGACAAAAACAACGAGTGCATCAAGAGGATACTGTAATTCTACTGTGGGATAGAAAAACAGACCCGTAGTGGCGGCAAATGACAGCAGGATAAAGGGGTATTTCATGGCCATGACATATTTTGACGGAAGACGGTAGATTCCATAAGCTGCTGCAAGACCTGCACATATCAAAAGCGTCTTCACGAGGGTAAACTCCCGGAAAAGGCTATACAGGAGAAGCGCTGCAAGTATATAGATACATACTTTCTTCACATGGACTCCACTATCTTCTTAAAAATATTGCCCCTCTCTTTATAGTCCCTGAACATATCAAAACTGCTGCACATCGGTGAGAAAAGGACAATATCACCTGTGTCAGCAATCTCGAACGCCCTCTCTGCAGCACTGTTGAGGTCTTTTTCCATATAGGTTTTTGTAAATTCCCCCAACTCATCCGATATCCGTTCCTTTGCCTCGCCGATGAGAATCATGCTTTTCACCTTATCCATAAGGTCTGCAATGACCTTATAGCTTCCGCCCTTATCTTTCCCGCCGGCAATAAGGATCACCTTCCCCTCAATACTCTCTAACGCCCTGCGTGTGGCATCCACGTTCGTAGCCTTTGAGTCATTATAGAATCTCACACCATTCAATTCCCTTATTGGCTCAACCCTGTGGGCAAGGCCCTTGAAGTTTCTCAAAACCTCTTCAACAACCTGTTGTTCGATGCCGTAGATATGGGAAACGAGAAGCGCTGAGAGGATGTTTTCAGTATTATGGATACCGATAAGCGGAGATAATGCCCTTTTGTAAACAAATTCCCTGCCACCTAATCGCACGTACATATTCCCGTTATCAAAGAAGGCGCCTTCATTCAGTTTCTCGCAGGTGGTAAAAAAGAGCTTATTGGCTTTTATATCGTTAGTAGTTTCGAGATTTTTGTTTAATACTGCATGATCAACCTTTGTCTGGTTTTCAAAGATCCTGTATTTTGCCGTTATATATTCCTCATAGTTCCTGTATCTGTCCAGGTGGTCTTCTGTGATATTCAGGAGAACTGAGGTATTCGGGTGGAAGGTCTCAATCGTTTCGAGCTGAAAACTGCTGACCTCAAGAATAACATATTTTGCCTTCCTGCCCTCTAACACATAGTTAAAGAGGGGATTCCCAATGTTGCCCCCAACAAAGACATCCTCATGTGCCCTTGTAAATATCTCGCCCAAAAGCGATGTTACCGTTGTCTTGCCGTTTGTCCCCGTTATGGCGATGATGGGCTCTTTTACGAACATGGAGGCAAGCTCTATTTCACCTGATACCTTAATGTCCCTTTGTCGAGCCTCTTTAAGCTCCGGAAGTTCGCTGTCCACGCCGGGACTGATCACGATTAATGGATGGGAGAGGAAATCATCCATCCTGTGCCCGCCAAAATGTCCCTCAAACCGGACACCCTTGAGGTCCGTCAAGGCGGCTATCAGGTCCTCTTCTTTTTTTGTATCAGTAATGGTAACCTTCTTTCCCAGGCGGGCAAAAAATTTTGCAGTCGCAATACCCGTTGCCCCAAGACCGACGACTAATATTTTATCCGGTAAATTCATATATCCCCAAAAGTTTATTGATGCATGCAAAAAACGTTTCTCTGGTTTCTTTGGTTTGTTTCGTTTCTTTAGTTTTATAACAAGAGAAACCCGAGAAACCAGAAAAACTAAAGAAACATAAGTTTTTATCAGACACCTTATACCCCTCATCGTCCATCTTTTTTTACCGTAACTTCAACGTGCTCAGCGCAATCAGTGCCAGTATGATTGATATAATCCAGAATCTCACTACTATCTTTCCTTCATTCCATCCCTTCAACTCAAAATGATGGTGTATCGGGGCCATTCGAAAGACCCTTTTCCCCCTCCACTTGAAGGAGAGCACCTGTATGATAACAGACAGTGTTTCCATTACGAAGATCCCGCCAACTATGACGAGCAGGATTTCCTGTTTTATTATGACAGCAATTGTCGCAAGTGATGCGCCCAGTGACAGTGACCCCGTATCCCCCATGAAGAGTTCTGCTGGATATGTATTGTACCAGAGGAAGCCGATGCCCGCCCCTATCATTGCCCCGCAAAGTATGGTAAGCTCACCGGCGCCTTTCACGTAGAATATCTGGAGATACTGGGCAAATTTTACATTACCTGCAATATATGCAAAAAGCATGAAGGTGGAGCAAACGGTGAGGACGGGGCCAATTGCGAGCCCGTCGAGACCGTCAGTAAGGTTTACCCCGTTTGATGCCCCCACTATGATAAAAACGCCGAGGATTATATAAAAAACGCCGAGATGTGGCGTGATGTTCTTAAAAAAGGGTATGGTAAGTTCTGTTATAAAACCTGACCCCGAATACAGAAAAGCGCATATAAGAAGAGCGAATAAGACTTGAAGAAATAATTTGGTTCTTCCCGAAATCCCCTTGCCGTTTCTCTGGCTTCTTAATTTTTTTATATCATCTATAAATCCTATAACTCCGAAGGAGAGTAAGGCAAACGTTACAATCCAAATGTAAGAATTCTTTAAATCCGACCACAAGAGTGTCGGTATTATCGTAGCGATGAGGATTACAAACCCACCCATTGTTGGGGTTCCCTGTTTTTCAACATGTCTTTCAGGAACATCCTCTCTTTTTTCGCTCTTTATCTTCCATTCATGGCATTTTCTTATGACGTATGGTGTGAGGAAAAAACTTATAATAAGGGCGGAGAGGATCGCGAGAACAGTCCTGAAGGTAATATATCTGAATACATTGAATACAGAAAATGTCGTATGGAGCGGATAGAGAAGATAATAGAGCATTTAAATAAGCGCCTCCACAATCTCTTCCATTTTTAACGCCCTTGAGCCTTTTACGAGTATCACATCTCCCTTTTCAACATGTTTTGATACGTACTCTATAAGCGGTTGTCGGCTATCAAATATCCTCGTATTGGTGTTGCTCAATTCCTGAAATGTGTCTTTTACATATTCGCCCATCAATGCGACCATGGGGATACTGTTCTCCCTTAAAAATCTGCCAAGCTCTTTATGGTAGTAAGATGTTTTTTCCCCAAGCTCATTCATATCCCCGATAATGACTATTCTCTTTCCACTGCATGGCAGGTTAAGGAGTGTCTTGATTGCCCATTGCATGGAAGAGGGGTTTGCATTGTACGTATCGTTTACGATCATATATCCTCTTCTGGACTCAACGGGCTGGAACCGCATCGAATAGGAATCGAACGATTCTATGGCCCTGGCGATATGATTTATACCAGCGTCGATCGTATATGCAATAGATGCCGCAGCGAGGACATTATACAGGTTGTGTATCCCCAGAAGACCGGTCTTTGTTTTTATTGTGTCGGATGAGAGTTTCAGGCTGATATTATAACCCTTCCAGCCCAAATCCTCTATGATGGCAAGATTAAAGTCCGCACTGTGAATAATCCCGAATGAACTGAGGGTGTGTTTTGTGCCATTTTTATAGCGGGTTGAAAGATAGGGATCATCGGCGTTCACAAAGATTGTCCCTCCTCCTTTTGTACCCTCGAAGAGGCTCAGCTTTTCTTCAAGGACGCCGTCAAGATCAAAAAGACCCTCCAGGTGCGAAGGGTTGATATTCGTAATGAGCGATACATCCGGTTCTGTTATTTCGGCCAGTGTTCTGATTTCTCCCTTACTGTTCGTTCCAAGTTCAAAAACACAAAACTCCGATGCCCCCTCCATGGAGAGGATACTCTTTGATACCCCGATGATGTTATTGTAATTTTTCTCATTGTAATGAACCGGAACATTATTTTTTATAATATGGATGAGTATTTCTTTTGTCGTGGTCTTTCCGTTGCTTCCAGTAATGGCGACAAATTTAGCTTTTGACTGCCTTCTTTTGTATTTTGCAAGGTCGATAAGGGCCTGGAGTGTGTTATCCACGAGAATTATGGTGCCTTTTGCGCTCTTTGCTATATCTTCCCGCCCCTTTTCACAGAGGCTTCCGCCCTGGGACTTATCACATGCCAACGGAATAAAGGCATGGCCATCAAAATTATTTCCGGTAAGGGGTATGAAAAGTTCGCCCTCCTGGATACTCCTGGAGTCCGTTGAAATTGCGGTAAAGAACTCCCTTCCTGTACTGAGAGGAGTACCTTTCACCGCTTTTACAATCTCATCAATGTGCCACATTGAAAAACTCCTCAACAACTTCCCTGTCACTGAAGTGAAATACCTCATGCCCGACAATCTGGTAATCCTCATGCCCCTTGCCGGCTATGAGGAGGACATCATTATCCTTTGACATCCTGAGTCCTTCGAAAATAGCGTCTTTCCTGTTTTCCACAACCTTATAGGAATTTCCCTCAAAGCCCTTTATAATAGCACCGATGATTCCTGCCGGGTCTTCGCTCCTCGGGTTGTCCGTTGTTATAATAGAAAAGTCTGCGAGGCGCGAAGCAATGTTGCCCATAATTGGCCTTTTTGCCGTATCCCTGTCTCCCCCACACCCGAAGACAACGATCAGTCTTCCCGGTTTCAAGCGGCATAACATCTCGAGCACCTTCTTTAATGCATCCGGCGTATGGGCATAATCGATGAATACGGAAATGCCTTTTGTGTTTTTTACCCGTTCCAACCTTCCAGGCACACCTTCTAAGGCCTCAATCCCTGCAACGATGTTTTCGCGGGGTATTTTTGCTGTATACCCGAAAAGACTGGCAGCAAGAATATTCGAGGCGTTGAAGATACCTGTCATGGGTGATGTAATAGAGAATTTTTCACCCATGAGCGAACACTCAAGGCGTAATCCGTTTATGTTTTCCCTGTAACCGGAGAGGTATGCATGGGTATTCTTTGAAAGGCTGTAATAAAAGGTCTTCACGGGTACATCGGGAATGAATTCGTTCATATATGGATCATCCATATTCAATATGGCGTATTTATCATCTTTCATGCTCTGTGGTAAATAATGCTTAAAAAAGAGTCTTTTGGCTTCCCTGTAATGTTCAAAATCCCCATGATAGTCAAGATGGTCATGGGTAAGGTTCGTTAAGATGGCTGTATCGAAATTAATACCCTCCACCCTTTTCTGGTCCAGGGCGTGGGACGATACCTCCATCACCACAAATTCCATATTTGCTGCACACATATCGTGGAGGAGTCCGTGTAACTCCTCGGCACCCGGGGTCGTATTTTCGGCCTTTATGGTGCGCCCGTCATATCTGTAAGATATCGTTCCTATGAGACCCGCTTTCCTGTCTGAGGATTTCAGTATTGATTCAATGAGATAGCTTGTCGTTGTCTTTCCGTTTGTCCCGGTGATACCTATCGTGGTGAGCTTTTCAGAAGGGAGGCCGTAAAATCTTGATGCTACCTGTCCGAGTGTTTCCCTTGGATCTTTCACGACAACTGAACATTGAAAAGGCTTTGAGGGTTCTCTGTCCGCAACCACAGCAACTGCCCCTTTTCCCGCCGCATCTTCAATATATTTTTCGCTTTTATCGGTGGAGAAAAATATGTACCCTTCCTTCACCTTTCTGGAATCTTTTGTAATCCCTTTCACCTCTATACCCATATCGCCCTTCGTGAACATTACAGGCAGTCCATTTATTAATTCTGACAATCTCATCTAAAAGCCTCTTTTACCTTGAACCCCTGGCCCCTTGTACCCTTAACCCTCGACCCCTCTTAAACCCGTATCTCGTTAATCGTATCTCGTATCTCGTCTTTTAACGCTTCACGCCTGTCCTCGCTTGGCGGGGGCTTCACGAAATACGCTTCACGGGTTTCATTACCCTCGACCCCTTTCTTCACTTATACGTTCTCCCATAAATAACACATTCCGCTTCCCCTCGAATCCTCTCAAACGGCCTTGGATATTGTTCAGCTATATTACCGCTTCCCATAATCTTAATCTTTGACGTATGGGTAATGAGCTTTTCAAGGGCCAGCTTTGAGGGAAGATTAATCAGGTTCGGCATCAGCCACTCCTGCTCATCTTTCGCATAGTGACTCTTTGTGTCTGTTTTCATATGGACGAACGTGTAATTACCGTTGTGTTTCACAATACCTGTGCCGCTTACAACAAATGGAAAGAGCCTGCTATAATCTTCAGTGACATGGTTATTATAAGTGGCCAGCAATTTCTTCTTTTCCACGAAATATCCTTTTCCAAGGACTATATCTTCCCCCGAGAACTCTTTGTTCAGGGTAATATCTTCTTTTTTAAGGAAATTAAGCATATGTTTTGTTCCTATTGCCTTTGAGAGGTTTTTTAAACCTTCTTCGTCCTTGTCTTTCAATATATCGAGCGGTTTCTTCCAGGTAGTATTGCTGTTGCTGTCTCTGCTCGCGGAAATCAATCCATCCTTTTCTATGAGCCCTTCCTTCAGGGCAAAACAGACAAGCGGAACCGATATGAAAAGGGATGGCTCAATCTGATTCTCCTCAGGTATCGGGCGTTGCTCTGCCTTTTGGGAAATGTGATGCGCAGCTACATGTGTTTTTACAGAAACAACCTCTTCCACCTCTTCAATTGTTTTATGTGCATTGCCCTGACTCGCCATACTCATGCCCTTCGATCCGGAATTCTGCCCTTCAGAAATCCTTTTAACGGATAATTTATCCGGAATCTTTGCAGCAACCGAAGCATACAGCAAGCATATGACAACACAGACAAAAAAGGCCCTCCTGTTAGCCTTTTTTTTCATCTCAATACCAGTACCTCTTCTTCCTTCGGTTTTTTTAATCCAAGCCTTTCTTTTGTCTTAAACTCAAGATATCTTGCCCGCGTTATCACGGAAAGCTCCATCTTCAGATTGTTGTTGGCCTCTATGGTCTCCCGCCCTCTCATGAGCCGATCAACCAGTTCATCCCTGAGCTGGTTATTGGCCCCCTTCACCAGAAACAGCACGAAAATGCAGCCGATAAAAAAGCAAACAATTAAAAAGGTGGATCTCAAACTTCTGTAGGTTGGTTCCCCTTTCATAGAGATATAAAGCCTCTCCATATGCATAACCCCCGGGTCTTTATTCTCTCTCTGCTACTCTGAGCTTAGCGCTCCTGGAACTCGGATTTTGTTTTATCTCAGACCGTCCCGCTTTTATGGGTTTCTTTGTGATGGTCATGAGCAGAGAAGAGGTTTTAAATACATTTTTTACTATCCTGTCTTCAAGGGAATGGAATGAGATAACGCCTATCCTTCCCTGAGGAGCAAGTACATCAGCCGCATCTGTAATGCCGGTGGTGAGGTTTTTTAACTCGCTATTCACCTCGATTCTGATTGCCTGAAAGGCCTTTGTGGCAGGATGGATTTTCCCTGTCCTCCTTTTCGCCTTTAATATAACTGCGCTTAATTCCTTTGCTGTTGATATAGGGTTTTTCTTTCTCTCATCTACAATCGCCTTTGCAATCCTGTATGCCTTATATTCCTCGCCATAATCCTCCATAATCCCCTTCAGGTCCTCATAGCTATACCTGTTCACAACGTCATAAGCAGTAAATGATTCCCGATTGTCCATCCTCATGTCGAGAAAGGTATCGTCATTAAAGCTGAACCCCCTATTCCCCGTAATCTGGTATGTGGAAAGACCGAGGTCAAAGAGTATGCCGTCTATTGATGAAACCCCTATTGATGTCAATATTGCCTTCAAATCCTTAAAATTCCCCCTTATAAGTGTTGCCCTGTCCTTAAAGGCGGTTAGTTTTTCATTGGCAATCTCCAGCGCCTTTTCGTCCGCATCCAGACCGATAAGTCTTAGATTTCCATACCTCTCTAATATAAAACTTGAATGTCCGGCTCCACCTACTGTTGCATCAACAAAAATCTCAGTTTTTTCGCTTACAAGATTACTTGTTACCTCTTCAAGAAGAACAGGTATATGTGTGAAACCCATTAAAGACCAAGCTCTGAAACAATATCTGCTACCTGATCAGGGTCTGAAATTGCCTTTTTAACCAATTCTTCCCACTGTTCCTGGGCCCATATTTCTATCTTTGGACCCATACCGACAATAACCACATTCTTTTTTATGCTTGCGGCCGTTTTCAAAGATTGTGGTATGAGAACCCTCCCAAGCTTGTCTATGGGGCATTCGGTAATACCCGAATAAAAATATCTGAGAAAGGCCCTTGCCTCTTTTTTTATGGATCCGTAGTTGGATGTCCTGTCCTGTATGTTCAGCCATTCCTGATATGGGTAACCCACGATACACCCGTCAAGGTTTGTAAGCATGAGTCTCATATCATAATTCGTCGAGAGTCCCTCTCTGAATTTCGAAGGGATACTCACCCTGCTCTTGTCGTCTATCGTATATTCATACCTTCCAGCGAACATTATCCCACCTTTTAACACTTTTTACCACTTTAGACATTTATACTCGTAAGTGTAAATTTTGTCAAGCCTTTTTTTGTATACTGGAAAAGCACTCAGAGGTCATGAATGGGGTGCTCAAGGGCAGGTTTTACCATTGGCCATCAATGCACGATGATTGTTCCATCTGACGAGTAATCGTATTTGAGGCGGGAGCCCCGGTCATTTTTCTCTAAAATGATTGAAGATAATTGCAAAATAGGGTATGAAGATGTATTATAAGGAGGTGGCTCCATGAACAATTTGAAAGAAATAAATCCAGAGAATCTCACCGATAATCCTTTCAAGCTCATAGGTAAAGACTGGATGCTTATTACTGCCGGTACAAAGGAATCATTTAATACCATGACGGGCGCCTGGGGAGGATTAGGCGTATTGTGGTATAAGAATATCTGTTTCTGTGTGATAAGACCCAACCGTTATACCTATGAATTTATGGAAAAGTGCAGCACCTATACGCTTTCCTTCCTTGAAGAACAATACCGGGATATTTTAACTTACTGCGGCACGAAATCAGGAAGAGATTTCAATAAGGTAACAGAAACAGGTCTTACCCCTGTCTTTGATGATGATTCAATCTATTTTGCTGAGGCACGATTAATATTGATATGCAAAAAGATATACTTTCAGGATATGATACCGGCCCACTTCCTGGACCCTGCAATAGATGAGTTTTATCCCTTGAAGGACTATCACAGGATGTATGTGGGAGAGATAGTAAGATGTCTCAAGAGATGAGGTATACAATGCTCCGTTTGCCCGTTTGACTTGACAAAAATGGTTACCAAAAATAACATTAGTTTACTTGTAAAATTGCTCTCAGCAGCATTACACATAGACGTGTATATATCACACCTCAACGACCTCGAGGTTTTCACAAAGACCGAACGAAGCAGTTCAAAACAGCCAATGTCTTAGAAATTTAGAAGAGGAGGAAATCATGGAACTTACGAAAATATTCGGATCAAATGTTTTTAACGATAAGGTCATGAAAGAGCGGTTGCCCAAGGAGATTTACAAGGCTCTGAAGGAAACGATTGAAAAAGATATTCCATTACGGCCCGATGTTGCCGACGTGGTTGCAAATACCATGAAGGATTGGGCCATTGAGAAAGGGGCGACCCACTATACGCATTGGTTCCAGCCCTTGACCGGGATAACAGCCGAAAAACATGACTCGTTCATATCCCCGGCAGACGATGGCAGCGTGATGCTGGAATTTTCCGGCAAGCAACTGATCCAGGGTGAACCGGACGCATCGTCCTTTCCAAGCGGCGGCCTGCGCACCACATTCGAAGCGAGAGGATATACTGCCTGGGACTGCACCTCACCTGCGTTCCTGAAAGAAGACGAAAGCGGCAACGTCACCCTTACGATTCCCACAGCATTCTACTCCTATAATGGCGAAGCCCTCGATAAAAAGACACCCCTGCTCCGGTCCATGACCGCCGTGTCCAAACAGGCCTTGCGGGTTCTAAAAGCCCTGGGCAATACCGTTTCCACGAAAGTAACCTCCACTGTAGGCCCTGAACAGGAATACTTTCTGGTTGACAAAAAATTCTATCTGGAGCGGATCGATCTGATGCTGGCAGGACGAACAATCTTCGGCGCGCCTGCCCCCAAGGGTCAGGAGCTTGAGGACCAGTATTTCGGCGCCATTAAGGACAGGGTTTCCGCTTACATGCACGACCTCAATACTGAACTATGGAAAATGGGCATCATGTCCAAAACCCAGCATAACGAGGTAGCGCCAGCCCAATACGAGATGGCCCCCATTTTTGCCACCACGAACATCGCCACAGACCACAATCAGCTTGTCATGGAGACCATGCAGAAGGTAGCCTTACGTCACGACTTGGTCTGCCTGCTCCATGAAAAGCCCTATGCCGGCATTAACGGTTCCGGCAAGCACAACAACTGGTCGCTCTCCACGGAAGACGGCATCAATTTACTGGAACCCGGACATACACCGGCTGAAAATGTTCAATTTCTGTTATTCTTAAGCGCACTGCTCAAAGCCGTCGACACCCATGCGGATATCCTGCGGGCCACCTGCGCACATGCTGCAAACGATCACCGCTTGGGCGCCAACGAAGCGCCCCCTGCCATTATCTCCATCTTTATGGGCGAAGAATTAACAGATATTATGGAGAAGCTTGCAAAAGGGGAAAAGATCTCCATCAAGGGCGCGCAGTTTGTCCACGTTGGTGTCGATACACTGCCGGAGATCCCCAAGGACAATACCGACCGCAACAGGACCTCTCCCTTTGCCTTTACCGGTAACAAGTTCGAATTCAGGACTGTCGGCTCGTCACAGTCGATTTCAGGACCGAATGTCGCCTTGAATACCATCGCGGCTGAAGCCCTTGACGAAATAGCCACCCGCCTGGAAAAGGCCAAGGACAAAAATGCCGAAGCGGCAGCGATCATCAGGGAAACCTATAAGAAGCATAGCCGGGTGATTTTTAACGGGAATAATTATGCGGAAGAATGGGTGAAAGAGGCGGAAAAGCGTGGCCTGCCTAATGTAACAAACTCCGTTGATGCGTTAAAGGCGTTCATTACGGATAAGGCCCTTAAGCTCTTCGGAAAATATGAGGTCCTTTCGCACAAGGAGCTGCATTCCCGTTACGATATCTATGTTGAGCATTACTCAAAACAGATCAACATCGAGGCGTTGGCGGCAATAGATATGGTCAGGAAACAATTCGTACCTGCGGGAATCGAATACGCAACCTTTCTGGCCGACTCCATTTCCAGTTTTAGTGCCGTATCGGTTGCGGCTTCTGTCCAGGAGGATCTCCTTAAGAAGCTGGCCGGGCTGTTAACGTCTTCCTATAAGAACCTGGCAAAGCTCGAAGCGGCGTTAGCAAAGGCACAGGGCACAGACGGCACCGTTAAAAAAGCGGAAGCCTACCGTGACAAGGTCATCACGGCAATGCAGGCCTTGCGCACAGATATTGACAGTCTGGAAATGGTCGTTCCAAGGGATATGTGGCCTGTACCGACATATACGGAGCTGCTGTTTAAGTTATAACCTGTATTCGGCTTGTTGCTCAAACCGATTTCATGCAGGAACACTGTTTTGCTCCCTCATCCGCAAGTGGGTACCCGGGACTTGAAATTTACTCAATTTCGCGAGTGGCCCCTGATTGGGTCGCCATATGCGGGCAAGAGGCTACTTTGTGGCAAGCCCTGGCAATGTGACTGACGAAGTAATCATTAAATATATAGAACAGCAAGGATTTGAACCTCCTGATGGCGCCTTCAAGGTCGCCATGGTAAACTTTAGCCGGTAGCTTGAGTTTTATATTGTATGCAAAATATGTCAGGAAAATTATTATATTTGTCATCTCACTCCTGTCCGATTAAATCTCAAATAATGTTGGTTGGTTATAAGCCAAAGTAGTATTTTTATCCATATTTTTGTATTGTGAATCCGTAAGTAGTTGAATAAGCGGAATTTTTTCAAAGAGGGTCCCACTCAGAATCTGTAAAATTGTGTAGGGGCTCAAACTTAGATTGAGATGCTTTTTACGGTAGTAATGAGGACATAAACCGAGATAGCGATCCAGATCTGGGTCTTCACCGCACTCTTTGATGTTCCATAAAATGATTTGATTCGTTGCTGAGCATGAACATCTTCTGAAAGAATCTGAAAATATTAAGTTATATACCCAGGATGCCACGATTTGACATTGACAAGTAAAAACGGATAAACTGTCTGTCAATGCTATATCAGGAACGTTGATCAAGGGAAGGAAATGAAAAATACTAATATTTCTGAAATTTTAAAACAGAAAGAACAGGAATTAAGGATTTTACATGAAGTAGCAAAGGACATAAGCGGCAACCTCGAACTAAAGGAATTATTGAAACGGGTTGTGGGTATGGTAATGAACTTCACAGTCGCTGACTCATGCTTTATCTACCTTTACGACAGGAAAAACGACGAGCTTATTCTCAGTGCATCCAGTCATCCGGAAGATGAAAACCTGGGCATAATAAAGCTCAAGATTGGCGAGGGCGTAACCGGGTGGGCTGCACGGGAGAAAAAGCCCATTGCATTGCCCGCTAAGGCCTATGAAGACAAGAGATTTAAGGCATTCACCATACTTGAAGAGGACAAGTACGAATCGTTTCTTTCTGTGCCAATCCTTTCAAAAGACGAGATTGTGGGTGTTATGAATCTCCAGAACAGGCAGGAACATGTATATTCCCCGCCGCAGATCGACCTCCTGTTTACTGTCTCCAGGTATTTAGGGAGCACCATAGAGAATGCGATCGTCTACGTTGAGGTTGTGAAAAAGGCGCAGCAATTGGATCTTTTGTCGGAAATATCGCGTACAATTGTATCCGATTATTACCTCAAGGAGATACTGCAACTGATCGTGACTATGACCGCAAAGGTGATGGACTCAAAGATATGCTCTATTATGCTTTTGGATGAAAAAAAGGATGAGCTCGTTATTTCTGCAACCCAAAGCTTAAGCGATGATTATGTAAACAAACCTAACCTTAAAGTAGGCCAGTCGATCAGCGGAAAGGTAGTGCTGAAGAAAAAGCCCATCACTGTTCTCGATGTTACAAAAGAACCGGGGTTCATGTACCCTGAAATAGCCCGGAAAGAGGGGATTGCTTCGCTTTTGTCCGTACCGATGATGATCAAAGAAAGGGTTGTCGGCGTAATAAACAGCTATACAAAGAAGGTGCATACCTTTAATAAAGACGAGATCGACATTCTTCAGGCAGTCGCAAACCAGGCTGCCGTGGCTATAGAAAATACCCACCTGAGTCAGGAGATTTTTGCTGCAAAAGAGGCCCTTGAAACACGAAAGCTTGTAGAGAAGGCAAAAGGTATCCTCATGAGGGAGTTGAATATCAACGAAGACGAAGCCTATAAGAAGATACATAAAAAAAGTATGGACATGAGAAAGTCTATGAAAGAAATCTCCGAGGCTATTATACTTTCTTCTGAGATAAGGAAAAAGACTTGACAGAAAATATTAAAATGTATAATATCATTCCATATAGACATTGATGTCTTTTAGCCGGAAGAGCTAAAGAGAATTTAAAGTAGACTGGACAGAGGCGTCCAAACCACCATTGGTGATTTGGACGCTTTTTTTTATTGTTTTTAGCCGGTGCCCCTGTCCTCCTGCATGAGGGCAGGGATGTAAAAAAACAGGGGGTGAAGGATCATGACAGAAATGTGCCGCATAGCCGTTGCCCAGATTAACACTACAGTCGGCGATCTTGATGGTAACTGCAAAAAGATGAAAAATTATGTGGAGATGGCCGTGGACATGAAGGCAGATATAGCTGTCTTCCCTGAACTGGTTATAACCGGCTACCCGCCCGAAGACCTTCTGCTAAAACCGAAATTCGTCGAAGACAATGTTAAGGTTTTGGATGAATTTGCACGGTCGGTTCACGATATTATCGCCATTGCAGGTTTTGTCAACAGGATAGGCGAAGATCTGTACAATGCTGCTGCCATTGTGTACAACGGTGAAATAGCAGGTATTTACCATAAATCGCTTTTACCCAACTATGGCGTCTTTGACGAAAAACGGTATTTTCAGGCAGGCAGTGAGCCGCTTGTGTTTCAATACGGAGGACTTATCTTTGGAGTCAATATATGTGAAGACATATGGCATGAAGAAGGGCCGACGAGAATGCAGGTTTTACATGGAGCGCAGCTCATACTCAATATCAACGCATCCCCCTATCATGCGGGGAAAATCCGCCAGAGAGAAGAAGTCGTAAAAACCCTGGCAAGGGAAAACCATGTTCCCATTATCTATGCCAATCTTGTAGGCGGACAGGACGAGCTTGTATTTGACGGGCAGAGCCTGGTTGTTGATGAAAAAGGCACAATAATGGCAAGGGCAGAGGCTTTTAAAGAAGACCTGCTTGTGGTGGATATGCTGCTTGCAGGCGGAGAGCGGAGAGCGGAGAGCGGAGAGGGGGTAGCCGCAGGCTTCAGCCTGCGTGAAGTCAGAAAACAGAATTTAATAAAACTCAAAACTCAAAATCATGCCCTCGAACGACTCTATCGGGGGTCAAAACTCAAAACTAAAGAACGCCCCCCTATTCCCGGGAGGAAAGCAGAGCCTCTGTTGGAACCTGCTGCTGAAGTGTACGAGGCGTTAAAACTGGGCCTCCATGATTATGTTGTAAAGAATGGATTCAAGAGGGTTGCTATCGGGTTGAGCGGCGGCATTGATTCATCCCTGGTGGCAGTTGTTGCTGCCGATGCCCTTGGAAAAAAGAATGTCGCGGGCGTCTCGATGCCCTCCCGTTATACATCGGAGGCTTCAAGGGTCGATGCGAAAGGGCTTGCAGATCAACTCGGTATAGAGTTGCTGGAAGTCCCTATTGACGGTGTTTACTCGGCTTATCAGTCATCCTTCAATCCTCTTTTTAAGGGGCTGTCCGAAGACACAACTGAAGAAAACATACAGGCCCGGATCCGGGGCAACATCCTCATGGCGCTGTCAAATAAATTCGGCTGGCTCGTACTCACTACAGGTAATAAGTCTGAAATGAGTGTGGGCTATGCCACGCTCTATGGTGATATGGCCGGCGGGTTTGCAGTGATAAAGGATGTGCCGAAAATGCTGGTGTATGAGTTATCGAGATACAGAAATACAATCAACCCTGTCATACCGGAAAGGGTTTTAACAAAAGCGCCGACAGCCGAGCTCAAACCGGACCAGAAGGACCAGGATACATTGCCTCCCTATGACATCCTCGACCGGATATTGGAGGCGTATATTGAAGGAGACAAATATGGTGAAGCAATTATATCTCCCTCCCTCCAGAAAGAAACGGTGGAAAGAACCTTGCATATGGTTGACATAAGCGAATATAAACGGCGCCAGTCACCGCCGGGGATAAAGATTACGCCTAAGGCCTTCGGTAAAGACAGACGTATGCCCATAACGAACAAATACAGGGGGTGATCCATGTCCTTTGAGATCCTTGTAAAGAGAATATCGCCTACGATAAAGAGAATCGCACACAAGTTGAACGGCCATTACACCTTTTTCAATGATGAAGACCTTTACCAGGAAGCGCTGATACACCTGTGGATTGATTTCAGAGGAGGGATTCTCGGTGATAAAACAGATAGTTATATATTGCAGGGATGTTATTATCATCTGAAAAACTACATTCGTAAGACCCAGGATAATGCGGTACTTGTGAGCCTGAACAACCCTATCGGTGAAGACGGGACGGTTATGGAAGAAATCCTCCCTGCAGACGGTATCAACCAGTTGGAATATTTAGAAAGTAAAATGGAAATTGAAACAGCGGCAAAGAAGTATCTTACCCAGAGGGAAAAGGAGGTGCTCTGCTGTTTTCTTGAAGGCATGTCCATGAGGGAGATAGGCCGAAAAATTGGCGTATCCCACGTAATGGTGTTAAAGATACGGAACAAAATTAAGGATAAGTACGGAAGGTTTAACAGGGAAACAGCAGCGATGAGTAACTGAAGAATGCGGCTAAAAAACCAGTTACCAAAGCAAAGAATACTTTACTTGTACAGAACATATACAACCCAGTGACAGGGCAAAAACACAACGATGTGTAGCATAACGATGGCGTTCCGGTAAAAAGGAGCGCTTTTTTTATTTAATTAACCCGGGACAGAGGTGTCTTGAGACCAACAGTGGTTTTAAGACGCCTTTTTTATTTCAAAAACATTAAAGAAGGATGATGATGAAAATTGTAACAATGTTAATGCTTGCGGTATGTTTCACATTTTGTGCGGCAACAATTATTTTTTGTGCAGAGGAGACAAAGGCTCCAGAGATTAAAAACTCCGAAGCAAAGCCCCCCGAGAAACCACCGGAAGATAAGGTGACGGGCAGCGCATCCATGGCAGTTCTCAACAGATATATCTTCCGTGGATATGAGATCGGCAAAAGCGGCTTGGTGTTTCAGCCTTCGCTAAGCGCCTCTTATAAGGGCTTTTCAGCAACGTTCTGGGGTAATATCGACACGAACCAGCGGAATACCACAACCGCTGCCTTTAACGCCAGAGAGGAGGGGAAGAAGGGATGGGACGAAACAGATCTGACTCTCAATTATACCTATACGATCCAAAAGCTTTCTCTCACCGGCGGGTACATCTACTATAACCTGAAATATGCGGAAGATACGGAGGAGTTTTTCCTGACTTTCGCATACGATATGCTTACCAAACCAACGCTGTCGATCTATCAGGACGTAAGCGCCTATCCCGGCACCTATATCAACCTTTCCTTTGCCCATTCCCTGCCGGTATATAAAGATGTCACCCTCGATCTCGGGGCATCCTTCGGATATGAATTCGGACAAGGTAACTTCTGGAAGACCTATGAACAGTCTACGGGCGGCTACACGGGGAGTAAATACAAGGCATTACAGGATGGCATGGTAAAGGCAGGGTTGACAATACCTGTTACCAAAGCGTTTTCCATCCAGCCCGTTGCGCAATACTACTTCCCTCTTTCAGGGGATGCAAGCAGGACGATGGGGTATGACACGAACGGGAACAAGATTGCCTATAACCACAACGGATATGTTCCATATAGTCTTGTGGGAGGGGTCAATTTCGCATTCAATTTTTGAAAACTGATGATTCGATTATTTTATTCCAATACGGAGGTGTTATATGAAACGTTTTACAGTTTTATTGGTGTTGTTACTTTTTATCGGAATAGCTTTTTCTGTTTTCGCCCAGGAGACAAAACCTGTCGAAGTCCCTGCGGCGCAAACTCAATCCGTTGCGCCCGTTCAACCTCCCCAGAAAATTGATACGGGGGACACAGCCTGGGTATTAATCTCCACTGCCCTTGTCCTCCTGATGACACCCGGGCTTGCCTTTTTCTATGGTGGTATGGTCGGACGCAAGAATGTGCTGGTCATCCTGATGCAGTGTTTTATGATTCTTTGCGTCATAAGCATACAGTGGGTGCTTTTCGGCTACAGCCTCGCCTTTGCGCCAGGTAAGGGTTTCTGGGGAAGCCTCCAGTGGGTTGGTCTTACAGGTGTTGGTTTAGAGCCGTACAGTGACTATGCGGCGACAATCCCGCATCAACTGTTCATGGTCTTTCAGATGATGTTTGCTATAATAACGCCTGCCCTGATGATTGGCGCCTTTGCCGAAAGAATGAAGTTTTCAGCCTTTCTGATATTTATAACGCTTTGGGCAACCTTCGTATACGATCCTGTCTGTCACTGGGTATGGGGGGTCGGAGGGTGGCTGAAAGACTTGGGCGCCCTTGATTTTGCAGGCGGAACTGTTGTCCATATAAATGCAGGCATAGCCGCCCTCATGATCGCCATTTTTATCGGCAAAAGGAAGGGGGGCGGACATAAGGCGATTTTGCCCCATAACCTTCCGTTTACGATTCTCGGCACAGCGCTTTTGTGGTTCGGGTGGTTCGGATTTAATGCAGGCAGTTCGCTCGGTGCAAATGAACTGGCCGTAAATGCCTTCGTCGTAACAAACACCGCAGCGGCTGCGGCGGGCTTGACCTGGGCACTCATAGACTGGATATTTAACGATAAGCCGACTATGCTCGGTACCGCGACAGGGGCAGTTGCAGGCCTTGTGGCAATCACCCCGGCAGCAGGGTTTGTAAGCGCCCTTTCGGCAATTGTGATCGGTATCTTTGTGAGTATATTCTGTTATTTTGCCGTTTCAGTCATAAAACCGAAATTCAACTACGATGATGCCCTCGATGTCTTTGGCGTCCACTGTGTAGGCGGTGTCTGGGGCGCGCTTGCAACGGGTCTTTTTGCCTCCAAAGCCGTTAACCCGGCAGGGGCGGACGGCCTGTTCTACGGTAACCCCAGGCAGTTCCTGATACAGTTGGCGGCAGTGGGGGTAACAGTCGTATATAGTTTTGTGGTCAGTTACATCATATACAAACTGGTCGATCTGGTTGTAAAAGTCCGTGTAGTGGAAAAAGACGAGATCATGGGTCTTGACCTCACGCAGCATCATGAAAATGCTTATACAATATTGGAATAGGAGGTATTGGATATGAAACTTATCATCGCAATTATAAAACCGGACAGGCTTGAAGCCGTAAAACAGGAACTCTACAAGGCTGACGTAAACCTCATGACAGTAAATGAAGTCCTCGGTCACGGCAGGCAGATGGGCGTTGCAGAAGTATACAGGGGCGTAAAAGAGATGGGTAACCTTTTGAGGAAGATACGTCTGGAGATTGCAGTAAACGAGAATTTTGTCGAGCAGACGATCAATGCGATCATCAAGGGTGCCCAGACAGGTGAGGTAGGAGATGGCAAGATATTTGTCCTCGATCTGGCTGAATGTATCCGTATCCGGACAGAGGAACGGGGAGGAACAGCAATAGGGTAAAGGCCGGTTACCGGGAAGCATCTTTTTTTACTTGTAAAATTACTATCAATAGTTCTGCACATCGTTGTGCAGGTTCGTCTTCCCTCACCGACCTCAGAGGGTAATTCAAACAAATCGAACAACGTCGTTCAAAATAGTCAATACCTTATGATTTATCAATCTCTGAGACCTTTCAGGAGGATAGATATGGACAAAACAATTTTAATCATAAAACATATAGCGCAAGAAGGTCCCGGACTTATCGGTCAATTTTTCAGAGATGACGGATGGGAACTCCGCACTATTGAGCTGGGTAACGGCGAAAAATTGCCTGATTCCCTTCATGATGTTTCGGCTGTCATTATCCTTGGCGGACCGATGAACGTCGACGAAGAGGATATATATCCTTTTCTGGAAGAAGAGGAAAAGCTCATAAGAAAAGCACTGATAGAAGAGATTCCGATGCTGGGCATATGCCTTGGCGCTCAACTGATAGCAAAAACATGCAGTGCAGCCGTCACAAAAGCATCCGAAAAAGAGATAGGCTGGTATCATGTAAAACTTACAGAGGAAGGACAGAAGGATTCACTGTTCCGGGGGTTGCCAAAAAATATCCCTGTTTTTCAATGGCATGAAGATGGATTTGAATTACCTGCCAATGGTGTGCTTTTAGCGCAATCAAAGAAATGCAGGAACCAGGCATTCAGGATTGAAAACAATGTTTACGGCCTTCAATTCCATATAGAAGTCACAGATGATATGATAAAGACATGGATGAAAGATGAGGCGGGGAAGGTCGATATCGAGAAGATAATGAGGGATACGGAAAAGGTGAGGGATGATTTTGAACAACAGGTAAAACAGATTTTTCTCAACTTCAAGGGTCTCGTTGAATCGGCGCTCCGGATAAAAAGGGTCATGAAATTGTTCGTTGAGGATGAAAAGAATGCTAAAAAGAAGAAACTTCTATGGTGGGACATAAAAGAACATACCTTTATGTCAGCAGAATGTACATAAAACGAAATATAATTGACAAGCTTTGCGCAAAATGTTGAAGGATATACAGGGGATTAAACATTATGGATCAAAAAAGCGCGGGACTGAACATTACGATTTTTTTCTGCCAGCAACTCGATGCGAACCAGGACGCGAACCGTCGTGTCCTCGAAAGAGAGCTTGGCTCAAGGATTAAATTTTTCCCTCTTCCCTGCAGCGGTCGTATTGAACCACTCCATCTGCTGCGTGCCCTCGAAACAGGCGCAGATAGGGTATACCTCATCATTTGCCCTGAAGGTGCATGCCGCTACCGCGAAGGGAATCTCCGTGCCAGGAAACGCCTTGCCTTTGCTCAGGGATTAATCGAGGAAATAGGGCTTGAACCTCAGCGGCTTGAGCTGATTCAGACAACACAGGGTGATCAGTTGACCATCGACCAAAGAGCACACGACCTTCTCGCGCGTAAAGCTGCTTTTGGTCCAAACCCGGCAAAATTACAGGGGTCGAGGGGCCAAGCGAACAACGCTCGAACCCTGGAACCCATGAACCCTGGAACCCCTGACGTTTACCAAGGAGTACATTATGATTACAGCGGAAAGAAAACCTTTATCTGAAATCAAGGAAATGATTGCACCCTACAAGAAGATTCTTGTGGCTGGTTGCGGAAGTTGTGTGGCCGAGTGTGCTTCCGGCGGTGAAAAGGAAGTGGGGCTTCTTGCTTCGGCGCTCCGCATGGACGCAAAGATGGAAGGGCGGAAGATAGAGGTTAATGAGATTACGTTAGACCGCCAGTGCGTCTATGAATTTATTGACCAGTTGACCGGTCTTGTCGGCCAGTTCGATGTAATTCTCTCACTCGGATGCGGTGCAGGTGTTCAGGCCTTGGCCGATGTATTTGCGGGTGTAATTATTCTTCCTGCACTGAATACCGCCTTTATCGGTCAGACAAAAGAAGCGGGTCTCTGGATAGAGAATTGCCGAGCCTGTGGCGACTGCAAACTTGGTTATTTTGCTGCAGTCTGCCCCATTACCCGCTGCGCCAAGGGGCTATTTAACGGCCCCTGCGGTGGTTCGAAAGACGGCAAATGCGAGACAGATCCCGATGCCCCCTGCGCATGGCAGCTCATCATTGAACGTCTTGATAAGGCAGGCAGGCTTGACCTTCTGCAAAACGTCTATCCTCCTGCAGACTGGTCAAAGCAGCAGGGCAAGGGACCCAGAAAAATCCACAGGGAGGACCAGAGCATATGAAAACCGATAGTCGTCTCAAAAGGGTTTTAGAAAAAGGGCATTTTGCCGTTACCGCAGAGTGCGGTCCCCCCAAGGGAGCTGATCCGAAGGTCATAAAGTCCAAGGGAAAAATTCTGAAGGGTTTTGTTGACAGCGTAAATGTAACAGATAACCAAACTGGCGTTGTGCGCTTGAGCAGTCTTGCCGCCTGTGTGCTCCTGAAAAAGGAAGGGCTTGACCCTGTGCTCCAGATGACAACACGGGACCGTAACCGTATCGCGCTCCAGTCTGATATACTTGGCGCTTCTGCACTCGGTATCCGCAATGTCCTTTGCTTAAGCGGCGACCACCAGTCTTTCGGCAATCAACCCCAGGCAAAAGGGGTATTTGATGTAGATTCTGTCCAGTTAGTACAGCTTGTCCGGCAGATGAGGGATAATGGTGTAATACTCGGAGGAGACAAGCTTTCAGAGCCGCCACGTCTTTTTATCGGAGCTGTTGCAAACCCCTTTGCCGATCCTTTTGCGTACAGGGCAATCCGCCTTGGCAAAAAGGTGGCGGCCGGTGCAGAGTTTATCCAGACACAGTGCATATACAATCTCACACGCTTCAATGAGTGGATGGATAAGGTCAGAGACCTTGGCCTTGACGAAAAGGTGTATATATTGGGCGGTATCACGCCGTTAAAATCTGCCCGTATGGCAGAATTTATGAGTAAACAGGTTGCAGGCATGGATGTCCCCGATGAGATAATCAACCGGATGAAATCCGTACCGGCCAGGGAACAGCGTCAGGAGGGGATTAAGATAGCTATTGAGACCATCCAGGCATTGAAAGAGGCCCGGGGCGTTCACGGGGTCCATATCATGGCGATCGAGTGGGAAGAAGCGGTTCCACAATTAATAGAAGCGGCCAAACTTTTTCCACGGCCCCAAGTGTAAGAGGAGTGATGATATGCCTCCAAAATACAATATCCATACATCACCGGTACCCAACAGATTCCAGTCTATTACAAAATCCGGTGTAATAGCCTGGGAGGAAGGATGTCTTAAATGTGCCCGGTGCGTAAAGAAAGAGTGTGTTTATAAAGTCTATGAAAAACGGAGCCTCGACACCCGACAGATGCTCGATACCCTTGACAGTGAGTGTCAGGACTGTTTCAGGTGCGTGCAAAACTGTCCTAACAGGCTGATTCAGAAGGGCCTTAACCCCACCTATAAGGTTTTAGGTGATCATTACTGGACGCCGGAAATTATCTCAAGCCTCTGGTTTCAAGCAGAGACAGGCCGAATACCGGTCTCAGGAGGCGGCTATGGTGGTCCATTCTCCGGTCCAGGATTTGACGCCATGTGGACAGATATGTCCGAGATTGTTCGGCCCACACGGGACGGCATCCACGGACGCGAATATATCAGCACAAACGTTGACCTGGGTCGTAAGCTCATGTTCCTTGAGCTCGGGCCTGACGGATCGATTGTTTCTCCTGCTCCGCCCCTTGTAGAGATACCATTGCCGGTCATTTTTGACATATTGCCATGGTCTCCTCCACGCGAAAAGATAAACCTTTCACTCCTTGAGTGCGCACAGTCATTGGGCACTTTTACCGTGGTCAGGCAGTCAGACCTCACCCCTGATTTGGAAAAATACCTCCCGCATATCATTGTTCATGTTGATGGGAAGCCGGAAAATCTCCCCCCTGAACTGATTAAAAGACTCCGTATGATTGAGATACCGGACAGTGAGAATGTTATGGCTGTCCAGGCCATGCTGAAAGAGGAAAATCCGCAGCTCGTGGTTATTATTAGAATGCCATTAAACTCAAATGCATCAGAACGGGCGCTTCAGCTTACCGGACAAGGGGCCGAGGTCCTTCATCTTTATGCCGATGAATACGGTCTTGAAGAGGTCGATCAACCGCTCTTTATAAAAGAACGCGTGAAGGAAATCCACCTTCGCTTAGTGGAGGAAGGGGTACGTGATCAGATCACACTTATCGCAAGCGGAGGTATTGCCATGGCAGAGCATATGGCGAAGCTGATTATATGTGGAGCCGATGCGCTTACAATAGATATACCGCTTCTCGTAGCAATGGAATGCAGAGTTTGCCGCCGTTGCAAAGAAGGCATTGCATGCCCCGTGGAAATTGACCAGGTTGATCCTGCCTGGGGTTCCGCGAGAATAAGGAACCTTATGGCAGGGTGGCATAACCAGCTTCTTGAAATTATGGGCGCTATGGGAATGCGTGAGGTGCGGCGCTTACGGGGCGAGATGGGTCGCGCCATGTTCTTTGAAGACCTCGAGAAAGAAATCTTCGCCACTATGGGCAAAAGGGGTTAAGCTAATGCCATCCGAACCGCAAAAATTTGATTTTCCGGATATAAAAGAAGTGCCGAGCCGCTTCAGGAATGCCCTTGGCAGATACCGCATTGCAATAAACAAATCCTGTAACAACTGCGGGTTATGCATTGAACTCTGTCCTTATGGTGTCTATAAAAAAGGTGCAAAATGGCCGAAGGCGGCCTGTGACCATTTCTGTACCGGGTTTACATGCAGCATAAATGAATTTTATTGCGTAAACAGGTGTCCTGAAAAGGCCATCACCGTGACGGTCAACCCTGCCTTTGAGATACTGGGTGACAGACGGTGGACTGCCGACCTCCTCGCAAGCACCTGGCATATGGCAGAGACCGGCGAGATCCCGCATCAGGGCTTGAATTATAAAACGGGTGATTCAGGCGGAGGCTTCGATAAACTCCGTTTCATATTCCCAAAGGAAAACAGGGGAAACGAGGAGGGATTTGAGGACGTATCGACAGCAATCGAGTTGAACCGTTCGGACGATTCCCGCCCAAAGATAACGATTCCCGTGCCCTTTTATTTAGGAGGCATGTCTTTCGGCTCGGTAAGTATCATAACGATGCTTTCCCGTGTCAGGGCTGCCGTGGCGCTGGGTACCTTCTGCTGCACCGGTGAAGGGGGCTACCCTGAAGAGCTCATGGATTACGACGACCACATCATTACACAGGTAGCAACCGGACTTTTTGGTGTACGGGAAGAAACGATCAAAAGGGTGCGTATTGTGGAGTTCAAATATGCCCAGGGCGCAAAACCCGGTCTCGGCGGACACCTGCTGGGAGATAAAGTGACCCCCCGTGTTGCGCAGATGCGCGAGGCCGTAGAAGGCAGTGCGCTCTTTTCCCCTTTTCCGTTTCACAGCGTTTACTCGGTTGAAGATCACAAGAAACATGTGGACTGGATTAAGGAGACCAATTCCAAGGCCCTCGTGTCGGTGAAGGTATCGACACCTACCGATGTGGACATGGTGACAGTGGGAAGCTACTATGCCGGAGCCCATATTGTTCAGCTTGATGGGAGTTACGGCGGGACAGGCGCTGCTCCCGATATAGCAAAAAAGAATATCGCCATGCCCATAGAGTACGCACTTCCCAAGGTTCACAAATTCCTCCTGGCGGAAGGAATCAGGGACAAGATAACGATTATAGCAAGCGGTGGCATTCGCACGGCCTATGATATGGCAAAGGCCATTGCCATGGGCGCCGATGGAGTTTGCCTCGGTACAGCCGATCTTGTTGCCCTTGAGTGCATCCGTTGTCACCACTGTGAATCGGGCCGGGGCTGCGCACGGGGCATTGCCACAACGGACGAAGAACTTACGGGCCTCATGGAACTTGAATGGGGTACCCGGCGTATCATCAATATGTATATGGCATGGCGCCATCAGCTTATTGCTATACTGAAGAAGCTTGGCATGAAGAGCGTAACAGAGCTGGTAGGGCGTTTCGATGTCCTCGCCCACCTTGATTATATAAAACAGGAAGAGATTGAAGGAGAACTTGAGAGGTTTTGACATGAGACATAAAAACATAGCTCAGGCAATGATTGATGCACGTTACCATCTCCGGGATGCCGGAAACCTTGTGAAACAGAGTGGCATAGAAGCAGAGGAAGGCGGTTGCGGCGTCACGGGGTTTGCCAGCAGCATACCGGTGAGCGGGCGGCATATATATGAGCCTTCGGTGCAGATGCACAATCGTGGTAACGGAAAGGGCGGCGGTCTTGCCGCTGTAGGTTTAATCCCGGGCAAACTGGGTGTAAGCCAGGAGATACTGGATAATGATTTTCTCCTTCAGATTGCCCTTCTCGATGAATCGGTATTACCCGGGATGGAAGCACGCTTTATCCGTCCCCACTTCCGTGTTGACCATGAATCGTTTCTGGACACCATTGATGATTACAGGGATATACCGGGGCTTGAGGTAAAGCCTCCTCAGGTGAAACGGTACTTTGTGCGCGTGAAGCCCGAAGTCCTCGCCCATTTTCAGAAAGAACGCAACCTGGAGATGCTGCCGGCAGATAAGGCAGAAGAGGAATTTATCTATCAGAATACTTACCGGCTTAACCTTGCCCTTTACAGCTCCCTTGGTGAGAAGAGGGCCTTTGTTCTCTCCCATGGCAGGAATATGATGATACTAAAGATCGTAGGATACGCTGAACAGGTGTCCCGGTACTACAAACTCGACAATTTTGATGCGCATATATGGATTGCCCATCAGCGCTACCCCACGAAAGGTCGTGTATGGCATCCCGGTGGTGCCCATCCCTTTATCGGGCTGGATGAGGCGCTTGTGCACAATGGTGACTTTGCCAATTACTACTCTGTCTCCGAATATCTGAAACAGAGAAATATTTACCCCCTGTTCCTCACCGATACAGAGGTTTCCGTACAGGTCTTTGACCTCCTGAACAGGGTATACGGATATCCCCTCGAGTATATCATCGAGGCCTTAGCACCCACCTCAGAAATGGACTTTGACAAGCTTTCCGTTGACAAGCAGCGTATATACAGACAGATTCAGGCTGCGCATATTCACGGTTCGCCTGATGGTCCATGGTTTTTTATCATTGCCCGCACCGATGTCCGCAACAAACAGTTTCAGCTTATTGGTATCACAGATACAGCAATGCTGCGGCCCCAGGTCTTTGCTTTGCAGAAAGGAGATGTGGAAATCGGTCTTATCTGCTCTGAGAAACAGGCCATTGATGCAACGCTCGAAAGCCTTGCAAAGGAAGACCCGCGGTTCGGAACGGTGGCCGACCAGTACTGGAATGCCCGCGGCGGCAGCTATACGGATGGTGGTTCTTTTATATTTACCATTAAAGAATCCTCGCCCGGGCATATGGACCTCACGTGCGCCGATAAGTTCGGACGGGTTATTGATGTGCCGAAAAATCATGTCCCTTGTGATTTTACAAAGGAACAGTCCCTTTCAATTATTGACATTGGTCTGGCTGGCGAGGTTGAGAAAAAACTTTCTCAAGGCAAAACCGCTGAGGTTTTTATATCACTCAAAAAGAATATTGTATCGTGGGACTATGGGGATATGCTTACTATGCTCAACCACCTTACTGTTCTGGCAGAAAATGAACGCATTAAAGGCCCTGTCATTGAACTCCTTACCCTGTTGCTTGACCGTCGATATTCAACGGGTAGCAAAAGACGCCGCTCGATCTTACAGATGATTCTTAACTCCCTTGATACTACCTTCCGGTCGGTGCCCATCCTGAATGGAGCGCCGGCAGGGTGTTATGCACGGATAGATTTTGAATCCCGCGAGAAACTTCGTGCGCCCAAGCCCGGCGAAGAGGTGCTTTTGGCAGATGCAGCACAGTTTCAACCCGAAGGCGATGATTCCTTTGCACGCATTATATCTGATGCATACCGGTTCGGCTGGAGGCAATTTATCTGCTTCGGCCACCGTGGTCAGCGTTTTCTCGGATGTGGCTTCGGTCCCCAGGCAAAAGGTGTGCGCATTGATGTCTATAACTCCAGCGGTGATTACCTTGCCTCCGGTATCGATGGGCTTGAGATGTACGTTCACGGCAATGCCCAGGACCAACTGGGGCAGATTTTAAAATCAGGCAAACTTGTTGTGTACGGTGATGTCGGGCAGACCTTCATGTATGGTGCAAAAGGCGGCGAGGTCTATGTTATGGGAAATGCCGCAGGCCGTCCGCTCATTAATGCAGTGGGAAAACCGAGGGTTATCATCAACGGCACAGCGCTTGATTTCCTTGCAGAATCCTTCATGGCAGGGGACCCTTACAATGGCGGCGGCTTTGTCATCCTGAACGCTTTAACCTTCGACAGTGACGGAAATGTGATCCCACAGGAAACACCCTACCCCGGATCAAACATCTTTTCATTGGCATCCGGTGGGGCTATTTTTGTCCGTGACCCCTATGGCAGGATTGTTCCGGAGCAATTAAACGGCGGACAGATTCTTCCCTTCAACGGGCGTGACTGGGAGCTTATCCTCCCCTATCTTAAAGAAAACGAAAGGCTTTTTGGCATATCTATTGATGGGCACCTGCTCACGGTGGATGGGAAAAGGCGTCAGCCGGAAGAGGTATACCGTACCATCGGCGCTGTAAAGCTTTCCGTACTTTCCGGCAGTGCGGCAACGCTTACGGCAAACGAGGAATGGACGACAGGGGATTATGTATTGTCTTCCATTCTGCCACGTACTGCATTATAATACATGCATGAGAATGAGGTTTTTTTAAGGTTACATGGACAACCTGGAATTTTTGCATGAAACAGAGAAGGTATCGGGAGAGAAAATATCAACATGCTACCAGTGCTATAAGTGCACAAATGGCTGTCCTGTGGCAGCCGAAATGGATATAGTTCCCCACAGGATCATCAGACACATAATCCTCGGCAATAAAGAAAAGGTTCTTACATCGAAGAGCATATGGACATGTCTGCAGTGCATAACATGCAGTGTCAGGTGCCCCAATGATATAGATGTTGCCCGTATCTTTGACGCGCTGCGGAAAATATCGGTAAAAGAGCATTGTGAAGCAGACAAAGACACATGGCTTTTTGACAGTTTTTTTCTGGACAGCGTGAGAAAACACGGGAAACTCCATGAACTGGAGGCGATCATGAACTATAAGCTGGCAAAGAGAGACCTTTTCAGTGATGCAAAGATGGGCATAGGCATGTTTTTAAAAGGTAGAATGGGCATCCTCCCGCATAATGTGAAGGACAGGAAGCAGTTGAGAGAGATATTTAAGAAAATAGTAGGTGAGAGGTTAGGAAGGTGAGAAGGCATTCAATTGCGAATTGCGAATTTAGAATTTTGAATTTTAGAACGCAGAACATCGATAAGTTTTTTGTTGTGGTATTTAACTCAAAACTCAAAACTCATAAGGTTCAATCCCGACGGAGGAGGGACAACTCAAAACTTTAACTATGGCAACCCTAACCTACTACCCCGGATGTTCACTAAAGACATCAAGTAAATTTTACGAAACATCGATCAAGGAGGTATGCTCTTTTTACGGAATCAGGCTGAAGGAATTGAGCGATTGGTCCTGTTGCGGGGCCTCTGCTGCACACACAGTGGATGAAACGCTTGCACACGTCCTTGCTGCAAGGAATATCGCCATGGCGGAAGCCGACGGCAACCATTTCTTTGCGCCCTGTTCAGCCTGCTACAACAGGTCAAAAATTACCAATGAGAAGATATCCAAAGATAAAGAACTGAGAGAAGAAATCAACAAGCTTATATCCCCCCTTCAGTGTCTCGGTACGATAGAGATAAAGAATATCATTGAAGTATTTCACGATTATGTCGGGATTGAGCGAATCGCCAGGGAGATTCAGTACGACCTTTCTGCCATAAAGGTTGTCCCTTATTACGGGTGCGTCCTGACAAGGATTCCCGGCGTGAAGACCTTCGATGATGTTGAAGACCCTGTGAGCATGGATACCCTCCTCTGGGCAGCGGGGACGAAACTCGTAAAATGGCCTTTTAAAATGGAATGCTGCGGTGCAGGCAAAACCCTCACAAACAAAGACACTACATTAAGATTATCGAGTAAAATTATGGATATGGCGCTTACAACCGGGGCAGATATGATTGTAACCTCTTGTCCGCTTTGCCAGATGAACCTTGACCTCCTGCCCTATCTTGGGAAGGCTGAGGATAACCTGCCTGTCCTGTTTTTGTCGGAGGTTTTTGAGCTTGCCCTATTTGGAAGGCTTTCCGGCAGCGGGTCGCACATCATACCGGTGGATGGAGCGGTGAAGAAGGTTAAGAAGAAATAACGTTTCTCTGGTTTGTTTTGTTTCTTTCGTTTCTTTTGTTAAAACCAAAGAAACCAGAAAAACTAAAGAAACAAAAGAAACAAAAAGGTTATAAACGAAAATGGAAACAGACGAGAAGTTGCAGTTCATAAAAACACATGATCCTGATGGAGCCGCGCGGCTTGAGCGGCTCACAGGAAAGAAGGATGCCCTGAAAGAAGGAAACGTATATGGGGAACGTTTTACTGACAGGCAATTTTCACTCGTTTTCAACCCCCTGCTCGATACTACATTTGAGAGGGCGCGTATACTTGAAGCGTTATCGCAGGGTGCGGACACAGTACCGGGTCTTTCTGGAAAACTGGGCATTGGAAAAGATAGGGTATTTAACCATATAAAGGAAATGATGAGAAAAAACCTGGTGGAAATAACAGGACGTGAGGGAAGAGACCCGAAGTTTCGGAGGAAAATATCTTGATGAATACAAACCCGCACGTTTTAATCCCGACAAAGGAGGGACAATCCGAAATTCTCATGTATAAACAAATCCAAATGTTCAAAATTCAAATCCTCAAAATACGTTCAAAACATTTAATATTTAAATTTAGAATTATATTGGGATTTGGTGCTTCAGCAGGTTTAAGATATGGCAGATAAAGTAGGCAAGGTCCTTGTTATCGGTGGTGGCATTGGCGGGATGGAGGCATCCCTTAACCTTGTTGAGTCAGGTTTCCGGGTTTACCTTGCCGATGAAAAACCGAATATCGGCGGGAATATGTCTCAGCTCGACAAGACCTTCCCAACCAATGACTGTTCCATGTGTATCATGGCCCCGAAACTTGTGGAGGTTGGAAGGAATCCCAACATAGAACTTCTCATGAATACCGAGGTGGTGGGTCTTGAGGGTGCGGCCGGTAACTTCACGGTAACATTAAAGAGAAGGCCGCGGCGGGTATTGCCTGAAAAATGTACATCCTGTGCACTCTGCGCACAAAGCTGTCCGTTGGAAGTAGATAGCGACTATAACGAAGGGTTGTCAATAAGGGGTGCGGCATTTATCAATTTTCCGCAGGCAATCCCTTCCACATATATGATAGACAGGGAGATCGCACCCTGTGTGAATCATTGTCCTGTAAACCTCAATGCACGTGATTATGTGGGCCTCATTGCCGGGGGCAGGTTCCTCGAAGCCCTTGACCTCATAAGAGAAAGGCTGCCGTTCCCCGGTATTATCGGGCGGATCTGCGCCCACCCCTGCGAGGAGGTATGCCTGCGGGGCCGGAAGGCAGACCAGCCTATTGCAATTTGTGCCTTGAAACGGTTTGTGGCCGATTATGAAAAGGATAAAAGGGAGATACCTGTTCCGGAAACGGGCCCCGATAAGGACAAAAAGGTGGCGATCATTGGCGGCGGACCGGCAGGTCTGGCCTGTGCAATTGACCTCAGGAAGGCCGGGTATGCAGTGACGATCTTTGAGGCCCATGACAAATTGGGCGGTATGCTCTACCTTGGTATCCCTGCCTACAGGCTCCCCAAGGAAGAGCTTGCCAGGGAAGTTTCCATTGTGGAAAAGATGGGTATCGAGGTTACATACAATACGAGTGTCGGGAAAGATATCCCCGCAGATGAGATATTTAATGCCTTTGATGCCACATTTATCGGGCTCGGCGCCCACGGTGGAAAAACCCTCGGCATTGAAAATGAAAACGCAAAGGGTGTCATTGGCGGCATAGACTTTTTAAGGGCTGCGAATAAGGGTGAGCCTGTACAGACCGGAAAAATTGTTTTGGTCATCGGCGGCGGCAACGTGGCCATAGATGTGGCATTAACTGCCAAAAGAATTGGGGCGAATGAAGTTCACATGGTTTGCCTTGAGAAATGGGACGAGATGCCGGCGCACACGTGGGAGATTGATCAGGCCGTTGAAGAAGGCATTAAAATCCACACCACATGGGGACCAAAGCGGATTATCACGTCGGACGGCATCGTATCAGGGGTAGAATGTAAACGGTGCAGCGACGTATTTGATGAAGAAGGAAGGTTCAGCCCCTGTTATGATGAGTTTACAACACAAAGCTTTCGTGCCGATACAGTGATTCTCGCCATCGGGCAGGCTATGGATACGGGATTTTTAAAAGGCCCGGCCAACATAGAGCTTCTCCGGGATGGCAGGATCAAGGCTGACCCGGTAACACTGGAAACGACAGTAAAAGGTGTTTTTGCGGGCGGGGATGCAGTTACAGGACCTAAGGCGGCAATAGATGCAGTCCATCAGGGGCAGGTTGCCGCAGAATCCATAAAGCGGTTTCTTGAAGGCAAAGATTTAAAGGAAGGAAGGCTTGCGCAGGAAGACAAGCTTGTGGAAGATGTCCCGGCCTTTATAGAAAAGAAGGCGCGGGCTGTCATACCGGAAATACCGGCAGATAAGCGAAAAGGCTTCGACGAAGTGTACCTTGCTTTGAGCGAGAAGGATGCCATGGAAGAGGCAGAAAGATGCCTCAATTGCAGGAGGTGCCTGGGATGTAAAATCTGCGAGGAATTCTGCAAGCCTGAAGCAATAGATTACCTTGAAGAACCATCTGAAGAAATAATTCAGGTGGGAAGCATCATCGTTGCGAGCGGCTTCGATGAATATGACGCCCGTGCAAAAAAAGAACTTGGCTACGGTATATATCAAAATGTCGTCACCAGTGTCGAATTTGAAAGAATTCTCTCTGCCACGGGACCTACCGGAAGTGTGGTAATGAGGCCTTCCGACGGGAAAATACCCAATAAGATCGCCTTCATCCAGTGCGTGGGCAGCAGGGACAAGGTGAATGAATATTGTTCTTCTGTATGCTGTATGTATGCAACAAAAGAGGCCATTATCGCCAGAGAGCATCAGAACGATATTGAACCCACTATCTTTTACATGGACATCAGGGCATACGGGAAGGGCTTCGACCAGTATTATGAGCGGGCAAAGAAGGAATACGGGGTAAGGTATGTTAAATCCCTTGTATCGAGAGTGCTTGAAGACTGCCAGACAAAGGATGTTGAGATTGCCTATATTGACGAGGATGGAGGGCTCAAATCGGAAATGTTCGACCTGATTGTCCTCTCTGTGGGCATGAGGCCGTCAAAAAATCTTGCGCGTCTTGCAGCAACAATAGGTGTTGAGCTTAACGAGTACGGATTCGTCAAGACCAACCCTAAAAACGCGCTTCTCACCTCCAGGGAGGGAATTTTTGCAAGTGGCGCATGTGAATCCCCGAAAGATATCCCTGAAACGGTTATGCAGGCAAGCGCCGCCGCATGCGAGGCAGGATCCGTCATTGCCGATATGCGTGGCAAAGATCTCATTATTAAAGAACTGCCTGACGAGAAGGACGTGGATGCTGAAGAACCAAGGATTGGAGTTTTTGTCTGTAACTGCGGTATCAATATCGGGAGTGTGGTAAATGTCCCGGAGGTACAGCGT